>JAQCHP010000236.1 GCA_027619595.1 Planctomycetota bacterium
GGCGGGTGTGTGCGACATAGTTGTCCCTGCGCCCCGAGTCTTGAATTGGGAGTTTCTCAATCAAATCGGCCAATTGCGGCGGGACTTGGAACGATCTTGTGCCAGTTCGAACACCGGATCTGCCAACGGATTGACGAAGATCCTTAGTCTCGACGATGCATTGCGGGCGATCATGGATGAGCCGACGGGAGGTGATGTGGAACCGTCCATGGTGCGAGCCGTGGCATTGCAAGCAGCAATTGTGCAACTTCGGTCGATGCTGCCAGAGTTTTTTCATGCCCTTTATGCGGAAAATGCGCAGGGAGAAGCGTTTTTTCGTATCATGCTACGAGCCCGAGAACGTCAGCCCGCAGCGGAGAAACAATTGCTGATCCGTGACTTGAACCGCATTGCACGTCAGCATTTTCCGGAAGCACGAGTGACCGGCTTTTTTGTGCTCTTGGCCGGTATTATTGAAAGTATTCTGAGCGACCAATGGACGACGTTCTTGGCGGCGATTGTCGGCATCGCCCTAGTAATGTTGTGTGCATTTCGCGATCCACGTTTGGTGTTCATTGCCATGGTGCCTAACGTGTTACCCATTATGAGCGTGATGGGATTGATGGGATGGCAGCAGTGGTTAGGGTTGACCACTGCGAAGATGAATATGGGCGCGGCGATGATCGCCGCTGTATCTTTGGGACTTTCGATCGACGCTTCGATTCACTATTTAACTGACTTTCGAAGCGGACTGAAAGAATGCGGAGATGCGCTCAAAGCCCTGCAATTGGCTCAATCGAATGTTGGTCAAGCGTTAGTCCTGAGTACGCTATCGTTAATCGTTGGCTTTTCAGTGCTTTGTTCAAGCGACTTCATGCCCACTGTCTACTTTGGCGTCTTAGTGAGTCTCTCCATGCTGGCGTCACTTCTGGGGAACCTGCTCTTGATACCGCTGCAGCTGACGTTGATGTACGTCCGAAAACAGGACACTCCTCGCTGAACGCCACCTCGAACACGCTCGTTCCCAGGCTCCTGCCTGGGAACGTACTGTCTTGGAGGCTCTGCCTCCCGAAGCCTTGGATCCAACGACGCCACGGCAGGCAGAGCCTGGGAACCAGATGGTGGCGTTCAGCAAGGAGTGTCGAGAATAGCGATAAATTCGGTAAACCGCGCAAGCAATCCACCAACAAGGCCACTTTTCCGCTTTGAGAGTTGGGTGGGCTTGGTTTGGCCCTATTCAGCGGAAAACTTGTGGACCGTAGTCTGGCGGAACTTCTCCCCAGGTTTGAGAATCGTTGTCGGGAATTCCGGGCGATTGGGGGAGTCCGGAAAATGTTGGGTTTCTAAACAAAACCCGCCATGTTTCTCGAAGCCGCCCGAGGCAGGCTGACCGTCCAGGTAATTTCCGCTATAGAACTGGACTCCGGGTTGGGTCGTATGAATTTCCAATACACGTCCTGTGCCGGGATGCTTCACGTGCGCGGCCAGCTTGAGCTGGTTGTTGGCAGCTCCGCGGATCACGTAGCAATGATCGTAACCTCGTGGATTCCCGCCCGTCTGTGCAATTCGCGCACCAATGATGTGGGGCTCCCGGAAGTCCATTGGCGTGCCGGCGACGTCCGCGAGTTCCCCCGTAGGGATCGACGTGCTATCGACGGGCAAGTACTTGTCGGCGGCGAGGGTTAGTACATGGTCCAGAATGTTGCCGTGGCCAACGCCAGCCAAATTCCAATAGTTGTGGTTCGTTAGATTGATCGGAGTAGCTTTGTCGGTCGTCGCCTCCAAATCGACGGTAAGTTCATTCGCATTGTTGAGCTGGTACGTGGCAACGGCCGTAACGTGCCCTGGATACCCCTCGTCTCCATCGGGGCTGGAAAGGGTGAAACGAACCCCAACCGAATGTGACGTTTCAATCGGTTCCCCCTTCCACATTTTGGCATCGAATCCCTGAACACCGCCGTGCAAGTGATTGGGGCCATTGTTGGTTGCCAATTGATACGTCTTGCCTTCCAATGTGAATTTTCCGCCAGCAATTCGGTTGCAAAACCGACCGACCGTGGCTCCGAAATAGGGATGCCGCTGCAAGTACCCCTCAAGAGTCGGAAATCCAAAATTAATATTCATCAAGTTGCCGGAGCGATCTGGTGTCTCCATGGCGACCACAATGGCCCCATAGTCAATCAGTTTTAGCACCAGCCCATTGGTATTGGTGCAGGTGAAAAGGGTAACGGCACTGCCACTCTTGGATTGGCCAAAGGTTTCGGTTTTCAACGTCATCTTTCCTTTCGCGGCAGTGTCGGCCAGGGCGGGGCAGCTACCAATTCCGAGAAGCATTGCCAACCCGAATGTCATCCATTTGCACCGTCGACGATATTGCGACATCTGAATCATTCCCCAAAATAAAATGCAATGCTGGCAATAACATGCACAAGAAACCGGCGTCTACAACAACGAATCCAACAGCATTCGTAACTTTCGCATTTCCGACGCATGGTCGACTTCGTCCTGTGGAACGATATCGACGCATAAGGCACGATTGTAGTGAACTTTCTCGAGTTGTGTGATCAACTTACCGTAGTCGATTTCCCCTTGGCCGACCCGAACTTGGATCTTGTCCTTGGTTGAATCCCTGAGGTAAATGTTAAATGCGTACTTGAAGAGTTGGTCGTAGCCACGGCGTGCGTGGGGCCCGTTCATGTAGTGGCTCGGGTCGAGGGAAACGCCCAAACCGCGGACGTTGTCGCATAGGACTACGACGGTATCGGGGTCTTCTGAAAAATGTTCCCGTTGGCTGCGGATCCCAACCCGAACCGATTCGACGTCGGCGATTTCGACCAGTTTGCGTAGCCGTTCGACTTCCTCATTAAACGGAGTCCCCAACGGAGAGGAAGGGATCGTCAGAGTCGCCACTTTGGTAGCTTTGGCGAGCCGGCAACAGGCGGCGAACTGCTCCAAGTGCGCCTCCCCCGTCGCGTGAATATCGAGACTGTATCCGGTCAGGTTCAGACGGTGTGTGTCCCGGCAGATCCGAGCGGCATACTCCGTATCGGCAAGCACTTCGGCTGCCGTTATTTGCTTGCCGTCGTCATGAATGGCGATTTCGACGCTCGTATACTCCAAGTCGACGAGCCGATCGAAACACTCGATCAGCGAAAGATGCGGAAAACAGGCTGTTGATGCAGCGATAATCACGTTGAGCGTCCTTTCCCAGATTGCCAGGCCGGACACCGAACAGGGTGGCGACACCCATGGCAAAAGGGGCGGTAGACTCCTGCCCCCGCGCGGAGGGCACCACGGTTCCGGCCCCCAGCGGCGAGACCAAGCGGTAGCTTAACGACTGGACGCCGCTGGCATCAACACCCATTTCACGTCGATTTGCAACTTCGTCGCCATTTGAACGGCCAATCGACGCCCGAACCCAAAGATCCGCAGCAGTAACGAGATTTCGCAGTTGTCACATTCTGTGTAGATTGCCCATCGCACGCATGTTATGCATGGGTGCCAATGTTGCTGGTTGGCACTGTGTAGCTGGATAGCCCAGTGGTACCGAAGCCGTCACAAGGTGCCATTTGGCGACTCAATTATTGCGACGCTTGTTCAAAACAGCGATTTTGGGCAAGTTGCCCGAACAAAAATGATGAACGCCACTGTCCTACTACTTGCTCGCGGAAATCCTTGGCCTGAAAAGCTCGCGTCGAACACGGTGATTCACGTTTCTGCCCCTGCTTGCTGATGAAATGAGGGCCGATGCGCACTTCAGTTGGCACCTCATGACAAGCTCGGTACCACTGGGCCAAAAACGGTTTTCCCCGCGTGATTTCGACAGCACGAGCGATATTATCTAAAAGGACCTCGCTCTACCCAAGCCTCGGCAAGAATCGTCCAAGGCAAGAGAATCAATGATGGCATCTGACAGGGCGACAATCCAAAGGTCAAACCATAAGGACGAGATTTCATGCGAGTAGTCCCAATTGCTTTACTAGTCTTCATCGGATGTGCTGCACAATTATTTGGCGAGGAGCCGAAAGATACGGAGCACCCTAAGAAAATCACCAATAGCATTGGGATGGAACTCGTTTTATGTCCCAAAGGGACGTTCATGAATGGGGTCGCCCCTCGATGAAACAGGTCGATTCGAAGGAGGTGGGGGGCACAACGAGCAGGAGCACGAAGTGACGCTCAGTAAGGACTTTTATCTTGGGGTGCGTGAGGTGACTCGAGGGGAATGGAAAGCGGTAATGGAAACCGAACCTTGGAAGGTTGAGCCACAGGCACAAAAAGAACCTGGCGACTATCCCGCCACGTGTGTATCGTTTGATGATGCGGTATCGTTTTGCTGGAATCTTTCAGGGAAAGAAGGAAGGGAGTATCGCCTTCCGACCGAAGCAGAATGGGAGTATGCATGCCGTGCTGGTACGACGACAGCTTATTCGTTTGGCGACAGCCGGGATGATTTAACGAAATACGCATGGTTTGACGGCAATACACAGCGAGACACACGTGCAGAACGCGTAGGTGCAAAACTTCCCAACCCCTGGGGGCTCTACGATATGCATGGCAATGTTTACGAATGGTGCCAAGATTGGCATGGTGATTATCCATCCGTTGCGGTTACAGACCCTCAAGGGGCACCTGAAGGCTTGTTCCGGGTGCTCCGTGGGGGCGGCTGGACCTGTGGCGCGGCGTGGAGTCGGGCGGCGTACCGCTACGGAAACGTACCGACGTTTCACGGGAGCAAGTACTACGGTGATTCGACCTACGTGAGCAACACCGGCTTCCGGCTGGCTCTGAGTCCGTCTGCCAAGCAACCCGAGGCGAATGAGTCCAAGTGAGCGTAGCCAGTAGGCGTTGGCACGCAGGTCGCGACTGCGTAGCAGCGGTAAGCCGGATGGCGGAGAGGTGACGTTCGAGCGGCGGACGATGCGGGGTTGGTTGGTGCACGGAGAAATCTCACAAAAACCGTTTTCCCCGCGTGATTTCGACAGCCGGAGTGATATTATCTAAACCGAACTTGAACCGGATTTCAGCAGGTAATTTGCGATTTGAGCCTGCATTTTGCAGGCTCAAATGGGCAATGGAGGCAGATTTGAAATGCATGGATTCTGGAACATGCGGTCTAAATCTCTAGTTCGGGGTAACTCCTAGGAGATCAAGG
>JAQCHP010000055.1 GCA_027619595.1 Planctomycetota bacterium
GTCGTTCATTATCACGACTATCCCCAGGGCGGTCACTTCGCCATTCACGAACGGGCCGAAGAAATGGCGACTGACTTGCGCGATTTTTTTCGGCCCTTGAGAAACGAGTTGCCATAGAAACGCAGAACACAGTGTTAGTGGCGGGAGGAATCGGATTCATTGGAACGTAGGTACTGCGCGATAATCACAGGGAACGACATTCCCAGCGTGACGGCTGCCGGTTCGAAGCAGGCTGGCAGGCACTCGACTCAAGCCACTGACTTCTGGCACCCTGACTTCTGGCACCTGATGCCCAATGTGAGGTAACTGCCTCATGCGGAATATCGACTCACAGGCGCGGCGAAGCCGACGCGGCATGCTCCGCACCGGAGCGCTGGCCATGGGCGGTAGAGCGGCCGGGGCTCGACACCGGCGGTGGCCATGACAGGAAACGTAGCCCGCAAAGGTGCACATACACCCATTGGCCATTGCAGCGTAAGTTGTGGCGTGAAAAGGACTTGCCTGTTGCTGCCTACTTTTTGTCGTGATCAATCCGGGTTCAACCGGCTGCGGTCTGCGACCCGTCTGCCTATCTTATGACACTTACTTCGACCATCACTTACTAGGTGCTAACTTGTCGAAATCGTATCTTGCGATAATTTGTACCTAGTTGAACAAATAGACATGAGGAACTCGGATGCCCCTACGAGATGTTTTACGTCCTTTTGCCTCGAGCCGTACGCTGGTTCATATTGGCTCGTTAGCGTTATTGGTTGGGCTCTATAGCATATTGCCGGTTTGGAAAGAATTATCTCCGTACCACAATGTGGGTGATATACCCTCGCAGTTTCACGCCGTGCTCTCATTAGTGCTCGGCGCGCTACTAGTTTTTCGTACCAACACTGCCTATGCGCGCTGGTGGGAAGCTCGCACGTTGTGGGGCGGTCTGGTCAATGCATCGAGAAACTTGGCTATCAAACTCGATTGTCTGGCGAGTCTGGCGCAAACGGACTCGGAGTTCCTACGGGACCGTTTGGTTCGTTTTCCCCGCGTGTTGATGGAGCATCTTCGGCGGAAGCCGTCGCCCGGAATCTCCCCGCGTGCGGATGCTGGCAGCTCAGACTGGGATCACCGACCGTCTGAGATTGTCCATCAGATCTATGCCTGGGTGGCCAAGGCGAAGGCAGCTGGCACCGTCGACGGGGATGACTTGCGAGTGATTGACAGGGATCTAGCCCTATTGCTTGACGTGTGCGGCGGATGTGAAAAGATCGCACGCACACCGGTCGTTCGCTCGTATCGGATCTTTGCCCGACAGTGCATCGTCCTGTTTTTGTTATCGTTACCTTGGGGGATTGCTCACGACTTTGGTTGGTGGACGGTACCGCTGACAATTATCTCGGCCTATTTTATGTTGGGCATGGAAATCGTCGCCGAACATGTGGAAGAACCCTTTGGACTGGATGAAGATGATCTCGACCTGGAGGGACTCTGCAAGACAATCGAAAAATCTGTCGATGAGATTTTTTTCTAGGACAACTGGAAAAACGTACGACACTGAAAGCCGACGGACTGGAAGTCCATCGTACAGAGATCGCACAGACGTACGACGGACTTCTAGTCCGTCGAAGCACCGACACTAAGGGCCGACGGACAGGATGTCCGTCGTACAGAGATCGCACACTTGTACGATGGACTTCTAGTCCGTCGAAGCATCAACACTAAGAGCCGACGGACAGGATGTCCGTCGTGCAGAGATCGCACAGTTGTACGACGGACTTCCAGTCCGTCGAAGCATCAACAAGAAGTGCCGACGGACAGGATGTCCGTCGTACAGAGATCGCAAAGTTGTACGACGGACTTCTAGTCCGTCGAAGCACCGACACTAAGGGCCGACGGACAGGATGTCCATCGTACAGAGATCGCACAGACGTACGACGGACTTCTAGTCCGTCGAAGCATCAACAAGAAGTGCCGACGGACAGGATGTCCGTCGTACAGAGATCGCAAAGTTGTACGACAGGAGTCCTAAGCAATCCCAAATCGAGAAAAGCCAACACATCATGTCAATTCGTTTTCCGCTTCAGCTTGCGCTGGCACAGTCGCTGCATCGCTAGCACGGTGAGAGACGGTGACTATTCGTTACATCCTACGCAGAACCAACTCCACGTAGGAATCTGTATTCGCTCGGGGATTGAGGCCGATCTCTCTTTCGCTGACAGTTGCAGTAAACGTGTACCCCGCGTCCTGTCCACGGCCCCCCCCCTTCCCCACCTCGGCTTGCTATCGCTTCGCGCATGACGATCGACTCGCAGTTGCACGTTTCTACCTTGGCCCAGCTCGAATCGCTGCAAGACCAATTGCTGCTGGACTTGGAGAGTCTGGAGACTCGCGTGGATCGTCTGCTGCGAGACGCCCAACGGCTCATGGCAACGGGACGAAAACCGAACGCCACCGACGCGGCTGCGGCAACCATTCCCACCGATGCGAAAGAACACGGCAGAAGGCGCGCCGCCTAATCGGAAGTTCGGTGTCACTACGATCCGAGTCGGTTGACGCTAATCGCGTCGGTCGAGATGCCCCGACTTGCCGATCGCCCGCAAGAGCCGAATCCCCAGAAACATACTGAGTGCCACGCCCAACAAACCCATAATCGAAACACGATGCAAGCCAAAAGAACTCGGCTGAGCAAAGATGACGGGTGGAACATTCTGGCTGAGCATCAATGCCGAGCCCATGAAAAGCGAACTGGCCAACAAGCCCAATGCCAGTCGATTGACGGAGGGTTCCAATCCACGGTGATCGAGGTGTACGTCAAACTTTCCACTTTGGACCTGATCCAAAATCGTAAGCATACGACGTGGCAGCACTTCAACTAGGTGTTCGAGATCCTGATAGAGTCGTCGAAGTTTTCGCAAGCGACGCGTGGGTGACAACCGACGGAGCCACACCTGACGTTGAAACGGGCGCATCACCTCCAATAGATTGAACGTGGGCTGCAATAACTTGGCGGACCCTTCTAGCTTGATGAACAACGTAATCAACAAGGCCACCTGACTCGGCAGCACGATTCGATAACGATAGATCATCTCCGTCAATTCTCGCAGCGCGCTACCAAGCCCGAATGACTTTACAGACTGCGTCGAATAGTGCAACACAAAGTCGGCCAAATCACTTTGGAGGGATACTTGACTGACTCCATCGGGAACAGAACCGATCCGACAGATGATGGCACACAGCTGAGCCGAATCGTTTCCGGCGAGCGCCATGAGCAGATCTTCCATATCTTCGCGCAGGCGTTCATCGATCCGTTCGACCATGCCAAAATCGATAAGCCCAATGACGTTTCCGGGCAAAACTAGAATGTTGCCCGGATGGGGATCCGCATGGTAGACACCGTCTTGAAAAACCATTTTCAGGAACAGCTCGGCGCCGCGAAATGCCAACAATTCGCACTCTGCCGGATCGTGAGCTAAGCGAGCAAAATCGACTAACTTGGTTCCGTCGAGGTACTCCATGGTCAGGACGCGCGACGTGCAAAAGTCGGTAAACGGCTGAGGAATCCGCACCTGACTACTGCCGTGAAAGCGTGAGGCAAAGAGTTGCATGTTCCGCTCCTCACGTCCAAAATCCAACTCTCGACGTAACGCGCGTTGAAATTCCCCCAGCGTAGCGACGGGACGGAAGGCCGCGAATTCGGGTAGATGCTCGGCCAGTTGCGCCAACGCAGCCAACACATCCAATTCACTGCGAACGCGGTCCTGAAGTTTCGGGTGCTGTACCTTGACCACGACGGATTCGCCCGTCAGGAGGGTCGCATGGTGAACTTGCGCCATCGAAGCCGACGCAAAGGGATGGTCGTCAAATTGGCGAAACAGATCCGCAATGGGCTGCCCCAACTCCGATTCCACAATTTGGCGAATTTCATTGGGCGGATCGGCCGGGACTTGATCCTGTAGCTGTTGTAATTCGTCGGCTAAGACACGACCGACGAGATCAGGACGCGTACTGAGCAATTGCCCCAATTTAATGAAAGTGGGTCCCAGATCGGCCAATGCCATGCGGATCCGTACCTCACGGCTATGCTTGGCTAACGGTGAGCCATCACTCCCCTTCAATAGACCCGGTGCAAAGTCGATATTTAGACGGCTTAACCAGTCGGCGAGCCCGTACTTACTGAGCACGGCAACGATTTCGGTGAACCGATTCAAGTGCCGGTAAAGCGACGGTAATGATGAAAGTTTCATGAATTCAGCCGGCAAACCCAGCATCACTTTCGCAGCGCACCGATCGGGGGGACCATTTAAGCCAATCTTCCCGAATTTCAATAGTATAAACCGGGAGCCCCAATTTGCGGAAAATTGCGGGAATTGCTAGCACCATTGGTTCGTCGACCTACCGGATAATCGTTACAACGTGATAGGCTTTTGCCGGCCAAGCTTTACGCCGCAGGGCCAACTGTGCTAACCTACTGGGCTACACCTATCTTTCCGACCAGATGAATCGTCGGTTTTCCCACTCAACTCTCCACGAGAACTTTTTGCATGCGACGGCAGGATCTTCGTAATATTGTCATTATTGCCCACGTCGATCACGGCAAGACTTCCTTGGTGGATTGTTTGCTACATCAGAGCGGCCAGTTTCGCAGCGGACAGCTTCAAGGTGATTGTATCCTGGACCGAAATGACCAGGAACGGGAGCGTGGCATCACGATTTTGGCGAAAAACATCGCAATTCCCTATATGGGCGTCAAGATTAACATCATCGATACGCCAGGGCACGCCGATTTTGGTGGCGAAGTGGAACGCGTTGTCCGTATGGCCGATGGCGCTTTGGTACTGATTGACGCCGCCGAAGGCCCCATGCCGCAAACGCGGTTTGTGCTCACCAAGGCCTTGGAAGCGGGCCTCAAACCGATTGTCGTGATCAACAAGATTGATCGCTCCGACGCACGTCCGACGGAGGTCCTGAACGAAGTATTTGACCTGTTGATCGATCTGGGAGTCGACGACGAAATTGCTGCCGACTTCCCGTATCTCTTTGCCACGTCTCGAGAGGGTTATGCGACATCCGACCCCGAAGTACCTACCGATTCGATGCGTCCGTTGCTCGATATGGTATTGCGAGAAATTCCAGGACCCTGGGTGGAAGAAGATGCCCCGTTGCAAATGTTGATCACGACACTCGATTGGTCGGAGTACGTCGGTCGGATCGCCATTGGTCGCATCAGCTCGGGTAAGTTGCGTCCCAAACAAAAAGTCATGTTGATGCAACGCGACGGTGCCACCACTCCGTGTACCGTTTCTCGCGTCCACGTCTTCGAGAATCTTGACCGCAAGGAAGTACAGGAGGCAACAGCCGGCGAAGTCGTTGCCGTAGAGGGCATCGAAGACCTGGAAATCGGCGATACGCTTACCGATCCCGAACAGCCCCGCGCGCTCTCACGACTGGAAGTTGACCAACCGACCCTGGAAATGACTTTCGCTGTCAATAACTCACCCTTGGCCGGGCGCGACGGGAAATACGTCACGTCACGCCAAATCCGCGACCGTTTGATGCGGGAACTCGAACGAAACGTGGCACTGCAAGTGAAACCTACCGAAGGTGCCGAGAGCTTCTCCGTGCTCGGACGCGGTGTATTGCACCTCTCCGTACTCATTGAAACAATGCGACGGGAGGGATACGAACTGTCGATCGGAAAACCTCGCGTGATTTTGCTGCAAGTCGGCAAGGAAACACACGAGCCGTTCGAACACCTCGTAGTCGAAGTTCCTACCGAGAAACTGGGACCCGTGATGGAAATGGCCGGTGACCGGCGCGGTGAATTGGTGGAAATGACAACACGTGGCGAATTCACGCACGTTTCTTTTTCCATTCCTGCACGTGGCTTGATCGGTATGCGCACCCGACTACTCAACGCAACCCAAGGAACGGCCATTATCCACCATCGATTTTCAGGGTATCGCCTAGCGCTGGACGAGCCACCACGACGCAACAATGGTGTGCTGATTTCCAATGTTGCCGGGAAAGCGGTCGGCTTTGGCCTGTTCAACTTACAAGAACGCGCCGACATGTTTGTCGGTCCGGGTGACGATATTTACGAGGGCATGATCGTCGGTGAAAATAGTCGGTCGGGAGTTATGACCGTCAATCCCGCCAAAGAGAAGAAACTTACCAATATGCGGGCTTCCGGCAGTGATGAGAATATCCTGCTGAAACCGCCCCGTCGCCTGAGCCTCGAAGCGGCCTTGGAATACATTGAGGACGATGAATTCGTGGAGGTTACCCCCAATGCTGTGCGTCTTCGAAAAATAATTCTGAAGGAATCCGACCGGCGACGCGAATCGCGTCGCGGTAATTAAGTCGGAGCCATCGCCGAGACCACAACACGCATCTGCCTCCGGCACTGCCACGACCACAAGTCGTCGACCGCCGGCAGCACTCGTCGCGCCGTCTGTCCGTCACAACCGATACTCTCGGTACACACAGTTCGCAACTTGTTAGCCTTCCAGATAGGTCGGCTCTCTTTCGCCTCCAGCGCGAACTACCCTTTCCAGGGGGGTGAGCCCTTATCAACGAGAAGGGCCTACTGTGGGCACGTTGCCCCAGTGTGCGAACAAAGCGACATTCTACCAGTCTTGGCGGAGAACCCATCGATGACCCCAGCTGTAATACTCTTCGGTGCCCTCGTTGCGGGCGGCGTATTTCTCCTTGCTACGGCAGCCGGAGCGATTGGCATCTACAATCAACTCGTAAAACTCAAGAATCGGTATGTCAACGGTTTTTCCCAAATCGAAGTGCAACTGAAACGACGCTATGACCTGATTCCAAATCTGGTAGAAGCTGCCAAGGCCTATCTCAAGCACGAACGCGAAACACTGGAGGCCGTCATTGCGGCGCGCAACCAAGCGTCCAACGGCCTAGCCAAAGCCGCTTCCGACCCGACCAACTCGTCTTCCATGCAAGCATGAATGGGAGCAGAATCGATGCTGACAGGAGCCATGGGGCGTTTGGCCGTCGTGATGGAAGCGTACCCCGAATTAAAAGCCAATGAGTCGGTCGCAAATCTGACCGAAGAATTGACGTCCACGGAAAACAAGATTGCGTTTGCTCGCCAGGCCTACAACGATTGGGTCACCAATTTCAACACCTATCGCGAGTCGTTCCCACAAATCGTGTTTGCCAACTGGTTTGGACATACCCAACGCGTGAATACACTCGATTTTGATGATCAACCACAGATCCATAGCGCTCCACAAGCCGTGCTAGTGTAACCCGAGCACACACCCAATCAGCGCACCCTGGATACTGCCATGCGCGACTTTCATGAGCGTCAGAAATCGGCTCGCGCCCAGACTCGGTACCTTATCGTACTGCTCACGGCCGCCCTTATCGGATTGGTGCTCACGGCGAGTTGTGTCGTTACGTACGCAGTATTCCTCGTGCGACTCTTTGCTGTTGAAAGCACGCCGCCCGTCTTTGAACCCTGCGTTATGGGCATCGCGGCCACGTTGACGTTGATTGCGATCTCTCTGGGCTGTGCCTGGAAAGCCCAACAGCTTCAGCATGGCGGGGGCGTGGCTGTGGCCGGACTCTTGCATGCAAGGCTCGTACGGGAAGGCGATCAGATGCCGGCTCGTGAGCGGCAACTGCTGAATGTCGTGCAAGAAATCTCGATTGCCGCAGGTATCCAAGCTCCCTATGTGTGCGTCCTGGACCAAGACTTAGGCATCAACGCCTTTGCCGCCGGATACACGCTTCGTGATGCCGTAATTGGAGTTACGCGAGGCTGCCTGGAGAACCTTTCACGAGACCAATTGCAGGGAGTCATCGCCCACGAATGCAGCCACATCCTGAACGGTGATATGCGGCTCAACATGCGAACGCTCATTGTGCTCCATGGAGTCTTCTCGCTCGATATCTTGGGGCGATGGCTGTGCGAAATAGCTAAGTACCAATGGGAGACAGCGACTGATCTTGAGGACGATTTTGTCGGCAAATGTGTCATGGGGATCTTGCTACCGATTCTGGGTACAGGACTTATCGTCCTGGGTTGCCTGGGAACCCTATGCGGCTTGATCATCTCGGCCGCAGTTAGCCGTCAACGGGAATTTTTAGCGGACGCTTCTTCGGTGGAATTGACGCGCAACCCCCTGGGTATTGCCGACGCACTGAAGGTCATTGCCGGTTATCGCGCCGGAACACAGGTGCGGTCGGTACTCGCCGCCGAAGTGAACCATATGTTCTTTTGTCCAACTACCAGACTGCTTATTAAGAGTCTGTCGAGCCATCCGCCGGTGGAAGAGCGCATCCGACGCCTTGATCCTGAATGGAACGGCATACCACTCTTTGAGGACGAAACTACCTTAGGACCGGTTCCAGACACGCTTGGACAAGCCATGCAACTGGTGGGAGGTGGCCAGGCTCAGCAACGTCCAACGAGCAGCGACAACGACACGAGTTGCTTTTCGATCAATTCCGACACGAGCTATCTGTACGGCATTGATGCGAGCATCCCGGAGGTACTGCACGACTTGAGCGAGTCGGCGCAGGGGTGTCATTTGTTGTTGCTGGCATTGGTCAGCGAAACATCCCTGGCATCCGAAGATACACTGGCGCAGTTGACGACCGGCACCGATGTCGATACCGCACGCGCAGTGCTTGCCATTCAACCTGCCGTGGCACGTTTGACCCCCGAACAGACGTTACGTCTGTTTGACGTCGCCCTTGATTGTTGGAATTCTCAGCCTACATCCACGCGTGCCCGCATTCGAAAATCTGTCCTGGCCCCGTCGAACAACGCAGTATCGATCGACTGGATGCGTTGGAGTCTCCGCGAACAACTACGTCCCTATTGTGAGGGAGCCAAAGCCAAAATTGTGGCATGTTACGGCACCTATGCCGAAACTGGCGACGCCTGTGAGACGGTTGTGTCCGCCCTGGTCTATGCCGGGCACGAGGAAGGCCCAACGGCAGAATACGCGTTCCACCGCGCCATCGCCCATTTTGAAAAGATCGAACTCGTCCTACGTACGCCCGAAGAGTGTGGACCCCGGGAGGTCGCGGCGGCGATCCGCGAGTTGGCTCAACTGTCACATCGCGCCAAACGCAGTCTCATGCTGGCGATCAGTCGCAGCATTTCCGCCGACCAAGCGATTGCGCCCAATGAAGCCGCCCTGATGCGCGGAATCTGTGCTGGATTGCGGGTGACAGTTCCCCGACTACTACCTGGTCAACCGGTCGCTCCCGGCATATAGGAATGGAACCCACCTGGCCAGTGGTAGGTCAAGTTGGACGCACCCGACGAATTTCAGTGCGATATCGATGTAGCTCGCAATCTTCGGTATCTGATCGTCTAACGAATTGTTGCGTTTCAGCCAATCAAGATCAGCAGCCCACCCAAAGAGACATTCGCTTTCGCCAAACCGAATCGACGCAGTCAGCCCTGAACGAAAATCAAATCTACTTTAAGGGTGGAATACTTCGAGCCGGCGCATATTTCATTGATCCAACAGAACGCAGCATGGTGGCCGCTCGGCGGTTCGACAAAGACCTAACCGAGTACTCTTTCAAATACAAAAATCGCGACAGACGCGAGATCGCCATGGACACGGAGCGCCAAGGCAATCGCGTTGACCGACCCCTTGGAAACGTCCGTCTTGAATTGACTGAAATCGCTGTCCCCTGGCCTGGCTTCCACCTCAGCAAATCGACCGACCGATGCGACTACGGTAAGCTAGTACCAAGGCGTCGGTTGCCACTCCAATCTCTCATCCAATCGACTTGGCCCGCCAAGTCGTCCCGGCCCGCCAGTTCATCTTGGTCGATGAGTTTACTGTCAAACGGGGCCAATTCGCCACGCACAATACGCATGGAATCTGGCGCGTCGACCCCAATTGCCACGCGACTGCCAGAAATGCGACTGATCGTCACTTTAATTGTCCCGGCAATGATCACTTCTTGTCCTACTTTTCGACTCAGAACTAACATAACTGCACACTCCTTCGCATGGTAAAGAACGACGAAAATCGTGGGGATGCGGCCGAAGATTCCTCCGTTCGCCCTACCATGGTACGTAGGGGCTGTGTCACGTTAGGTCACAAGAAAAGATTGCATTTCCGAGAATATCCATCTAGCGCCCGCGTCCATGCAATCGCCCCAATTGCTAGCACTTATGCGACAGCGGGAACGACCAACCATGCTATCAGTCGACCGGGGGTCACGACGTTCTGTGTTGACGGTCTCCACCATTACCAGTATGAATGGCGACAATTTTCGCCAGCATTACGCCGACAGCGACTTCCGACCGTCAGATTCATGCGATGAACTTGCCCGCAAAAAACTCCTGGGACAGCCGGACGCCCGTTCGAGGCGGCCGGCATCGCGTGCCGCGAATTTGGTCGCTTGCCGTGCTGATCGTATTGAGCGGCTGTGTCTCGTCCGACTGGATCCGACTCCGCCAGATTCCTAACAATCCGTTGGCTCAACCGTTGCAGTTACTATCGTGGAAAGGACCTCAAGCAACACCACGTACGTCGCAACTGCTACGGAGATACAACCTGCAAGAAGAGCTGGTCAAAGATCCCCAGGAATTGCTGCAAGACCTGCAAGAAATTGTAGTCAAGGAGCCCTCTTCCGAACATGTGTATGCACTCGCCGAGCTTTGCTATATCAACGGCAAACGGGCGGAACAAAACGGATCCCGAGAAGAGGCGTTGGACATGTACGGTGCCGCCGTAGGCAATGCCTATATCTTCCTGCTGGACGAACGACTGGACTTGGAAAGAAATCCCTACGACCCGCAATTCCGACGAGCCTGCGACCTTTATAATGGCGCCCTGGAGAGCGTATTACGGATGATTTGCAAGAATGGCAACCTGCAACTCGAGGGCCGAATCCCCGTCAAAACCGCCACTCAGTCGTTTGACATCAAAGTCGTAGCACGCGGCAACCGGAATGTCAGCGATTTTGAACATTTTCGCTTCGTATCCGACTACGAACTACAAGGACTGACGAACGTCTACCAAACGTACGGACTAGGAGTCCCGTTGATTGGCGTCTACGGCCAAAAACAACAACACGATGCCGGTGCAGAATTTTACCCTCAGGGAATTAGTTGCCCCGTCACCGTATTCTTGCGTGTTCTGCCCTGTGAAAATGGATGTGTCGATGCGGCTCAACGCGATCATCACTGCGTCCTCGAGATCTACGACAGTGGACGCGAAACAGAGACTTTTGTGAATCACCGACGGGTACCACTCGAAACCGATATCTCGACTCCTTTAGCGTATGCACTCAAGAATCCCTTCTTTAAGGAAGCGGAAAATGTCACACGTGGATTGTTGAATTCAAAATCTTCACAGACCGTGGCTGGCATCTACATGCTGGAGCCTTACGATCCGGACAAGATCCCCGTACTGATGGTCCACGGGCTGTGGTCAGGCCTCACAACCTGGATGGAAATGTTCAACGACCTCCGCGGATCCGATCGCATTCGGCAAAACTACCAGTTTTGGTTCTATCAATACCCGACCGGTCAATCCTTCTGGATTTCAGCGGCTCACTTGCGTTCGCAGTTGGAGCGTATCCGCAGCACGGTCGATCCCAACCGGCAGTCGACGAACCTTGACAAGATGGTGGTGGTGGCACACAGCATGGGGGGGCTGGTTGCTGAGATGCAAGTGATCGATAGCGGGGACCATTTTTGGAATCTGGTAAGTGACTATTCGATTCAGGAAGTCGACGTTCCGCCTGAAGTGCTTGCCTATTTAAGGAACACACTGTATTTTACGGCCAACCCCTCCATCCAACGCATCGTCACGATCGCGACCCCGCACGGTGGTAGCACCCTTTCCAATTCAGCCACACAGTGGTTGGGGCGACGGGTTATCATGCCTCCGTTGGAACATGAACAAGCCCGTAAGATACTTCGCCAACAAGACGATGTCCTCAAGTCGCCCAACCTCTTAGACGCGAGAACGAGTATCGAAGCGATGGCACCCGACTGCGTCATTTTGCCCACCCTGCAAAACGCTCGTAGCAACTCACGCATCGCCATCCACAACATCGTGGGACGGACTCAGGAAAAGGGCGTGTTGGGACGGGTGACAGGGGATGGCGATGGCGTGGTGAGTTTCGAGAACGCACACCTCGATGACGCTGCTTCGGAGCTTGTTGTGGCCGCCGACCATATTGACATCCACCGTCACCCGAAAACGGTCCTGGAAGTACGGCGAATTCTGCTGGAACACCTCGACTCGCGAAACCGGCCGCTACCCCATCGGTTACCATCGGTCGTCACCGCATCGGGCCGAGCCAACGATTCCAGCGGCAATTCGACTCGCTGATACCTAGCATCGGTCGAAGTCGGCAACTTCATCCCAAATTACGAAGAAGTGGAAATTCTTGCCGATCTTTAGCCGTCTTTCCGACTGCTGGCATCGGTAACCTACGGCGCAACTCAAGTCTTTCCAGCGAGTTACAACTTAGAGCACAAAATCGAAACACGATCGGCACACCGCGTGCATCTATCAGACTTAGAAGGCCAGCGGGCTGCGAAAATTGATCCATCGCCGCCGAACTCGCTTTCGCTCATCTCAACATCTCATCGACTGGAGGCTACGAATGTTGGTCTTATCGCGCAAAATAGGCGAGAAAATTCAAATTGGCAACGACGTCGTGATCACGGTGGTGCGCGTCAAAGGGGGCGTCGTCCGGATTGGCATCGAAGCAACGCCGGAAATCGCCATTCGCCGCGCAGAACTCCCTGACCACGGCACTGACCGGAAAAGCACTGACCGGAAAAGCACTGACTTGGAAATTAGTGACCGGGAAGCCACGGTTGGGCTGATCGGAGCACTAACGGGAACCGTGCCGAGATTCCGGGGAGGACTCGGTGCGGGCGAGTTGGTCGCGGATTTTTGCCGCTAGTTCATAATGCTCCGCCGCAACGGCATCGGCCAGTTGCTCACGCAGCGTTCGTCCCACAGCAAACTGCTCTCGCAACGACTCTCGCAATTCCTTGAGTCGTTGCACGAGTTCATCGTCGTCAAACTGTTCGTCCGAGCCCGACGCCTCGTAAATGGAACCGATCCGCTGAAGTCCCTCGTTAACTGCCTCAATGGCAGATTCTGCGGAGTCTTCATCGAGTGACGCCAGGGCGGCAGCTTGCGTCCGATGAAAGAGTACAAACGGTCGGTACTGCTCGTGCGTCGACGTCCAACTAACGTCTGGTGAGAATTCACGGCAGGCATCCATAAGTTGCAGGGTGTGATCGGCGTCTTCCACCGCCCGACGGAAGTCTCGTAACGCGAGCCAGCAGATTCGGCGGTGATAGAACTGAACAAACTCACGGTCCGCTTCGGCACATTCGGCCTCATCCATGACATACGGCTCGCCATTCACAGCGCTAAGGCTCTTCAAATGATGAAGCACTGTCTCTGCGTCGAAGGGGCGAGTCCCATCGGGACGGCCTCGAGTCTCGAGTTGCAGCAACCCTAGTTCAATGCGCATCTGTACAACCTCGCGATTAACGCCGGCAGGTATGAGCCGCACGCTAATGGCCTCGGGATCGTACGGCCACTGCTTAAGGATCGCGTCGATATTTTCTGGCTTGGATTTGGATTTCGCCACAGTCAATCCGCGTTTTAAGGTTTGCAACGATCGAACCGACCGCTGCTTATTCCGGTAATTATAGCAAACTAACGAATTGCATCCACCATGCGGAAATTAATCATGAGTCGAGGGACCGGTGCGCCCCTGTTTTTTTTGTGAAAGTTGTTCTTTTGCACGCCGACGGCGGATCTGACTCCCTTTCGTCGGTCGGGTCGCTCGGCGCGACTTGGGTGTTTGTAGGGCATATTCGATCATCGATTTCAGACGATCGCGGCAATCATTGAGATTCTGACGCTGGCTGCGCGTCAGTTCACTCATTAAAACCAACTCACCCGTCTGGGTCAAACGATGGCCAAATTGCCTTATAAAACGCGCACGTTGAATTGGCGTGAGCAATTCGCACGATTGCGGCGACCAGCGGACGACCGCTTTTGTGCTCGTTTTATTGCCATGCTGGCCACCGGGCCCGCCACTGCGGACAAAATGGACCGTCAGTTCCGCCGCAGGGATCACCATACCAGGCCGTATCGGTAGGTCATCCATGGGTAGCTCGCCGGTTACTAAAATCGAGAACAGCGTAAGGGGTGGCCATGGTCAGGGACATCACCCTATTTTACGATCCTAAGGTGAGACGTACTATACCGTGCCGGAGACCCCGCCACAAACGCAAGGAAATCCCATGAGATTTTGGCCGCTTCCCCTTCCCGTTCGTTTGGCCTTTTTCCTCGTCGTTGGTAGCCTCGCATCCTCCGTGTCCGCGGAAGATTGGCCGACTTTTCTCGGTCCACGCGCAGATTCAAAATCGACGGAAACGGGCATCAAGACGTCGTGGCCAGCTGAAGGACCTCCCATCCGTTGGAAATTGCCTTTGGGGGAAGGATATTGCATGTGCTCGATCCAAGACGGGAAACTTTACCAGTTTGATTCCCAGGAGGAGCAGGCGCGACTTCGATGCCTCGACGCGGCGACGGCGGAATTGATTTGGACCTTTTCCTACCACAGTGAATACAACGACCTCTATTCCTACGATCGAGGGCCTCGGTGCGCGCCGCTCATCGATGGCGACCGCCTCTACTTGTTTGGTGTCGAAGGAATGCTCCATTGCCTGAACACCAAAGACGGAACGATCGTCTGGAAACAGGACACTCAGAAAGAATTTGGCGTCATCCAAAACTTCTTCGGCGTCGGCAGCACCCCCTGTCTCTACGGTGATCTGCTGATCGTGATGGTGGGAGGAAGTCCCGAGGAATCGAATCAGTTTCCTCCAGGACAAATCGACCTCGTTTCCGGGAACGGTACGGGAATCGTCGCCTTTGATAAATTTACTGGCTCCGTTCAATATAAGTTTTCCGATGAATTGGCCAGCTATGCGTCTCCGATCATTGCGGAGTGGGACCAGAAAGCACATTGCCTGGCCTTCACACGGGGCGGACTGCTGGCATTCGATCCGGCCAACGGCACGGAAGAATTCTTTTTCCCCTGGCGATCCGACAAGTTGGAAAGTGTGAACGCCAGCAATCCTGTGGTAGTCGATCGCGAAATTTTGATTTCCGAAACGTACGGTCCCGGAGGCGTACTCTTGCGGCACGAGAAGGGCAAAAACCCCCAGGTGGTGTGGAGCGATCTCGATAAACCCCGCAACAAATCGATCCAGACACACTGGAATACGCCCATTGTCCATGAGGGGTACGTGTACGCCTCCAGTGGACGCCATTCGGGAAACGCTGAATTGCGGTGCCTCGAATGGTCTTCTGGTAAGGTCCGTTGGTCGCAACCCGGGTTCTCTCGCTGTTCGCTTCTCTATGTGGACGGACACCTGATTTGTTTGGCAGAATATGGAACGTTGCGGTTGATCAAGGTGAACCCCGAACGTTATGAAGAGGTCGCGGCGGTCGAGTTGGCCGAAAAGTCGAGCGATGGAAAATCAGTCCCCTTACTGGACTACCCGGCCTGGTCAGCGCCTGTCGTCTCCGGCGGACGGCTCTATGTTCGCGGGAAAAGTTTCCTGATTTGCCTGCAGCTGAAATAACAGCCACGAAGTATCCAGATCGATCCAGCGCAACGCGATTGGCCGACCATTTCACGGCGTCCTATTTTGTAGTCGAAATTCGGCCGACACCGGACGGTGATCCGAACCAGAATCTGCTTCTTCTAGTGGATGAATCTGATAGGACCCCTTGACGAAACTTGGCTCCATGCCGGGCGCAGCAAAGATAAAGTCAATCATGGATCGATACGGCTCGCGACTGTAAGTGATACGATCAGCGAGCGGAACGTCAGTAAACAACGTCCGCGGGGCATCCGATCCGTGGCGTAGCGGCTGTAGCGATGCACTCTCCACGGTATCGTTGAAGTCGCCGCACAGCAGAATTCTCGCTTGCGGATCTACGGTTAATTGCGTCTGGTAGATCTGTCGCAATGCGACCACTTCCGCCGTACGAATCGGCTCGGCATGTTCCCTTCCGTCGGCGTTGCTCTTGAGATGGACTACCCACATTTCGAACGGAAGTCGTTCCTTCGGTTCGAGTGTCACGCGCAAGACATCTCGACTAAACCGTTGGGGACGTCCTTTCACACCCGGAAACGGTTGATGGCGGTGACTGACGACAGGCCCAACCGGCAATCGCGAAAGTACCGCCACATCGATCCCCCGACCATCGTTCCCTTCCATTAACACTACCTGGCTATAGTCCAAATCGGGCAGAAACGCCGCCACAAACCGCTCTAGGTAACGACGATCTTCCACTTCTTGCAGAGCCCAAACATCGGCGTCGACAGCACGCATGGTGCGGGCGATTTTCTCCAACTCCGCGCGTGGTTTCGTCGGCGTCGTTTCGTCATCCGTGTAGGGATCATCGACAGCGTCAAATAGGTTTTTTACGTTGAAGGTGGCGACTCGAACCATATCTGTCGGCGTGCGTCTGGGAGCGCGATTTGACGGCGTCGCCGGTAGTGCCTCCGATTCGCCCAAGATGCGGATCTGGTCCGGATGCCGGACGACCAATTGGGGAACACCGGCATAACGGGTCACCGTTCCGCGCACTTCAATTGTCTGGCCGGAGTACAAATCTTCGAGCTTACCAGGAAATTTTGGTTCGGCGTCTTTAAAGATGACAACCTTAAAAACATCGCGTCGATGCGCATGGAAGTCCAGGAAATTCACGCGCCCCGCCTGCCCCACTTTCACAACCTTTCCGGCAATCAGCGCCGTCGTACCGACCGCCAATTCGGCGTCCTCCCAACGCAGTCGCATGAGACCTTCGTCAGCTCGAATCGGGTCCGTGTCGAGGATCTGCGGTCGGGCCTCCGCCGCCATCACCAGGAGACTGAAAAATGCCATCAGCGGCACAATCTTCTTTTTGGGGACACCAATTTTTTTCGTCACGATTGGCTCCTTGCCCAGGGCTATTTAAGTAGTTTTAGTGTCCCGGCTGGCAGCAACCGCAAGGTCTGACTTGAGCGACACCACCATGAGTTGTTCGCTCGCCATGGCTGCAGGGTGCAACAACCAGCGGCGTAAATCGCGACGCCCTTGTCGGTACGCTGGGGACTGGCTGCGCCGCGACCGAAACTGCCAAGAACTGAGCGCAAAAAATAATGGGTACAGCAAAAGCCAGGCGGCATGACGCCACTTGAACTGTGTCCAACATACAGTACGAACGGTCAATTGAGC
Organism: Planctomycetota bacterium; assembly: GCA_027619595.1. Taxonomy (GTDB): domain Bacteria; phylum Planctomycetota; class Planctomycetia; order Pirellulales; family Pirellulaceae; genus JAQCHP01. The sequence continues at coordinate 17,267 of JAQCHP010000055.1, forward strand.
CAGGTGCAATTGTGTATGCAGCGTAGGGAAATCGACGGGGCGCACATGGTAGGAATACCAATCATCAGGCTTCAAATCCCAGCCGACCGGTCGGCGTATAAGCTTGTGTGTGCCTGTCAGAAAAAACTGCCACCGAGAATGTATTCGATGGAGATTGGGGGTCGTAAAAATGAAGTATCCATTCGGTCGGAGAACACGGGCCGCCTCAAGGATTACCGCATCATGGCGTTCTAAATGCTCCAGTACCTCTGTCAGGAGCACCACGTCGAATTCGGCGTCGGGATAGGGAAGCGCCGCCAGCAGGTCGATTCCCGTGTCGATCGCGATCCCTGCCGTGGCGCCACCGCCTGACAGAATATAGTCGTCCGAACGGAAATGCGTACCACGACAGACACACCCATCGACCTGGGCCTGCTGCAAAATTTCGCTATCGCCGCAACTCAGGTCGAGGACCGAAAGTTGGGGGTAACCCGGGATTTTCCGGAGCCGCTCCAAAACGGCCTGACGAATGTGGGCTTGCGGCATTTTGACCTGGGCAACCTGGGCCTCTTTTGCAAACAAGGGTCGGGTGAGTTATGATGAGCCGAATTGTACGGTGTATTCAAGACCCCTATCTAGGGACAGGGATGTCCGCCAAAATCAGGGCAGACTACCCAAGTTACTTGATTCACATTTTTTAACATATGCTGTCGAGGGCTCAATCCCTTCGCAATCTGCCTGAAACTACCTCTTTGTTCCGAAATTGATGACCCGTATCAGAAAGGATGTTCGGAATTTGGCAGACTGCCGATGCGCTGTAGGAACAGAGTTCTAGGCGCTGTCAAACCCCATCGTACGGAACTCAGTTGAGGTAGGAGTCAACACACCGGTGAGACTGGAACAAATGCTCGCACCATACCGCCCTCCGACCACAAATCTTGTGGATCGCCTTCGTTATTGGGCCGAAACGATCCCCCACAATACGGCCTATACCTATTTGGAAGACGGCGAGGACAAGGAGCTACTGCTCACCTTTAGCGAATTGGACGCGCGGGCCCGCATCGTGGCGAGTCATCTACGCACGGCGGGAATTGCTGGCGGCCGCGCCCTGTTGCTCTACCCGCCCGGAATCGACTTCCTGATTGGATTATTCGGTTGTTTCTACGCTGGCGTGACGGTGGTGCCAGCGTTCCCCCCCCGACGCAACCGTAACATGAATCGGATCCAGGCCATTTCCGAGAATGCCGGTGCAGTCGCCGCCTTAACGGTACGTACCGTGTACCAACGTACGCGGAATATTCTCAACGAAGCCCCGGAACTGCAACGACTCACCTGGTTCTCGACCGATGAACTGACAACAGCCGACCAAGATCTTAGCGAACCAGAATCGCTGCGGGCGGGAGACTTGGCCGTCCTTCAATACACGTCGGGCTCGACTGGAAATCCCAAAGGGGTCATGCTGACCCACGACAATATCATCCATAATTGTTCACTGATTACTACGGCCTTTGAATCGGACCGTGATTCGATTGGTATGTCGTGGCTCCCCACGTATCACGACATGGGTCTCATCGGCGGCATCTTTAATCCACTCTTCTGCGGGCGCCCCTGCATCTTGATGTCTCCGATGATGTTCCTCCAGCGACCCGTCCGCTGGTTACGTGCCATCAGTCAGTATCGAGTTACCATCAGCGGTGGACCGAATTTTGCCTACGAGCTTTGTGCCAAGAAAATTGCCAACCACGAAATGGCAGGTTTGGACCTTTCGAGTTGGCGAGTTGCCTTTAACGGTGCGGAACCGGTTCGCGCTTCCACGCTGGAACGATTTGCCGAAAAATTTGCAGAATGGGGCTTTCAATCACGTTCTTTCTATCCCTGCTATGGAATGGCCGAAACGACGCTGCTCGTGACGGGCGGAAACCACGTTGAGCCGACAGTGCGCGGCCATTTTGATGCTTCGGCGTTGGACGAGCGACGGGTGATTCGTGTCGCGGACGACGCCGATTCGGCGCGCGAGCTGGTTGGATGTGGTCGCAGTCTTCCGGGCGAGATCGTCAAGATCATCGACCCCGATACCTGCACACCTTTACCCCCTGATCGTGTGGGAGAAATCTGGATTCACGGACCTAGCGTGGGGCAAGGTTACTGGCGCAATCCAGAAGCGACGCAAGCCATATTTCACGCAAAAATTGCCGACGATCCACGCCAGCTGAGCTACCTGCGCAGCGGCGATTTGGGATTCTTTTTCCGTGGTGAACTGTTCGTCACGGGACGTCTCAAGGATATGATCATCGTGCGCGGCGTCAACCGATATCCCCAGGATATCGAAATGACCGTTGAGCGAGTCGATGCGAGACTCCGCGCTGGTGCGGCGGCCGCTTTTGCGGTCGACATTGCCGAACGAGAACGCTTGGTGATCGTGTCGGAAGTGGAACGGGGTGAGGATGACGATTGGGGTAGCCTCTTCGAAGCGATTCACCGTGAGGTGGCCGTCGCGCACGACCTGCCACCCGACGGAATTGTACTCGTACGTACGGGATCCATCCCCAAAACTTCCAGCGGCAAGATTCAACGACATGCCTGCCGACAAGATTTCCTGTCAGGTGAACTCAAGGTCGTTGCACAATGGCTCAGTTGGCAAGATGGTCCAACACCACAGCGATGCAAGTTAGTTGACAAAAACTCAACCGATACCTCCCGCTCTTCATCCGGTGAAATCGCCAACGCCGAAGTTTTGCGGGACGAAATCGTACAATCCGTATTCCGCCATGTTCTCACGGTCGGTGGTGAACGTGCGGCTGGATTGCACCTTGATACGAATATCGTATCCCTTGGACTCGACTCCTTGGAGCGGCTCGACATCATTACCCGCTTAGAAGAAGAATACGGCGGCAGCCTCCCCGAAGATGAACTGCCGCAAATTGAAACATGCCGTGAAGTGGCGACGGCCGTACAACGCTACTTAGTTGACCGACCAGCTGGCGTCTACGATGTTGTACCGGAAGAGTTCTATCGCTTCGAAAAGATGACCGAATACGTTCAGCTCAGGCGCAATATGCGTCTGCTGGAAAGTACGGGGGTTCCCAATCCCTACTTCAAAGAACACGAACGTGTGACCAACGACACCGCACGAATTGGTGGCCGCGAAATGGTCAGCTATTCGACGTACAACTACCTGGGAATGTCCGGCGACCCCCGTGTCAATGTGGCCGCCAAAGAAGCCATCGATCGGTACGGAACCAGTGTATCCGCCAGCCGGCTGGTGTCAGGCCAAAAGGTGCTCCATTCCGAATTAGAGCACACCATTGCCGACTTTCTTGGTGTGCCGGCTGCGATGGTCTATATCGGTGGCCACGCAACCAACGAAACGACCATCGGTCATCTGTTAGGGCCAGGCGACCTGATTTTGCACGATGCACTGGCTCACAACAGCATCATTCAAGGAGCGATCCTCTCTGGCGCACGACGACGCCCGTTTCCTCATAACGACTGGAAAGCCCTCGATCAATTGCTCGGCGAAATCCGACGCGATTACCGCCGAGTCCTTGTCGTCATCGAAGGCGTCTACAGTATGGACGGAGACTATCCAGAATTGCCGAAGTTCATCGAAGTGAAACATCGGCACCATGCGTTGCTCATGGTGGACGAGGCACATTCGATCGGCACCATGGGGCTACACGGGCGAGGTATTGGCGAACATTTTGATGTACATCCGCGCGATGTGGATATTTGGATGGGTACTCTGAGTAAGTCGTTTGGTAGTTGTGGAGGCTACATTGCCGGTGCTGCGGCACTGGTCGAATACCTCAAATATACCGCGCCCGGTTTTGTTTACAGTGTCGGTCTGTCGCCAGCAAATTCTGCCGCCGCCTTAGCAGCAATTCGTCTGCTGGAAGAAGAACCCGACCGATCGACTCGCTGTCGTGAGCGCGCTGAGCTGTTCCTCAGATTGGCTCGAGAAAAGGGACTCGATACCGGCCTCGGAATGGGAACGCCCGTCGTCCCCGTGATTATTGGCAACTCCGTGAAGGCACTCCAGCTTTCGCACCGCTTGTTCGAACGCGGTATCAACGTCCAACCGATTATCTATCCCGCTGTGGCGGAGTCGGCTGCACGCCTGCGGTTCTTCATTACGGCCCGTCATACCGAAGAACAAATTCGGAATACGATTGAAGTCATGGCCGAAGAATGGAAAACAATTGAGTGCAGTTCGTGTCAAAAGTCTTCGGAACGGGATCGGCCGCACTTCGATCACACGCGCAAATCGACCGAACAGACGGTTTCGCGAAATTAGCCGCCGATCGGACGCACGTCACGATCGGACGCACGTCACGATCTATTCAGGCTAGGTGCCGATTGGCGCACCATCCGTACGACGCACCACGATCGTGGCGGAACGAGGACGGCCGCCCCGCCCACCATCGGGCCAATCACTAAACTGATGCGGGTCTCGAGGGTCGCTCGTATCGTCGGGGGGCTCACCCGGGTGCTGTATGTTGACGAACAGAGTGCACCGGTCAGGTGTCATTGCGTTTCCTGTAATTTCGCAGCCACGGGGACCGGTGAGGAACCGCCGAACTTCTCCACTTTCGGGATCTGCGGCGAGCATCATATTGTTCCCCAACTCTTTGAAATCACTATTCCCCATGTATTTTGCCGACATATCGGTCTGAATCCACAAGACTCCGGTCGAATCAAACCGCAAACCATCGGGACATCCAAACGCATCGCCCGCCACATTGCCTTGTTGGGTCACGGATGAATGACTTGGATTTCCTGCAAGTAAGAACACTCGCCATTGAAATTGGGTCGCCGCTGGATCGTCATGCTCTTCATGCCACCGAAGTATGTGCCCGAAGATATTCTTTTCACGAGGGTTAGCAGCATCTGTGGGATGGGCGTCGCCACGGGTCGAGTTGTTCGTCAATGAGACGAAGACTTCTTTCGTATCAGGATGGACGGCGATCCATTCGGGACGATCCATCGGCGTAGCACCTGCCCGATCCGCCGCCTCTCGTGTGCAAACGGCGATATCGGCGTCGGAAAAACCTGGCTGGTCGTTGACTCCTAGCCCATGGGAATTGCTCGACGTTTTCGGAATTCCATTTTCACCCGCACGCAATGCCAACCATTCACCCTTGCCGTCGTCAGAAAATTTGGCCACATACAACGTTCCTTCGTCGAGCAGTCGGCCGTAATCCCCGCCAGGATTTTTGTCGGGTTGGTATCGGTCAGCAGATATGTATTTATAGATATATTCATTCCGCTCGTCGTCTCCCATGTATACCACAACACGACCATCCCGACTCAGGACCAGCGCCGCATTCTCATGTTTAAACCTTCCCAACGCCGTTCGCTTAACGGGAATCGAGTTTGGATCGAGCGGATCCACTTCTACGACGTAACCGAACCGATCGGCATCGTTATTCGGGTCCGCCAAGTCGAACCGTTGATCACACTCATACCAACGAAAAGCCGGAACATCTGTGCCGTCCATCGGGTAGGTGTAACCACGTTTCGAGAATCCGTACCGCCGGAGGTGATCGTTGAGCACAAAATGATTTTGAGTTGTGCCAAACACCCCGTTGAAATTCTCTTCACAGGTTAGGTAGGTACCCCAAGGGGTTCGACCGGCAGCGCAGTTATTGACGGTCCCTGCCACCGTTGTGCCAACACGACTGACCGCCGGCCCGGCAATCCGCATGGGAGTGCACGCGGTAATCCGACGCGCTCGATCCGACTCAACAACGCGCCAAGCTCGATTGGCGTCCCTGGCAATCTCCACGATCGACACGCCATGCGCGTACTGCGACTTACGTACTTTTTCCAGCGGGATCGCGGCCGGAGGTAGTGGAGCCAGCCCATCCGAAAACAAAAGCACTTGATCGGTGTACTCGTGATTCACTGCCAAGAGTCCCCGCTCATTCGGGTCGACTCCTGGAATCGCAAAATACTCCATACCATCGTGCCCCATCCCCGCCTGCAATTGTTGCTCGGCGGCCGTATTGGAGGCGTCGGCCGAAAACAGCGGGCCCAGGCCATTGATCGGATCTCCCCATCGGTAAAGGACCTCCGCCACATAACCTTCGGGAACGACAACAGTATTCGAAGCTGATACGGGTACATTTGCAAAGCCGAATCGACTCGACGTCTGCGTCGTGGCCGAAACTCGATCACCTAAGGTTCCTACCAACAAGGCACCACACGCACCTGACAGCGACGCTTGCAGAAAGTCACGCCGTCCCAGTGCCGATTGGACAATCTCACTAAAAGTTCTTCGCGGAGTTTTACGCGACGCATTGGAGTCGGAATTCATGGCGATCTCAGGATGGGTTAACCTCGGAATCGGACCGGACAAGTCAAGTTATACACGACCGATAGTCGTGTCAGAACCCGCGAACGGCGTCCTTCCCGAAATCTTAACAGATCTACCTGATCCCAAGACTGAGATCCCAAGATTGTGTCATCCCAAGATTGGCCTGAACGGGGTCCCCGTCGGTTCTACTTTGAGGAATCGCCCTTGCCTTGGGAGCGGGCACGGACTACCCTTCGCCACCGTTCCTCCCTAGACGTAGACCTGAAGGAAGGCGTAGACCTGCTGGAAGAGGATTTTGATATGCGAGCTTGGGCCAGCGAACGCGTGCTAGTGGTAGCTACTAGCCTCTTGGTACTCACCGCCGTCGTAGGCTGTGCGCCGTTTCGACTGATTTCGAACGTCTTACATGCTACCGGCGCTGGCATGGTGCCGGCCGATTACAAGGAGCTGGAAGGACGCCGGCTGGCCATCGTATGTGCGTCCGATTCGCTCTCGTACGGACCGAGCGCCGCAGCCACACAACTTTCCCGCAACTTAGGTGCCTTGCTAGCGGCAAACGTCAAGGACATCACGATCGTCCCACAAAAGAAAGTGGACGACTGGTACGACAAACACGACTCCGACAACTTCGATGTGCCCGCTATGGGAAATGGAGTCGGAGCGGACGCTGTGCTGGTTGTCGATTTACATTCCCTTAATATCTACGACGGTCAGACTCTCTTCAAAGGGCGTGCTGAATTGGAAATGGTTGTCTATCTTGCCAATTCGTCGGATGACAAGAAAAACAAGGCAACTTCGAATACCGACGGCACGCCGAAATGGCGAGTTGACTACAAATCGGCGCCTCCCGAAATTCAGTTCCCCAGATCCGCCGGCATTACGACGACCGAAATTTCTGAGACCGAATTCCGGCGACGCTTCATGGCAATCCTGGCCGGCCGTCTCGCCCGTACCTTCTACCGTCACGACGCACGTGATGATATGCCGTTGGACTCGCCTCTGCTGGACTAGAGCGGTTCCAGCCGGAGTCCAACTTGCCGTCACCCTTGGCGTCCTACCGGCCAGCTCCGGAAAATTACAACGGAGTGGACGTCGGCCCCACCCCTTCTTTGGCCAGTTGTTCGGACAAATGCGCGCCGAGTGTACTGTGCCAATACCCGTAGGAAAAATAGAGAACCAATCCTATGGCTAGCCAAACAAATAACCTTACCCAGGTGATCGCCGGCAAGAAAAGCATCATCGTGAAATTCACCAAGATGCCCGCCGGAGCCACAACCATTGGCCAGGGGCACCGAAACGGTCGATGCATGTCGGGACGTTGAACACGCAGGACCAAGACCGTCCCGCATACAACAACAAATGCAAACAGTGTCCCAATATTTACCATTTTCTCCAATTCGCTAATGGGAGTGAACGCTGCGACAAGGCAGATCACAAATCCGGTGAGCGCTGTCGAAAGATGGGGAGTCTTCCAACGTGGATGGATCACGGCAAAGATAGACGGCGGCAACAAACGATCCCGTGCCATGGCGAGAAAAATACGCGCCTGACTAAGAAACGTTACTAACAAAACACTCGTCAGTCCCGCCAACGCGCCGGTCGCAATGAATGCGCTTGACCACTTCAAGAGACTGCTCTGTTCCAACTCAGCTCGCTTCCGAAACGCAGCAGCTACTGCGGCCTTCGTGTTGATCGAGTGATACGGTTCCATGCCTGTAATCACTGCGGAGACCAAAATGTAGAGAACGGTACAAACAGCCAACGAAGCAAGTATCGCCAAAGGGACGTCTCGCTGCGGATTGATCGCTTCCTCAGAATGCGTGGAGATCGAATCAAAACCGATGAACGCAAAAAAGACAATCGCCGCGCCCAACATGATGCCGGAAACGCCATAGGGGGCGAAATTGGACTGCACGAGTCGATCGATGGGGGCCAATGTCTTGGGATTCACCAAATACCCAAAGACTCCCCAACGTTCCGCCTCCACCTCGCCCGCGCGTTGACGCACTTTTTCTACAATGGCAGTCAAGGCCTCGTCGGTTGTACCGTTCTTGAGCGCCTCTTGCGTGCGAGCAACGACCGCTTCGATCTGCTGAGGATCGGCCAATTTGTCGGACGGAATTTGGCTCGCCAATTGCTCTGCCACGACTTGCGGCACCAAAAGTTGTTCCCCCGAAAGCCGCTCACTGTAAGGCACATCGAACCAATTATTGCGATCGGAATTCACCATCGTCATGCCAAGTCCTATGACGAACAACACAACGGCCAATTTTACCAGCGTCAAAACGGCATTGGTCATCGCGCTCTCGCGAATCCCGACGATAAGCACGGCCGTTATGAGAACCATAATGGCCACGGCAGGGAGATTGAACCAAGCATCCGGATTAGAGTACGGATCGGAACAAAGTTAGGCTGGCACCTGTACGCCCACCACAACCTGCAGGAATTCGTTCAAGTACTCCGTCCATGCTGCGGCGACGCACGCACATGCCATGGCATATTCAAGAATCAAGTCCCAGCCGATAATCCAAGCACACAGTTCGCCGAGCGTGGCATAGGCGTACGTGTAGGCACTCCCCGCCACAGGGGCCATCGCAGCGAATTCAGCATAACAAAAAGCTGCCAGCGCACATCCTAAGGCCGCAACCGCATAAGACACCATCACGGCTGGCCCTGCCGTCTCAGCCGCCGCTCGACCTGTCATCACGAAAATCCCGGCGCCAATAATGCAACCGACTCCCAACGCCGTCAGCGAAAGGGGACCCAATACGCGATGCAAAATCGCATCACCGTCTGCTTCTTGCAGTAAAAATTCGATCGACTTCGTCGCAAAAATTCGGCGGCGTAGCATCAACGAATGACTCCTCGGGCTGGGTAGATCGAAGCAAGCATCCGCCTGGGGGCCAATGCAAGGATGGTGCCATCATGTGACGCTGGCGGCCTCGATGCAATACCAGTACGACCAATTGCGTTAGAGTTGCGGCGGATTGCGGCGGGGCAAGCGTTCGAGCCGAAGAGGCTGTTCATCCCGCGGCGGACGAGGATCGTCTCCATTGTCGGTCGGCTCTGGTTCCGGCTCGAGTTCCGTATAGCCTTCCGTCCATCGCCAGCCTAACGGTCGCTCCATTTCGCGCTGTGCCAACATGGCCCATGGGGTGCCAGCATGACTTTGTACAACTCCCTCCAGCAATTGCCGGGCCTGCTGGCCGATCTCCTGCAGGCGACTACCGGCTTCGATCGAGTCGGACGGTTGGAGAATCCACGTGTTGTTCCGGGGTTGCGAAAAGGGCATACCGCGTTTCGCTTGCGCCAACATGCTGTTGTATCCGGCGACACGCGTCAGCTCGGCCGCGACCCGCCCCCAAGCCAAATCAAAACCTGCCTGCCAACGAGGCACCGATTCGGCACTGCGCCCAGCGAAGCCGCGTTCCAGGATTGTGTGCAAGTTCTCCACGAAGGGTTGCAGTTTGGCCGCCTCACGTTGCGCGGCGGTCAAGGCAGCCGCGAGTTGCGCTTCATCACGTCGCACAAAGATCATACTTGGATCGCTCAACGGCGCAATCCAAGATTGCTGGGCCGCCTCAACAAGTGACTGACGTAGAACGCTGTCGGCGATACGCCGCCGGTATTCGGCCGTAGAAACGTAGTCGGGACGGTACCGCCTCATGATTTCAGGATCGAAGAACGCTTCCAGGAAGGCTGAATACGGAGCCGTTTCGTACGGCCCTACCCTTCGCCCAACACGGCGATTCGGATGGACGGCGAAATAGATGCCGCCCGACTCATAACATAACCGCGTCAATGCGTAGGGGCCGAATCCTGAATCAAGCGACGGTGCGTCCGGAGCCTCGCCGGTAAATTCGAGCTTGACGTATTCTGGCAATAGTGTCTCAGGACCTTGGCGCACGGTGGGCCACTGTGGCCGCTGATCGTACGCCGGATCGGGATCAATCCATTTGACCGGCGTGAATTGTCGGCCGAAAGGGGCAGGGACACCCACGACATAGACCGGCATCGAGAACTTTCGACAGAGTTGCACGGTGCGATCGAGCCCTTCAGCGTCGTCCGCTGCTTCATCGGAAAATACGACCAGCGCAATGTTGCGCTGGGGAAGTCCGGTGCGACGATCGGGGCGCCGCAGCAACTTAAAATGTGTGGCGGCTTCGCCAATAGCCGTAAACGTCCGTTCAATTCCCGTGCCGTCGAGTTCATCACCAATCGATGCTATTGCCGATTGAATGGCAGTAACATCATCCGTCGGCTGTTTGATGATCCAAGTCGGTTGTTCGGCAAATGACATCACTGCCGTAACGAGCGGCGCGGTCGTGTGGCGTTGAAAAGCTTGATGACCGCTCGCCTCAATCACACCAAGCTCTTCATAGATTCGCTGCAACCGTCGCACGATCAGAGCCCGCTGCGGTGCCAGACTGGCCGATCGATCAAGGATCCAAACGACCAATGTGGGGCCATCATGGAGCATCTGCAGCAATTCGTCGGTGATCTGATCGATGGCACCCTCAGCACCCGTTGCCCCCACCGCCGCAACGCCCCGAACCAACTGATCAACGTCGAGTCGCGGCGCCTCGGCCAGAGACACGTTGCTCGCCTCCAATTCAAAGGGGCTATCCCGTAGTTGGTCCGTTTCTACGGGGAACGCGGCTAACTCGGCCACACTCGGAGCTGCACCAAGATCGGCACCATTGAGGCCATCGCCGCCGCCGATGGAATCGCAGGGAGACACTTGCGAGCTAAAGTCGGTGGGCAAAAGGGCTGAATCTCGCACCGTGTCGGTGGGGAAAAGAGTGACCACAGCTGTCCGGTAGACCGACTCGAAGGAAACATTGGCTACAGCCAGCAAGACGGCGGCATGTAGGCAAAGACTAATCCAGAAAGCCACACCAGGATCCCGCGCGCCGCCACCCATCAAACGACAGACACCCCGCTTCAGCAGGGCGAACCAACGGTCATTGCGGGCTGCTATTTCCATAGTGACCAATTATAGTCGGTCACTGGCGCGGAATCAGCAGCTCGACACCCACCGGCAGAAATTCGGGATTCTCGCAACCTTTCTGGTCCCGGTTTAATTCGAAAATTTCCGTCGCTCGGCCCGCTGTACCCAGAAAATCGACAGCTAGATTCTCAAAACTATCTCCGTCGACCACGGTATGCCGACGATATCGATCCATTGGCTGGACAGTTGGTGGCTTCCCCTCCCGGCGGACTCGTCCCCGAATATCTCG
>JAQCHP010000056.1 GCA_027619595.1 Planctomycetota bacterium
CATGAATAATTTGTACATGTATCTCTGGAACGGGGTATCGGATGTCTGACCGATCGGCGCAAAGCCGAACTCCCCCCATCCCGTAGGACGGGTCTCCCGGCCCGTCTTTTATACATGAGTATGTCAAGTCCCCGGTCCAAACGTCATCCAGGCGATGGCGAGGTCGGTCATTCTTCGGATTCCTAACCACACGGTCTGTGGACCTGAAGGGCCGGGAACGGCTACGAGCACCCGAAGGATTGCTAAATCCGCTACGGTCGAGGGGACGACATCGTCGGTCGCCAGAAAACTGAAAAGCCCGACAACGGATTGCTAGCTCCCTCAGCCGATAGGGAACGGGGGGCTGCGCCTTGGTAACGTCCCCCGGCTTCGGCGTGGTTCGGTTGCACACGGCCCGAGTACTGCACGAGGCACACGACGTGCGGCAACCGATTCGCGAGATCGAATTTCATGATTCCGCTCGACAACCTACGTAAAGTCGCCATTGTCGTTTCGGTGCTGCCGCAGGATGAAGCGCGTCAGTTGATGATGGGACTGAACGAGTACCAAATCTCGGCCGTCCTGCGTCAGATTGGCGAGCTTCGTAACGTGCCACTCAATGAGCGTTTGCCTGTCTTGTTGGATTTTGTCAAGACGCACATGCAGCATGAAACGCAGCGGGACACCGTCGAATCGATCGATCCGACCCGTCGTTTGCGTTATGACGAACCGACAACGCAGGCCCCCTTTGGATTTCTCAAAGATTTGCCGGTGGAGCGTGTGGCCGATGAACTCCGCGTGGAGGGTTTCGAGACGGTGGCCTTGGTGCTCGCGCACCTTTCCGCGCGGCTCGTCTCGCAGTTGTTGGCCGAGCTTCCGGAACCACTGAAAACCGAATCCCTCCGGCGATTAGCCGACCTGGGACCTATCGACCGTAATGTCATACGCGATGTCGAGCGTAAAATCGAGTCGCGACTGTCAGACTGTGTGGCAAGTTCGCTGCCGCAGTTGGGTGGCGTGCACTTTGTAGCCGAAGTTTTGCGAGTCGCTGATCCCAGCGTCGAAGGGACGCTACTGCAAAATATCACCCATGACGATCCGCAATTGGGGAGTGTCATTCGCCAATCGCTGTTGAGGTTCTCCGACATTTTTCGCCTTTCCGATGCCCACATTCGTACGCTCGCGCGGCACGTCGAAATGACCGAGTGGGCCGTTGCGTTGCGTGGTAGTGACGAGGCGAGCATGGAACGCATAACCGACAACTTGAGCGAGTCCGATGCCGATTCGCTCCGTCAACAGATGCAGTGGTTGGGGCCGGTCCGGCGCACCAAGGTAGACCAAATGCAGGCTCGAATTGTCGACGTGCTGCGACGGTTGCGGAATGCCAGGGTCGTTGGGTTGCGGGAGAGCAACTCCGGGGTCGAAGCCTAAGCCTTCTATGCGCGTCCGATGGGTACGTGGTAACATGCCGCACTATGTCCACGACCCCCATGATGAAGCAGTACGAAGAAGCCAAAGCCGCCTGTGGCGATGCGCTCCTTTTTTTCCGGATGGGTGACTTCTACGAGCTTTTCCAGCAGGACGCTCAAGACGCCGCCCAGTTGCTGGGACTCACTCTGACGAGCCGCGACAAAGGGGAGAATCCGATCCCCATGGCCGGATTTCCCCATCATCAATTGGAAAATTATCTCGGCAAATTGATCCGCATGGGGCGGCGAGTGGCAATCTGTGAGCAGGTCGAAGACCCCAAAAAGGCAGTGGGCCTGGTAAAGCGCGAGATTACTCGGGTCGTCACGCCCGGCACGGTGACCGACGATGGTTTGCTCGATCCACGTGAGAGCAATTTCCTGTTGGCCATTGTTCGAACGTCCGAGCCAAAAAACAATCGCAGCGAATTTGCTTTGACGACCGATCACCGACTGCCGGTCGGATTGGCGTGGGTCGATTTGTCGACCGGAAGTTTTCAAGCGGCCACCGTACCCGAAGCTCGATTGGCGGATGAAGTTGCGCGGGTTGCACCTGTTGAACTTTTGCTACCCGATAGTTTGCAATTGCCGAAAGCGATGCACCCTGCGACGGTCACTCGTCGACCCGACTGGACGTTTTCGCCGAAACTCGCCCAAGAACGATTGACGCAACAGTTCGGGACGCAAACTTTAGAGGGCTTCGGATTCACGTCGGAAGATCATTTGGCTGTGCGCGCCGCGGGAGCCCTGTTGGAGTACCTGCGGGACACGCAGCGAACAGCCCTACATCATATCGATCGGATCATTCCCTATCGCAGTGGGTCGAGTCTAGAAATCGATGACTCGAGTCGACGGAGCCTGGAAATCCTCCGGACGTTGCACGACGGTCAAAGGGAAGGGTCGCTCTTGTCGGTCCTGGATTGCACAGTGACAGCGATGGGCTCGCGCCTCCTATCGCAGTGGCTCGCCAGCCCACTCACCGATGCGGCCGCCATCAATGCTCGACTCGATGCAGTGGACGAATTTATCCGACAGGCGGGAACGTCAGAAAAGATTCGTCGCAGCTTGAGGGAAACCTACGATCTACAACGATTGTTGGCGCGTGTCGCTACGGGGCGCGCGAGTCCGCGCGACTTGGCGTTTATTGGCCAGACGCTGCAGCGGCTGCCCGAGCTGTGTCACTCGCTTGGTACGTGTCAGGCTCCGCTATTGCGACGATTACAGGCAGAAATTGACCTGTGTCCAGAAATTGCTGCAGAGCTTACGGCAGCACTGGCTGACGAGTGCCCGCTGACCCTGCAAGATGGCGGAATCATTCGACCTGGCCACGACCCGTTGCTCGATGAGTTGCGTGAACTGGCGGCTGGTGGCAAGCGATGGATTGCAGAATATCAGGCGAGACAGGTCCGGGACTCGGGAATTCCCAATCTCAAAATAGGATTCAACAAGGTATTCGGCTACTACATTGAGATTTCCAACTCGCAACGCGATCGCGTCCCTGCCCATTTCATTCGTCGGCAGACTTTGAAGAACGCCGAGCGATTCGTGACCGAAGAACTCAAGGAATACGAAGAAAAAGTATTGGTAGCGGATCAGCAAGCAAAGGACCGCGAATACGAATTGTTTGTTGCGCTGCGAGATCGAGTCCAAGCAGCGACGGGGCGAATGCAGCATACGGCTCTGATGTTGGCGCAATTGGACGTATTGGCTGGGTTTGCGGATGTGGCGCGACGTCGCAACTATTGCCGTCCCGAGCCCCTGTCCGAGTCGTTGGTCGACATTCGCGATGGCCGACATCCGGTCCTCGATCTGCGGGAAGCCGACGGCACTTTTGTGCCCAACGATACCCAGATGCATTCGCCCCATTCGCAATTTCTGTTGATTACCGGGCCCAATATGGCGGGTAAGAGTACGTATATTCGACAAGTGGCATTACTGACTTTGATGATGCAGGTCGGCAGCTTTGTGCCAGCTCGGGCCGCTCGGATCGGTATCGCCGACCGCATTTTCGCGCGCGTCGGTGCGGGGGACCGTTTGGCGTTCGGCCAGAGCACGTTCATGGTGGAGATGACCGAAGCAGCGCGGATTTTAAATGGTGCTACCCAGTCCAGCCTTGTGATTCTCGACGAGATTGGGCGCGGAACGAGTACGTACGATGGTGTTTCCTTGGCGTGGGCAATTGTCGAATACCTACATAATCAAATCGGCTGCCGTACGCTATTTGCCACGCATTATCACGAACTAACTGACCTGGAGCAGACCCTGGCTGGGGTCACCAACCTCAATGTGTTGGTTAAAGAATGGGAAGAAAGCATTGCATTCCTGCACAAGATTGTGCCCGGCGCCGCGGACAAGAGCTACGGTATTCACGTGGCTCGATTGGCCGGCGTACCCCGCTCGGTGCAGGCTCGGGCGCAAGAAATCTTGGTGCAACTCGAAGAGGCCCACGCGCATCAGAACCAAAACAGTGATCGCGTGGCCAACGAGGCGGGGGCGGACACGAATGCACCCGACGGGTTCCGACGCAACGATGAAGCTGCCCCCCATCATCCTCCCAGCCCTCACCTTCGTTTAAAGCGTCGACCGCAAGTTGGGCGGTCGAGCGACCTGCAATTAACTTTATTTGCCCCCTACGACCACCCCTTACTCGATGAGTTGCGAATGTTGGACTTGTCGTCGATGCGTGCCGAAGAAGCCGTGAAAAAAATCGAGGTGTGGCAACAGCAGTTGCAGGACGAGCGGCAACAGTCCCGCCTGCGACAATAGGGGCGAGTTGGCCGGTGATACGCGAGGCGATCGGGCCGCAGGAGGCTCGGCAGCTATCCGGCCACGATGCGAACGACGATCCCTTTGAAGGCAGGCGTGCGGGACGCGGGATCGACGGTTCGCGGTACCAGCACGTTCGCTTCGGGATAATACATGAGCACGTTTCCTGGGCGGATCTTATCAAAGGGTCGCGCGAGGATCCAAGCGAGGGAACCGGTCGCACTGCGGACCGTTACGCGCTGGTCCGCCGTCAGCCCCAGCCGTTCCATATCGTCGGGATGAATCAGTACGACGTCGCGTCGATCCTGGCCGCGGTACAAGTCGTCGTCTTCGTAGACAACCGTATTAAATTGCCCTTCACTGCGAACGGTCATAAGTCGCAATTGATCGGACTCTAAAGTAGGGAGTTCAGGAAGCGCGTGTGCGTGCAACCGAGCCTTGCCGTCAGGTGTCCCAAATTGGGGAGCATGGAACGTGCGTCCCTCCAGTTGAAATTCTTGACGCGTTGTACCGATGTCGGCAATTTGTTCGTAGCCGGGCACTACCTGCGCGATCGCTTGGCGAATTTGGCCCGTATCGCGCATCGACTGCCAGTCGAGGAGACCGTTCTCTCCTAAGAGCTTGGCACCGAGTTCAGCGATAATTTCGACCTCGCTGCGCGGGCCGTGATGCCGACGTGGTCCGCCATCGCTCAACCGGACAAAATTGAACATCGATTCTTGTGTGGTCGACTGTGGCTCCTCGTCGCGTGCCAGCACGGGCAGGATGATTGTCTCACGCGCTAACCCGTGCGCGTGACCCGTATTGAGCGAGGTGTTGAGGTATACGAGCAAGTTCAACCGCCGCATGGCCTCGGACGCATAGGCGGAATCGGGATTCGAGCCGTAGAGGTTCCCACCCAAGCAAAAGCCCGCCCGCAGGTCACCGCGATGAGCGGCTTCCATACAGCCCATCGTATCGAGGCCGGGAGTCGTCGGCAGGGTCACGTTGAAGCGGCTTTGCAGATTTTTCAAAACCGTGTCGCGTAATTTGGGCGTCACGCCGACCGAACCAATCCCCTGCACGTTGGAATGGCCGCGAATGGGAAGCAGTCCGGCATGTGGTCGACCAACCATTCCACGCATGAGGGCCAAGTTGGCGATAGCTTGTACGTTTTGCACGCCGTGCGCATGGTGTGTAATCCCCATGGTCCAGCAGAAGACCACGTTGCGTGCTCGTGCATAGCGTGTGGCGATCGCGTCAATCTGCTCACGAGGGACCCCTGATTTCTTTTCGATTTCTTCCCACGGCGTTCGACGGAGCGTATCCTGCCACTCCCGGTAGCCATGGCAATATTTTTGCAGGAACGACTCGTCGTATGCCTGCATGGCGTCGATTTGTTTTGCTACTCCTGTGAGTAAGGCTAGGTCACCGCCAATGTGTGGTTGTACGTAGAGCGTTGCGATCTTGGTGCCGAATAACAGGCTCCAGGGATCGCTCGGCACACGAAAATTGACGAGGCCTGTTTCGCGGACAGGATTGATGACGACGACCTCACCGCCACGGCGGCGAATCGACTTGAGCGTGGACATCAACCGGGGGTGATTGCTGGCCGGATTTCCGCCGATTACGAAGACCAAGTCAGAGTGTTCGAGATCCTCCAAAACGATCGTGGCGGTCCCGGAGCCGACGCTACTAGCCAAACCGACGCCGCTTGCCTGATGGCAATAGTAGCTGCAGTTGTTGACGTTATTCGTGCCGTAGAGTCGTGCCAAAAGTTGCAGTACGAAACCAGCTTCGTTACTGCTGCGCCCGCTGAAATACCAAAACGATTGATCAGCGGCAATGGCACGAAGCTCTTTGACGACGCGTTCCATTGCCTCGTCCCACGAAATAGGGCGGTAGTTGGACGCACCGTGCTCGACAAGTACGGGTTGTACGAGCCGCCCTGACGTTTCGAGTTGTCGTGGCGACATCGCTTGGAGATTGGCCAAGGTATGTTCTCGCCAAAACGATGCGGGGATTCCTGGCTGCATATCCGCGGCCATCGCTTGGAGCGATTTTTTACAGACTTCCGGGAAGCTACCCCGTTCGTTGACCATGCCCCCTTTTTGGCCACCCATGCCCAGTGCGCAGGTTTTGCAGGCATTTTTGGACCGCATGGCTCGCCACATCGCGCGCACGCCGCCAACGTCGCGGGCCTTCTGCCACGTATAGACGATCGCCCGCCAACCACCTCCGGATTTGACGGGTCTCATGCGTCCACCTTTCCGATGCTCCAAACCCACATGTCGAATCGCTCTGTTTATCCGAGGGCGACCGTCACCGTCTTCGATTCGGTGTAGGCGTCTAAGCCCCGCTCGCCGAGTTCTCGACCGATGCCCGACATTTTGAAACCGCCGAAAGGAGCCGCTGCATCGAAAACATCGTAGCAGTTGACCCAAACGGTACCAGCGCGAAGCTTGGCGGCTAAGTGGTGGGCCTTACCAATATCTCGAGTCCAAACGGCCGCGGCGAGACCATAGCAGGTGTTGTTACCGCGCTGGATTACCTCTTCCACATCCTTGAACTTGAGTACCGACATGACCGGACCAAAGATCTCATCACGGGCGATCGCCATATCGTCAGTGACCCCGTCAAAAACGGTAGGTTCAATGAAGTAACCGCGGTCGCCGTAGCGTTTGCCACCGGTGACACAATTGGCTCCCTCCGATTTTCCGATGTCGATATAATGCATGATCTTATCGAACTGAGCCTGATCGACCTGAGGACCTTGTTCGGTCTGTGGGTCGAGCGGATTTCCCAGCTTGCGGGCTTTATTCATTTGAGCAATCCGTTCCATGAACTGATCGTGCACGCTCTCCTGGACGAAGACTCGGCTGCCGGCACAGCAGCATTGGCCTTGATTGAAATAGAGGCCGAAGTGTGCCCCAGCAATCGCGGCATCCAAATTGGCATCTGAAAAGATGATGTTGGGACTCTTTCCACCGAGTTCAAACGTCAGTCGTTTCAGAGTTTGCGACGCGTCTTTCATGATCGTTTGCGCCGTCGTATGTTCGCCGGTGAACGCGATCTTGTCGACACCTGGGTGACGAACGATCGATGCACCTGCTGTCGGACCGTAACCTGGCACGACGTTGATGACCCCGTCCGGAATTCCTGCCTTCTGGGCCAGTCTTGCCATCCTGAGGCAGGTGAGTGGCGTTTGTTCGGCTGGCTTCATAACAATCGTACAACCAGCTGCAAGTGCGGGTCCCCATTTCCAAGCCACCATGAGCATCGGAAAGTTCCAGGGGATAATCTGCCCGACCACTCCGACCGGTTCGCGCCGCGTGTAGCAGAAATAATTACCCCGAATGGGGATGGTGTCTCCTTGAATCTTGTCTGCGAACCCGGCGTAATACCGTAGGCAATCGATTGCCAGCGGTACATCGGCAGCGCGTGCGTCACGAATGGGTTTACCGTTGTCGAGAGACTCAAGTGCGGCCAATTCCTCGAGCTCTTCTTCC
Source organism: Planctomycetota bacterium (assembly GCA_027619595.1). GTDB lineage: Bacteria > Planctomycetota > Planctomycetia > Pirellulales > Pirellulaceae > JAQCHP01. The sequence goes on from JAQCHP010000056.1 coordinate 7,700, forward strand.
ATTAAGTCGGCCAACTTGTACATGAGTCGTCCGCGATCACGGGCATCCATACTCCCCCAGCGACCTGCCAGGGCCTTTCGCGCCGCCTCGACCGCCGCATCGACGTCGGCCGTGTCCCCTTCTGCCACCTCTGAGATCACTTCCTCCGTTGCCGGATTGATCGTGGCAAATGTTTTTCCGCTTCGCGACGGGACCCACTTTCCGCCGATAAAGCACGTAGTCTGTCGAACTTCAACCGCCGATGAATTCTTTACTGCTGTCGCCATGCCACAATCTCCCACGAATGATCAATTTTATCTGCGATGCGTCATCGCATCGGCACAAACCACTGCCACGATTCTAACGTAGTTGCAGGGCGTCGGGAGGAAGGGATCGCAAGAAAAATTGGAGTTTGCGCCGGGGACGCGCAGCGCTTGCCTTTTCGACAGGGTCGAACGCAGGCGGTTCCCCAGGGACTACGGGCGGCGTTGGGCTTTGTCGATTACCGCTTGGATCGCGACAGGGCGGCCCCCTTGTCGCTTGCTTTCGTCCGCCGCTTCCATAAACGCCATGATCTCGATCGTTTCGGCCGCTGTAACGGGTGGTGGTCCACCATGGAAAAACTTTACGATTTCCGCCACCAACGGTTCGTAGCCACTATTTTCGCCGACCGGACTATTCCCTTTCTCTCCAAACGCAATTCCTCCGAAGCCTTGCGTGCCGATTCGCATCCCGCGAAACGATCCAATCCGCCCTCCCTCCCATTCTCCCACGACCAAGTCAGCATCGGCCGTGTGGACGCGCGACACGTGTGAACAACCACGTCCCATGACCGTCAATAACGATTCCACACCGTGAATGCCGTACCAAAATAGGTCCGGGTGTGTGGGCTCAACGCTGCAAGGACCGTAGGTGTCGCAGCCCAAAACTTTACCAATTTTCCCCTGCCGTACTTCGGTCGTGTTGGCGCCAAAGCGTAACGAGGACGCAGAAAAGACAGGTGTTCCGAATTGTTCCGAGGCGGCTAAAATTGCCAACGTGTCGGCCAGGGACGCAGCGATCGGTTTATCAATAAAGGTTGGTTTCTTGGCTTGGAGGCAGGGGAGCACCTGCTGGAGGTGCGGTCGACCGTCGTTCGTTTCCAAAAGTACCGCGTCGACACGGGAAAGAAGGTCGTCCAACGAGTCAACAATCTCCACGCCAAGTTCCCGCACCTGGGCCGTGTACTTGGGCACCCGTTCGATACTGGAGGGAATATCGGGACTGCCGGGGGGATAAGCGGCGACGACTCGACACCCGGCGAACTGCGGCGCCGGTTTCTGAGCGTTAAGCAATGAAGTAAAGACGATGACGTGCGACGTATCAAGCCCAATGATGCCTACCCGCACTTCCGCGTGTCGTTCCGTTGTCGCACCGACCGCTATAGTTGCACTGGCCGCTATAGTTGCACTGGCCGCTATAGTTGCACTGGCCGCCATCGCCACACCGACCCTAACTCCAATCTGCAGAGCATGCAGCAATAAAAGTTTCGGCAGGAATCGCTTTCCAACGTGACGTACGATCGCGAACATAACTATTTACCTTCACGACAAAATGAAGCGATTCCATGATCAAACGGTGTCAACGCTGGACCGATTCACAACGCTTCTGCCTGTGGTGCCCCATGGCCTTACCGGAAGTATCCGTTGGTTGCTGACGTGCCAATTTCCTGCGAGGACGAACTGGGATTGTAGCAACTAGCGCCGCCGGCAACTAGCGCACGCAGGCGATACCCTGGGCCACGTATTGGCGAATCAAGTGCTTGTCGCCGGTCGGCGCAAGATTGAGACGGAAGTGCCGATGTCTTGAAGGTTTGAGGCCCGTCGTGAAACTCATCCAGGGACGCTCGTCGGGCCTCAATTCTTGCAAGATTCGGCTTAAGAGTTCCAAGGGCTCGGTTACATGGAGCACTGCAACGCGTCCATCATCCTTGAGATGCCGTTGTATATTGTTGTACAAAGTTGGGTGAACGGTTGGCGTGGACTGGTTGACGCTCCCGAGATTGGTGCGCGTCGGAATTTCGAGCTCTTCGAGCCTCTCAGGCGGATGGAACAGGAGTCGCAAGTGTCCGAGGGCCATGGCCGCATGGTAGAAGGTGAGCGGGCATGAATTATATTCAGCGAGATGGTTTGACCGCAAAGCGAGCATCCGCGTAACAACTTGAAGGCTGCCTCGGCCGCTGTACTCGGGTCCACCATATCCGGTCCGTGCCAAGATATACCATCCCTCATCGACCGGGAAAAAACTGATGCTGTCCGCGTCAATCTCCGTATGCAGGAGCGAGTCGTGCGACGGTCCCCAGTGATTGAGACGTTCGGCGAGCGAATCAGGAATTCCTGGCGATTGTGCCACAAGATGGTATCCACGTGCGCGACGCGATTCGGTGGACGTAAAAACAGCTTGCTGTACAAACATCAGTTCGTCCCACCCTGCATAATCCATTCCAGCGGTTCGACGATTCCCGAGGGCTCAATATGGAAGGGAATTTGTTCCATACAGCCGTATCGGTCCACCATCGTCGCCGAACTTCCTACAATGCTCGTTGCGAAAAAGGCGTGATCATGTAATGTCTGTTGACAGAATTGCATGAGGCCTGGCATATTTTCTTTGGCAAATCGCGCTGGATCCTGTTTGGCTTCCGGGCACCAGTCGGATTTCGTAAAGATGATTGCGATCCGTGGCATACGGTGGTTTTTGCCCTTTTTCGGTGCAGCGTGTAAATTCTGAATGTAGGCAGCCAGTTTGAGCGCAAATACGTCCTCCTCGCGTCCGGAGTCACGTACACGGACGGAGTCAAACAGGACCATCATGGCCATCGAATTGCGCGTCATACAGCGAATGGCTGGGAAGGTATTGGGATGATCGACTTCCATTCCGATGGCTTCGCCCGCCAAGTCAGGTGTAACGATATCCAAGAATTGTTTAGGACGTTTGGCGTTTCTTACCTCGTAGTGGACCCAAGACCACGTATCGGCCTCCGATGCGGTCTTATCGGGGAATCTTCGTTGTTCCAGGGCACCGATGGTCTGTTCCTGCACGGCCACGGAAAATGAGTTGTTAGGTAACCCACGGATGCTGCGTGTCCCTTTGCAGAGAATGTCGAGCAAAAAGCCCAGATAGACGGTTTTCCCGGCGCCACTGGCACCAAGTACCGTGACAAATCGAGGCGGCCTTCCTCGTGTGAGTACGGTGCGCGATAGTTCCAATGGCGCTTGGCAATTGGAGCAAGCGTTACTATCAAAAGATACATGGCCGCAGCACACGCAGTCGTGTCGCGCGGTGTCGTCGAGATACCGACTGCTTTGCATCACTTGTTCGGCACGCATATAGCTAGTCCTTGGTGTGAGTAGAAGAATCGGGAGGAGACAGAAGGGAATCTGCGGTGAGGCAGCAGCGGAAACCGACGTTATGCATGCGGTTCAGAATCGGCTGCCCCGTGCGGAATGCGCAAGCAGCTTGTGTTTCGAAATACGTATCAAAAGCCCCTCCGCGAATTTCGGCCATCGGGTGGTCAAAGAGGATCTGGATGTCGTCGTGTTGTTCTTCGCAAACAAACACGGCCGCCACCCATTCCCACACGTTACCGATAAGCTGGTAGATGCCATTGGGCGTGCAGCCGTCGTAGTATTCGTCGGCAGGTACCGTATCGTTATGCCCGCTGGACCAAATGTTGGCCTTTCGTGCGTCGAAGGCATTCCCCCAGGGAAACTTCTTCAAACCTAAAGGGTCGGTATCGCCGACCGCCCAACTGGCCGCCCACTGCCATTCAGCCGCCGTCGGCAATCGCTTGCCTACCCAGCGCGCATAGGCATACGCTTCATACCAGTTAATGCCCACAACCGGGTGATTGTGTTTTTTCGCCGGAGGCCGGCCGTTTTGCCAGAATTTGGGGCCCGGTTGGCCAGTAGTGTCAGTGAATTGGGGTAAATAGGGGATAATGTCGTCCGGCCAAAACGACGTCATGTCATAGCCACCGGCTTGCACGAACGCCAGGTATTCAGCGTTGGTTACCGTATATCGGTCCATGTAAATCGGAGCCACCACCGTTTCCTCTACCTCTGTGTTCCGGTTGGAACCGACGAACGATGCGGTATTGTTACAATTAAGAAATACGGTCCCTCCTATCACAAACGACATGTCTTCTTCCAGACGTTCCCAGGCGTCAGCCGCACTCGCCGAATCGGGACGGAAGTCTTCTCGTTTCCACAAGATGAGCGCATACCCCTGGTCTTTATCGACGCGGTGTCGCGACAGGTCTTCCGTTACCTCCGTGGCGGTCGCGGTGCCACCACCCCAGAGTAAGCTCGCTGATCGTCTCATAACATTGGCTAGGTTCATGTTGTACCTCGTTGCTGCGCGAGTCCGAAATTCGTTACCGGCGATTTTTCTGCGAATGTTTCTGCATTTCACGGCGCATTCTTTGGTATTGCAGGAGCATGGCGTCCGAAGAATTGGCCCCGACAGCAGCACTTTCCGCCGGAATCGGACTGGGAAGTGGGTTGCTTACCGGTAATTCCTCCGCCAATTTCGTTACCGCAGGCTTGCGGTCCGTCTTGGGTTGGCTTAGCAGTTTGCGTTCCTCCGATTCGACGCGTTGCCACGCGGCTGTTAACTCTGCCTGGTCCTTCTGTAACCGTGCCAGTTGATGCTGCCGCTCCTGTTCCCATTCGGTTCGCATTCTCAAAAACTGTTGCATCGAACTCTTGAGTTGCTCAGGAATCGCGGAGTCAGCAGTTGCCGCCAGTTCCGCACTGCGTTGTTCTTGGTCGGCCAAAAGCACGTCGACTTCATGCAACAGGTGCATAAACCGAGCAGCCATTTGATCCAGTGCGATGAAGTCATCATTTGGATCGACACTAGGTTTACTGGTGCGCAGTGTTGGTGAATACGCGGCTTCTGTCGTTGTTGTCAAATGTGAATTGCCACGAGTGAGGTTAGGGGTTGTCATTGTCCACTTCCTTGGTTCTATTCCAGGGAATTCCAAAGTTTGGCTAATCGCGAGCCAATTGAACGTTCTTTCTTGTCTTGTTGTTCCTGGACGTGAATTTCTTTGAGGTGCTGACGGAGTGCCTTAAATTTGGTTTCTGAGTCCGGGTCGGCTCGACGATGTGTTTGGGGAATTTGTTCCAGTTCACGGGCCATTGCGACTCGCTGACGGGCCATTTCCGCGCGTTCTTGGGCCATCTGCAATCGTTCTTCTCGGACGGCGTCGTCAAGTCGACGCTGCAGGGCGTCGGGATCCAGCTGTTCCTTGAGCTGCTCGACATTCCGTTCCAAACTCGAGACGTGTTGTTGCTGCTGCTCGAGTTCGGCAACCAATGTTGAGTTTTGCGTTCGCAATTGATCGAGCGTCTCTTGGAACGCCTCACGCGATCCCTGGGGTGACGCTGCAGCTTGCAGGCGTACTTCGAGGCGATTGCGCTCTGCCAAGGTGTCGTGCAATTTGCGCTTGAATACTTCCATTTCCGCCGTAGTCTCTGCTTCTCGTTGACCAAAACGGATTTCGACCTCCCCGATCCATGCCTCAATCTGTCGACGTTCTTCCTGTTCAGCGAGCGAAGCTTCTTCGGTAATTAGAAGGAGTTCCTCTAAGGAGGCAATGCGTTCGTCGGACCGCTCCAGTTCGTCCAATAGTTCCAGAGTGCGCTGCGGCTTGATGCTGTCGGTGGATGGCGTAGCAGTAAGCGGGCTGTCATGCGATGGAGCCTGATGCTTCGTACGCAAACGATCGGTTTCAATAATTTGTTCTTGTAGTTGTTGTTGTAGATTCACGATTTCTTCTTGCAGCAGTTGCAAGGTTTCGTCGCTGAGCGTATCCCATGGTTCTTCGTTAACGGGGGAGACTGCCGATTGGCGGACAATTGGAGTTCCATCTTGTGGAGGATGCTCGACTTCGTCGTTACCGTCAAAAGGGGCCTGTATCTGCGGAGGGGCCATTATGTCCCGGGGGACTATTACCTCCGGAAGGGCCAGTATCTCCGGTGTGTCTTGATTCGAACTTGCTGTCGTCGGTTGGACCGAAGATTCGATGACCGTCGCGGTGGGTGTGTGCTCTTCTTCTGGGTCGACCGGCGGACTCAAGCCAATTGTGAATTGATAGGCACCCAATTGGACGATCGTTCCGTGCGCAAGTTCGGTCTCTCCGACGACCTTATGGCCATCGACTAGGGTTCCAGACCGAGTATTCCAATCTTGGATCCATAGTATCCCGTTAAGAAACTTCACGACGCAATGCATTGCCGAGATGTCTGCACCAACCAGTGTAAGGTCACAAGACTCGTGCGATCCGATGCTTAGGCTCGTCCCACTTTCTAGGGTGATGTTCTGGCATTCGCCCTGGGGGCCGTGTAGTTCCACATAGGCCAAGGGAGTGCTGGACGTGTCGTAGGTGTAGGCCATGATGGTTGCCTCGATTCCGACGTGGAGGATAGGTGGATTCTTACCGTTAGGAGGCGGATTTTGTGAGGCACAGTGTTGTGTCGGCAGCAGTCTTCCGTAGTGCATTTCTTAGTTGAAGGCTATCGGGTGTAGGAGGCAAGCATCGATGGACATATTTGGAGGCTTCCAATTCGAATTCAGCGGTCGTTAGTGCGATCCAGCGGGGTAGTTCGTTTTGCAAAGGGTCGACACGTCCAATCGGTGTGAGTTGCCGAAGCAACTGCAATTGCCGTGGATCGCACACTCGAATGATGACCGCGGAAGTTGGTTGCTTTTTGAGCAGCAATTGAAAGGCCAGTGGATCGCGGACAATCTTGCCGGTCAATTCGTCTGCGTGTTCGTTGAAGATTGTCCGCAGAGACTGTACGGAGTCGACGTCGGTGTTGTAGACGACAACATGCAGTTGCTGGGTGCGGACTTCGGTGCGAGCCAAGCCTGCCAATACGAGGCCGTGCAGCGTTCGACGCACCGTTAATGCGTCCCACTGAAGTTGTAACGATAGTTCAGCGACCGTATTGCCATCGCTGAGCAGACTGAGGACTTTCATGTGATTTGGAGATAGGCCACAACGGTCAAGATTTTGTCCACGTTGTGTGTGGCGTACGTAAGTGATGTTGGCGGGCTGCTCGCCGAGTTCGCTGACGTCGCAGATAGCAGAAGCTTCGACCAATAAGGCCACGAGACTTACTTCCAATGGTAGCTGCTGGCAGAGTGCCGGTGCTTCACGGCAAGCGTGGAAGCGGAACTCGTCCGGTTTGTCGTGGAAACATTTGAGCATCAACACGGAAGCCTGGTGGCGAAGCAATTTTCTCAAGAGTCGTGGGTCGAGTACCTGGTTGTTGAGAAGTTGCACTAGGCTATTGGCAGCCGTACCTCGGTGCGCTGAGACTGTCATCTCAAATACAGGAGCGAGATCACGGAGTGAATCAGGAAGGGAGTCGGTAAGTTCTTGTGGCTGAACGCCCGTCGCCGTGACGGCCTGTATGCGTCCATCCGACAGGTAAATCCAAATGCGGTAGCGACCGAAGACGATCTCGAGTACGCCTGATTTTGAGCCATTGTTGAGAAAGTCGATGATTTCGCGTGGATCGAACTGGTCGAAGCTTCCCGACAAGCTGGCTTCCGTTTGAGCCTCAATGACCTCTGGGATCGCTGTTCCTTGCGCCTGGGATTGTACGATCATCGTACCCGTTGCAATAGCATTGACGACGGTCGTTTCGAGCAACTCCGTGGTGTATGGCTTGGGTAGCATATCAACCACGTTGGAAAGATCTGCATATTCTACGTATGCGCGTTTGCGCAGCGTAGAGCTGACGACAACAGGAATTTTCTGGAGTCGCGGGTTGTTAGCGAGCGCTGTGCACACCTCAAAACCAGTTGTACCAGGGAGCTGATGGTCCAAGAGGATCAGGTCAGGCAGAACTTCGTCTGCCAGGCTAAGTCCTTCTTCTGCGGTCGGGGCTAAAACGACGGTATACCCTGATGATCCCAGATGTCCGTCAATGAGGCGTCGGATGGTCGCACTATCGTCGATGACAAGGATGGTTTTTTGACTCATTGAATGCCTTCATTTGTGAATACAGAGACGAGGTCGAAGCCATGGGATGGCGGGATTGGCGGACTCTTTTTGTGGAGCAGGGTCCGAATCGTTGTCCGCAATTGCTGTTGGTTTACCGGTTTGATAAGGAATTCTTCAGCCCCCAACAGCATCGCTTTATCGCGACATGTGGGTTCGTTGCGACTGCTGGCTATGACAACCGGTACGCGGTTCGTGGATGGGTCATGTTTCATGTCTTGCAGCAGGTCAAAACCATCCATGCGGGGCATTTCCAAGTCGCTAATCACCAAAGAAAATTCTTGTTGGCGTAGCAGTTGTCGGGCCTCAACTCCGTCGCCCGCTTCCACCACGCGATGTCCAAGTGATTGCAACATGCGCACCATGTCGCGACGAATACTGAATGAGTCGTCGACAATCAAGATGGGGAGGCGACATGGCTGCGCTGCGACCGTGGGCAAAGAGTTTGCCTGTGGCTGTTGGGCGTGCTTCGACTGTGCGTAGTCGAGGAGGCGAGAGCCATCCAGCATGAGCATCGTTTCGCCAGAACCGGCTAGCGTAACACCGGAAAACAACATTTGTTTCTGTAATAGATTGGGCAAAGTTCGAACGACAATCTCTTCCGGTCCGACAATCGCATCCACGAAGAATCCAATGCGTCGTACCGAAGTGGGATTGTTCTCCATGCCGAGATTGGCACCATCTCCCAGGATCAGCAAGGTACCTTCGTTGGCAGAAACCTGGACGCAAGTGTCGAAGAGCGTGTGAAATGGAATCGTCAGTGGCGGCTGAGTGCCGGTAGGTTGGGGTGTGTCGTGGTATTCGCCAACCGACTCTCCAGAGTATTTGACGTACTGCATGGGGACGGCAAATAGTTGTCCACCAGAGCGGAAGACCATCGTGTGTTCGATCACGGAGCGGAGTGGAATATGCAACCGCATCGCGGTTCCCTGTCCTGCGTGCGATTCGATTTCGATCCAGGCGCCCAGACGTTGAAGGGTATCGGCAACCACGTCCATTCCTACGCCTCGTCCCGAGATGGATGTAACGCTTTTGCGCGTGGAGAAGCCCGGATGGAAAATGAGTTGCGCGAGTTCATCGTGACTAGGTGATCGATCCGGCGCGAGAAGTCCTAGTTCGAGTCCACGACGACGGAGCGAGTCGTAGTCGAGTCCACGACCATCGTCCCGCACGGTGATTACCAAGAGGTTCGGACTGCCCTGGGCGCTCAGCCGTATCGTTCCCGTCCCCTCCTTGCCAACTGCCAATCGGTCGGACTCCGATTCAATCCCATGGCTCACGGCGTTACGTACGATATGCAAGAGTGGCTCGTAGAGTCGTTCCTGCAACGTACGTTCCATTCCGGCATGCTCGCCTTCCATGGTGAGTCGCACCTTCTTTTGCTCGGCTCGACCGGCATCGCGTACGACTCGTTGTAATTTGCGAAACAGTCCTGCCACGGGCATGCGTCGAAGTTCCACCAATTCGTGGCGGAACTGTCGTACAAGCCGTGATACCGTATGATTCTCCTCAGCGACCGGTGTTGTCAGCTCCTGCATTCGACGCGAAACGGCCAACACGTCGTTGGCGACCTCCGAGAGGGAGTCACCCGAGAGGGACTCCCAAGGAGCAAGGTTTGCTTCTGTGGAAGGATTTCTGTTCTGAGGAACGGACTGCCGCAACCGATCATGGATCAGCCGCAGGCGAGAAACGCAACGAACCATTTCGCCCCGTAGTTGTTCCTGGTCAGCCACCCGCGACTCACGTTGATTGCGCAGCATGATCAATTCCGCCAGCATATCCATGAGGCGGTCGATGCGGGATGCCTTGACGCGGATCGTTTCGCCGTCGGTGACTTCGTCGATTGCCGTTGCCACGTACTTGGGTTGATCTACCGCCGTATCGCCCGCCGAATCGGGCGCCGGAGAGTGGGCAGAAAACTGTAACGCCTGGATTTGCAAGCGGACCAAGTCAACACATTGCAGGATATCGTCGATGTTGGGCAATCGATCCGTAGTTTGACAGCATGCCTGAAGTGAGTCTTCGACGTGATGTAGTTGCTCGGCCAATTGATGTAGACCGACGGTTCCCGATGCCCCTTTGAGCGTATGCAGTTCTCGGCAGATTTGGCGGAGTGGTTCTCGCTGTTGCGGAACTTCTTCCAATAACAGTACTGATTTTTCCATGGAAGCTAGGCAACGCTGCGCATCGTCTAAGTAGGCGGTGCGCATTTCTGCGTCGTCGATGGTCCCCGCGTTGGGTAGGGAGCGATCGGTTGGTTCTGCTGCGTCGGGCAGGCTTGCCGTCAGGGAGTCGAACGCGGCGTCATTAGGCAGAGGCAAAGACGCGGTCGCATTGGCAGCAGTTCCAAGTGCCGACAGCAGTCGCTGGATTTCTGTCTCTGTAGGCTGCGAGAGTTGCTCCGTGTCGAAAGAGTCGCGGTCGGTAATGATGTTGTGATCAGCCGAAAAGCGAACAGGGTCCAGTTCGCCAAATTCGATCACGCCCAAGCAATCGCCCCAGTCAGCGGCCAGTTCTTGAAGGATTGTGTCCAGTTGCGTTCCATCAACAGGATCGCCATCTACTTCAGCCAGCAACGATTCCACGGCGGATTTGAGGGGAGTCAACAGGGAGTGGATCGAGGGGTCGGTTGATGTATCGGACAAGATCAGTTCCGCGGCAGCACCAACATATTGTCGTATCAGGTTTGCGGAGCGGTAAATGCGTTCGTTGGCTACGTCATGGATTGCATCACAGGCTGTATTGAGGCAGATGGCACATTCTTTCAGTCGCTGTGGATTCTGGAACGCGTCGGAAAGCGCGGTCAGCGCCTCGTGGAACGGGTTGGCGAAGGTGGCAGGTGGGTTATTCATATTTCCGTGAAGGACACTAGGATCCGGCTGGTGTGAGTTCGAGGTGCTGTGTCGAGTCGGTTTCGCCATGGTCCAGCGCGGTGGGTTGACGCGTGACGGAAGCGTCGATCAAGGCATTCAACGTGCGGCGTTCGGTTGGACTTCGCAGGGGCGCGATCGACGCGTCCACAAATTGTGCTGCCTTCGTCAACGCCCGCGTCGACCACTGTGCGTTCTCGGCACGGTTGCGGCTGGTCTTTGCGACTTTTGAGATCCGTTCTACCGCCAGCACCAGATCACGAATCAGTTGCAGTTGTTGTTGTGTCGCTTGCGTTATGTCCTGCACTCGTTCCGCAGATTCATTTGATATACGATAGATCTGCTGCATGGCGGTGGCGGCTTCTTGTACTCGCGTCAATTCCGTTTCGATTTGGGTCTGTTCTTCCGCAATCACGTTGATCGATTCTTGCGTTTCCAGTCGGATCGATTCGATGAGGCCCACAACTTCCTGAGTAGCTTGTGCGGCCTGTTCCGCCAGTTTGCGGACTTCCTCGGCGACGAAGGCGAATCCGCGACCATGCTCGCCAGCGCGAACCGATTCAATGGCGGCATTGAGTGCCAGCAGGTCGGTGCGGGAAGAAATTGTGCCAATCGTGCCGACGATGGTGCTGATGGTGTTGGAGTGTTCGCCGAGTGCTTGTAGCTTTCGACCACTGGCGTCGACAAATCCCCGGATGCGATGCATCCCTTGATGCAATTGCTGTACGATCTTCAATGCGTCTTCTGAGGCGGTGCGCGCGTCGAGCACCGCGAGCCGAGCCGCCGAAGCATGGCCCGTGATTGTGTCGATGTTAGTCGACATTTGTTCGGCATAGGTCGTCGTTCGGCTGACGGCCTCGTTTTGGTCTTCGGCTCCTACGGCGATTTCGCGGGTCGACAATTCGATTTCTCGAGTCGAATTCAGCATCTGTAAAAGATTGGTGTCGGTTGCCTTGGCCAATTGTGAGAGCAACACCCTGAGTTGGTTCGCTGTGTGCGGCGATGTGCTGGTGCCATTTCGAAGCGGTTCGTTGCCAAGCTCTTGGATCAATTGTGATATTTCGCGAGACGACTCCAACGTCACAATTGCGAATTGATTGTTCCGTTGTAGGTGTGCCCGCAGGCCGACTACTTGGTCTTGGAATTCCCACAGCACATTGGCAGCCGGATTCGTCACGAGTTGGTCGAGTGAACGCACAAAGTAGCACATTCGCGCAGCAAGGAATGCACCTAGGCACGCGGCCAATAAACACGCGGTAAGGACCACGAGGACTTGTGGCCATGCTACGACAAACCAGACATGAAACAATGCAATCATGACCGCTGTCGTCAGCGCCGCGGACACATGCGTCAAAATGTAGATTCGATAAATCTTCAAGGAGCACCTAGGATGCGATTAAGGATGGTTTGATGGAAGCGACTTCGCTGGCTGACGTTTGCGCCACCTTCCAATTGCGATTTAGGGATTGTTCGACCAGCCGATAGAGTCGGCTCGGTTCAACGATCTGGACCACGCGGTTACGGTAAAAGGCAGATCCGAGCACGGCGGCTGACCAAATTTCATCGCTGCCATAGCTGGACACATGCGAGACCTCGAGATGTTCAAGCGATCCTATTTGTTGTGTGAGCAGCGCCCAATTGCCCTGCGATCCGCTGACGACAATCATGCGGGACTCCCCGGTGCCGTCGGCGAACGCTTCGAGTTGAATCACTGGCAGAAATTCGTTACGCAGGTGGCAAAGACCAGCCAACAGCGTGTTCGCCGTCGGAATCCGTACCAGCGGAGGTGTCGGACAGACTTCTCGTACGCTCGCGGCCGATATTGCGAGCCAGGTGGTGTGGCAGGCAAACACGCAATAGCGTTCACTCGAAGTCGCGGACGAGGAATTCATGTGGAAGCTCCCCGGGTGGCATCGGATCCAAGCTGTCGCGCCAGACGCTGCTTGAGGAATTCCAATCGGTCGTCGTCGTCGGCCAATTCGGCCGATCGATGCAGTGCCGCTGGGGTAGGTCCCAGTTGGATCTGAGTTGAATTCGTGTCTTGGTTGTTGTTTTCCGTGGGAACGACTAAGGCTAGTGACCGCGTTCGTTCACGTTGTGACGCTTGCCAGTCGGACAATTCTTTCCGGAGAGCCGTCAACTCAGCACGCACCTCCGGCAAGGATTTCCGGGGCGACTGCATGTCATGAACGGGCCAAGGGGAATTGCTGTCGGTGTCGTGATCCCAGGTCGGTGGAGTGACGGGATGAAACGCTGGCATGAGGTTTCTCAAGGTGTCGTTGTACTAGATGGTGCTGAAATTGCCGGCGGGTTTCCAATGTTCGTTTGTGGTTAAGTTGGCTACGGTTTCGACAAGTACGCGGGGGCTAACTGGCTTATGGAGGAAAGCGCCGACTTGGGCGCCGAGTGTTTCGAGTGCCTGAGATTGGTCTCTGGTCAAGAGGATGATCGGTAGTGCATCAAATGGGTGGCCCATCGCCTTGAGTGAGCCCAGTACACCAAAACCGTCCGTTCCTGGCATGTTGATATCGACGATGGCTACTGCCGGACAGCGTTCCCTTATCCGTTGCAACGCTTGAATCCCGTCTTCCGCGATCTCTACTTCGAATCCGGCTTCGATCAACGTGCGACGAACGTGCGTTCGCAGGGTTCGACTATCGTCGGCAACGAGAACGTGGGTAGGCCGCATGCAACTGCCTTCCTGAGGAGATCGAAAAGATGAGAGAAAAGGAGTCCCGGCCCGCCGAGTACCCAACGAAGCCTACGTCACAAACGCCTCTCACCGCGGACAGTTCCGGTCGATCGCCGCCATGATTTCGTTCCGAGGGGTCGGTCTGGACCACCTGAGCCGATCGGCAGTTTGGCAGCAGTTGCGCCGCTGCGATGGACAAGGTGAACCTGCGTGGGGATTTTGATCAACGTTGTCCGCCGGCAACAGCGGCGTTCGGGTCAGCGATAGGGTGTCCGTCGAGCGTCCGTAGTGCACGGGGATGAGGTATTTTTGCGACGGATGGCTAGTGAGGGCGACGCGTTTCCGCATATGATGGCGAAAATTGTACGTGTTCGGGGTCGCCTGCACCCAAGGGCCCTGCGATTGCTTACAATAGTACGACGCGCCGACCAACCCGCGAAATTTTGGTAGCGTGCCCAACCTCGGATGGAAAATGCTTTATGCCCCCCCGTAATCTTCTCATCTTGGCAGTTGCAATTCTGACTAGCTTTGTCTGCCATCAAAAGGCGACGGAGCGTCGATTCGCGAGTTTGGTGGCCGAAGGCATGGATGAGGTTGCGGATTCCTATGTGAAGGATATTGACCGTCGCCAGCTCTTCGAAGGTGCCATGCGCGGTATGGTTCAGCAGCTTGATCCCTATTCTGAATATATCTCTCCCGACGACTTCAAACAGTTCGAATCGTCGCTCGACCAGGAGTTTGGCGGAATTGGAATCATGGTAGACAAGAATGAACAAGGCTACCTAGTCGTATTCAGCCCGGTACTGGGTACGCCCGCGTACGAAGCGGGCTTGATGGCCGGAGACCGAATTGTCGAGATTGAAGGGAAAGACACGCGTGAAATATCGATCGAAGATTCCGTGAAGCTGATGCGGGGCGCCCCCGGTTCGTTGGTGGCGTTCAAACTCCTACAGGGCGAGAAGTCGGAGCCAACAGCGTTGACTTTGGAGCGCGCGATAATTCAGGTCGAATCGGTAGCCGGCGATGAACGACAGATGGATGGTAGTTGGGACTACCATTTGGCAGTCGACCGTCGGATCGGTTACCTGAGAGTGAGTAAATTTGGCAAACAAACGACCGAAGAAGTGGTCCAAGCGATGAAGGGGTTGCAAGGAAGTATCCAGGCGCTGGTGATTGACCTACGCGGCAATGCCGGCGGACTCCTAGATGCCGCTGTTTCGATTTGCGACCTGTTCCTGGACGAAGGGGTTATTGTGACGACACGTGGACGAAACCCAGAGAAGGTCTTGGAAAATTTCTCCGCCCACGCATCCGATACGGTGTTAGATCCCAAGCTGCCTGTCGTCGTATTGATCAATCACTATTCCGCGAGCGCAAGTGAAATAGTCGCTGCCTGCTTGCAGGACCATCATCGAGCGAAAATCGTCGGCGAGCGAAGTTGGGGCAAAGGAACGATTCAACGGATCATTCCCCTGGAAAAAGGTTTGAGCGCACTACGACTCACCACGGCTACCTATTGGCGTCCGAGTGGAAGAAATATTCACCGGGATCCGGAGGCGAAAGATGAAGAGCTCACTTGGGGCGTTGTGCCGGACGAAGGATTCATTGTTGCCGTGACGCCCGAAGTGGCGACCGAAATTGTCCGGGCCCGACGCGAACGTGGCGTCGTGCGGCGTCCCACCGATTCTCAGGGGGCAGGCTCCTCGGCGGACCATCGAGAGGGGACGGGCCAGGAACTCGCCGATCCACAATTGAAGAAGGCTGTCGAGTACCTTCAAAGTGAATTGCCCGCTGTACCGGCAGCCTGATAATGACCTGCTAATCTGTGAGCCAAGTGACTCAGGCCCGTCACCGTTTTGGCCGATCGCTCTTAATGATGAACGCTTGCCCCGTCGGGACACGAATTAAGGGTTCACCGATGTGAGCGGCTAGTTCGTTCATCGCTTGTTGTGCTCCTGGACACGTACTAAAGCCATAGTCGTCGCACAGAAGGATCCCGCCGGGAGTTAATCGAGAGTAAAAGAATGTGGAAGCATCACGTGTTGGTTCGTACAAATCGACGTCTAGATGGACGAAGCAGAATTGCTTGTCGGCGACCCTCGACAAGGTGGCTGGTATCCATCCGGCATGGTAGTCGACATGCGCGAACTGTTGAAGGTTTTTTCGTACTGCTAACTCAGGAACAGCAAATTGACCGGGTTGCCAATGGAGTCCATCCTCCGGTCCGGGATTGGATAGCCCGGCGAATGAGTCAAAAATGTGATGTCGGCGATCTGCGGAATTGAGTTGCTCACAAATGAGAAATGACGAGGCACCCTGATAGACGCCACATTCGGCTGTGTCTCCTGGGAGATGCCGTGTGAGAGCGACGAGGCTTCTCAAGAAATATTTCCGGTCGGCCGAATGATCATTGTCGCATCCCGGGAAGTTTCGGTACCACGTCAGAAAATCGGCGTCGTGCAACCAACTGCGTCCATACTCGCTAAAGCAGTAGTGCGGGTGCAACCAGCGAGTTGCTCTTTCTGCTAACAAATACCCAGCGAAGGCGCGCCGCTCTTTCGACCAGCACCAGTCTGCCCAAAGCCTTAATGCTGTCCAACATCGCATGCCGGTCACAGTTTCTGCAGTAGGGGGCGCAATTCGGCCGCCAGAAAAAACGAGCCGGTAATGCAGATCAGATCTTGTCGCTGAGCTTGTGCTGAAATCGAGCGCCACGCTTCGATGGGCTGTTCGATACATTCCCAAGTCGCATGGTCCAAGGCTACCGATTGCATGATCTGATCGAGATTACGCAACGGGACGCGACGCGGGTTACTTTGAAATTCCGTCAGAACAATTCGATCAAAAAATCGTGCCAATCGCGCCAATATACCGCGGATGTCTTTCCCTTGAGCGGCGGCAAAGAGCAGCCACTTGGTACCGGCAATTGGATGCACTTGCAGTACCGCCAAAAGGGCTTCGATCGACGCAACATTGTGGGCCGCATCGAGTATGATGCGTGGCTCCGTTCCTAACTGTTCAATTCGCGCCGGACACTGGGTCTGGCGGATGGCGGCTAACGCTGCCGAATCGGGGATCGCAAAGCCCGCAGATCGCAGTTCGTCGCAGGCGACAAGCACGATCGCTGCGTTGGATGCTTGGTGCGCCCCCGGCATGCCTAGGTGGACGTTGTCCCAGGTGCGTTCTTGCTCAAGTTTCCGGTAGGTTACCGACAGTGGACCCTCGGCGGTCGGCTGATTCCACCAAAAGTCGTCCCCTCTTTGTCGCCGAGGGCAGGCGAGTTCCGCTGCTCTGCTGGCAATCACCGCCGAAGCTGCGGGGTCTTCAACGCCACTGATGATCGGAATACCGGGCTTGATGATGCCGGCTTTTTCTCCCGCAATGGCCGGTAGTGTGGTGCCCAATTGTTGGGTGTGGTCGAGGCTAATGCTGGTGATGATCGTCAAACGTGGTTCGCAGACATTGGTGGAGTCAAGGCGACCGCCCATTCCAACCTCGATGACCGCTAGGTCGACTTTTTGTTGCGCAAACCAAAGAAACGCCAGCCCTGTACAGATATCAAAATAGGTTGGGTTTAGGCCCTCGTCATCCATTCGTTTGACGGCAGGAATGATTTGTTGCATCAAATCGGCGAATTGCTCGCCTGTACAGATGGTACCGTCGATTGCGAATCGTTCCTCAATGTGTTCCAAATGAGGGGATGTATAGAGTCCCGTGCGATATCCAGCATGGGTGCCGGCCATCGCGAGCATGGTGGCGGTCGAGCCCTTCCCCTTGGAACCAGCCACGTGCACGACAGTCAGGAGCTTGTGCGGGTCCCGCAACTCGGACAACAGGCGGCGCATCCGGCACAACTTGAGTTGTTCGGGCCCGTAGGGGATCGTTCGAGTCTGCTCGTAGTTAATTCGCTGCATCATGAAACGCAGCGACTCGTCGCGCGAGGCATTCCAATCGAGCATAGACGCAATCGCGACAGAGGTGGTTCGAGCGCCGTTGGTCCGTCCTACACGGCGGACGCGGAATATCTAGGGGACTTCCAACACCCAAGACTACTCGCGAACGCCACAAACGAAAAGTATGTGTCCCCTGCAGGAAAAACTGAAAAATCTGAGGCAGCACGCCGATTCGGCTCTGTAGGCGGTCTGTTTCGCTGTGGGTCTGATTTTTTGTTGGTCTGCCCGTCGCAAGTCGTTGCTGGACAATAACTTGTTTCGGCGACAATAAATCTTGCCGAGGGAAAACCGTGATGTAAAATTGAGGTATACAAAACCCTTCGTTTCGGGTACAGAGGCCCCGGTAGAACGGACATCGGTGGTCCTGTAGTGAGCAGAGGCACCACGGCTATGCATTACGAGTCTCTCGGTAACGTGCGATCGTATTTTTCCGGCCTGATGGAACAGACGTTCCAGACCCAGATGGGAGTGGCCGATCCGACCCTGACCGACTACTTGAGCGACTTGATGGTACGGTTTGTCCGCTGGGAGCAGGTGTACCGCGTGCGGGACGCTGCCGGCAAGCCGCTGCGACAGGTCACTGAGATGCTGCTAGAAGCGGAGCAGCGGGTCGGCGAATCGCGTCGCGATGTCCATCGCCATGTGGGCGACTTTACCCTTTTTTGGACGGGAGTCTACCCCGAAACGCTGACCCAATTGCACGGGCGGGAAATTTCCGCTGATCAGTGGCTCGACTTTTGCGCCCAAGGGAAACGATCGTATTGGATCGCCAGCACGATCGATGCCGTCGATTCCGGATCCGAGAGTGCCACGGCTGAAATTCTGGAACGTCTTAGTCGTCAGTTTGAACTCTGTGCCTACGGGCTCCGCGAAGTCCGGAGGGAATGGGAACGGGGTGACGATGATGCGCCCCCCGTTCGACCACTCCTGTTCTAATGCGGCACTCTGGGCTATGGGAATGCTCCTTTCTCGTTGTTGCAATTTCAACGAGACCCCGGTTTTTTTGCAAAATAAATCAGCTACGGCGTCGCCCTGCCGGCTATAGGGTGATCGAGTGTTCGCCTTACCAGAGAGCACGCAGGAGTAGCTGGGATCCTAGAAGTACGTAATACAACACACCCCACCAAAGGAAAAAGTTGGCCCAGCCGCTGGAACGAACATCGATTTTCCAAGTCCGCTGCCGACGGCGAAATAAGCTGTAAACGACCAGCACGGGGACGAGCAAAATCGAAATAGCGGGCCAGATTGGATGGCCGAGAAATAGCAGGGGCGTAGGTAGGAACGCACCCGTCATGTTGACGATGATTTGGGAAGAAACAGCCAGTAAGGAGCACGAAATTACCAGGCCGCTAAGGAACTTGAACCAGTCGGGGAGTTCGCCTAGGGGGGCGCCTATAAAGCGGGGGGCAATGTAGGGTGCTAGCGGAGCGGAGGGCGCGTCGGGAAGTTCTTCCGGTTTGCCGCTGGAATTCATCGTGGGCCACGTGGTACGCTGAAACTCTTTTTTACCCGGTCGGCAAGCACCCCAGGACACAGGTATGGCTCCCGGGAGTCATCTAGAACCACTAGTATAGTGTCCTCCGGAAAGTCACTGAATCCACCCACCACCCGAATTGTCCCGGTCCTACGATGGCCACACCCGATTGGTTCGTCCAACTTCGCCATGCAGCTCCGGTTATTTTGCCGTCGATGCTCCAATGCGACTTTGCCGATTTGCGGACAGATATCAAGCGACTGGAATCAGCGGGTGCTAAGGCGTTCCATCTCGATGTGATGGATGGTCAATTCGTGCCCAACTTCACGTATGGGATGCCCATCGTGGCTGCGATCCGCGCTTGCACCAAGCTGCCGCTTGACGTCCACCTGATGATTGATCGACCAGAACGGTATCTGGCGAATTTTCGCGCGGCGGGTGCCGATGGAATCACGGTCCACGCGGAAGCGGTGGAGAATCTAACGAAAACATTGGCGGAGATTCGCGGCCTCGGGGCAACGGCTGGGGTCGCAATCAATCCTGACACTCCCGTCGATCTCGTCGCATCGAGTGCTGCAGGTTGTGATTTGTTGTTGATTATGAGTGTCCAGGCGGGATTCGGCGGTCAGTCTTTCCGCCCGCAGGCTCTTGAAAAAATACGCCAGGCACGCACGTTATTTCCGCCTGAATGCGTGGTACAGGTTGACGGAGGGGTTAATCTCCAAACGATCGGTTGTTGCGCTGAGGCTGGTGCCAATTGGTTTGTTGTCGGCTCGGCAATCCTTGGACAGGTCGATTATGCAGAGGCGTTCGCCAAATTGTCGGCCCAAGCTCAGAAAATTATCGAATGAGGGCGTCGTCTCGACGCGTCGGTTCATGAAGAAACCTAAACGAGGTGTCCCGGAAGGGCTGTGGCTTCGCTGCCCAGGCTGCGAAGCGGCCCTCTTCCGCAACGACGTTGATAAACGGATGGGGACCTGCCCCGAATGTGATTATCACTTCTATCTCTCTGCTGCCCGTCGCGTCGAACATCTGTTGGATGAAGGGACGTTTGAGGAATGGGACGCAGACCTTATGCCGCAGGACCCATTGCAATTTTGCGACAAGAAGCCGTACATCGAACGACTCGAAGAGGAGCAGCAGCGGACTGGGATGCGCGACGCGGCGATTACCGGTTCGGGGATGATTCGCGCCCGACGCGTGGCTTTTGGCGTTACCGATTCGGCATTTATCATGGGGAGCATGGGGTCGGTCGTGGGTGAGAGGTTGACTCGACTTGCTGAAAGAGCCACGGAACAGGAGTTGCCGCTAATTATTGTGAGTGGTTCGGGCGGGGGAGCACGCATGCACGAGGGGATTTTCTCCCTGATGCAAATGGCAAAGGTATCGCAAGCCATTGCACGTCATCACGATGCACGTGGGCTTTATATTTCGGTGTTGACCAATCCGACCATGGGGGGCGTCGCGGCCAGCTTTGCCTCCTTGGGGGATATTGTTCTGGCGGAACCGAAGGCACTCATCGGATTCGCTGGGCCACGCACCATCAAAGCCACAATTCGCATCGAACTACCGGCCGGATTCCAAACCAGTGAGTTCCTCCTGGAACATGGCTTTATCGACCGCATCGTGTCACGCGATAAACTCAAAAGCGAAATCGCGAGACTCATTGACTACTGCGGAAAGCTCGCCTAACAGTTGTAGCTAGTCTGTGATTGCCTTGCGTTACCCTTCGGGCAACGCCGTAGCCGGTGTATTTTGCATAAGAAACGATTGGGTCTGAGCAAAATTGGTAAAGCGAGAAATTCGAAATTCTCATCAGGGACTCTGGGTCGCGGAGTCTTTCAATAGTCCGGAGGGCGGAATATCCCTGCCGGTGGCGTAAGCCACCGTACAGGAGACACCGATTTCTTTCAGCCCGGAGGGCAACGCCGTAGCTGATTTATTTTGCAAAAAAACTGGGGTTTGGTTGAAATTGCAACAAC
>JAQCHP010000057.1 GCA_027619595.1 Planctomycetota bacterium
CTTTGGGCAGCGTCGCTTCGCGGATCCGATACGACTTTCGCCCCGGCAGCTTTTCTTCTCCCGCCACGCGATAGCCTGCAACCGTTGCCGGCGGTTCCGTTGGTTTTTTCGGCTCGGTCTTATTACTTGGTTTGTTCGCATCGACTTGGTCGTCCCCGATATCACCTCCACTCATGGAGCGATTGACTTCGTCGATCGCAATGGGCCGATCGAGCGTGAGGCCGAATCGCCTTTCGACAAAACCTTTCATACGCTCATCCACTTCATCGGGATCGATCATTCCATTGTTGTTTTGATCGAGGTTAGCAATCATGTTCGCCGGATCAAAATCGCGGCGACCCCGTCGACGACGAGGCGGGTTGACGGGCTCCTCACCGCGCGCATCGGGTCCCGCCAAGGAACGTCCACGAATACCGCCGGCAGAACGATCCGCATCCCCTACGTCGTCGATCTGACCTTGGCGATATCGTTCCGCGAGTTCCGCTTTGGTGAGTTGTCCGTCATGGTCGAGATCGGATTCGCGAGGGTCTTTTTGCCAATGGACCAACACCCATTCGTCGTATTCGAGCAACCCTGTCTTGTTCCGGTCATAACGTTCCAGTGTCCGTTCCACCGCCTCGAGTATTCGGCGATCGTACCTTTTTTCCAGATCGACAACCTTCCCTCGGAGTGTTTCAGCACTGACGCCAAACCGATGAACGGAAGGGTCGCCGAATTTCTGAATTCGGGGATAGAGGTCCTCCGATTTCTTGGAACCGTCGCTCGTGGCACTTATCTTTGGAGTTCGATCGCCCGTCGACGACTGATTCTTACCTTGCGAAGTAGCGTTGGTAGATCCACCCGCGACCGGGATTGATTCGCCAGGCGCAACTCCAGCGTTCTGTGCAAATCGATCCATATATCGTCGAGACTCTTCCGGAATTTCGTTGGGCTCGACGAGTCCATTTCCATTGGCATCCAATCGCTCCAGCATACGCTGTCGAAAGCCTTCGCCATCGCGACGTCCGCGCGAGCCCCCACCGTCGCGTTGTGCCATCAGCGGAGTGGATACTCCGCAGGGCAGTATGGCGAGAATTAACGCGGTGCGTATGAGTTGATGCATTGGACCCATTTCCTGACCTTAGCGGCCGCGGCCATTGCCGCGCCCACTTCCATTCATTCCACCGCCGCCGCGCCCTGACCCTTGTCCACCGCCACGCCCCATCCCGGAATCACCCTGGCGATTGAAGTTCCCTTCGCGTCTCGACCCAAAAGCGGGGAAGCCACCGGGAACAAGCGGATCGGCGCCACCTTGCGAAAACTGTCCACGATTGCGACTGCCCATCGATGAGCGGTTCGACGGATTGGCGTTGTAGTTTGAATTGGTAAGTTGGCTTGTCCCCGAAACTTGAATCTGATCACCTAACAGTCCAGCCAATGCCTGCTGTACCGCCATGGGATGAGTTCGCTTTAACGTCACCACGGTAACTGCTTCCGGCGGCTTGGACTCTGCTCGTACATCAATTTCGCGCACCACCGATTCCACTTCTTTCAGCAATGGCCCGACGGCCGCTACGACAACGGAATTGCTCCCTTCGTCCACGGCCACCGTCATCTTGGGAAGTTGTCCAGCGGTAGCGGTGGTTGGATTACTATTGTTGGCATTGCTCTGTTCTCCACCACCGCGTCCGAACATGCCTCGAAATGCCAAACCCATCATCCCGCGTTGGATCGATTGTGCGTTAGGATCCCCTTGCTCCAGCCGATGCACATAAAGTTGCTTGAGTACGGCAGCAACATCGGCAGCTCGCGTGTAGTACACGGGGATAAAATGTGGCTTGGGGAACGTCAATACTTCGTCGGGACCGCTTTCGGAATCGATCGCGTCGAGCAATCGTTCGACCGTGTCGATTTGAGACGCAGAACCCTGCACAAATAATGCGTTGAGTCGCTTATCGGCCACCATATGCGGCGCGCCTGCTACGCCCGCAGAAACAACCGTGTTACCCGTATTGCCGGGCCGAGCCGTATTCTGTGTGGTCGAACTCACGGTCGCGTTGCTCACCAACGCACCCGATCCGCCACCACTCAAGATCCCGCCCAACAATTCTAGCGCCGATTCCGCCTGGACATGCTTGAGATAAAATAAATGAAAGCGTGGACCCGACGCGCCACTTTGGCGCAACGAATCCAACAGCGATTCCATCATATCGAGAGCTTCGGCATCCTGAGACGCCAGGAGCAAACCACCGGGAGTCACACTGACGACGATACCGCTCGCCGAATTGTCACTCGTCGGACGGTCGACTTCGTGACTTTCGTCGGTATCGAACCGCACGGGACGGTAGTGTGAGAACGGTTCATTGCGTTGCCGGAGTGATGTCCGATCGTCGCTCGTGTCGGACCCTGAGCGATGAACGGCAATCATGGCGTTCTCGGACGCTTCGCGATCGCCTCTGCTCGCATCATCGTCCTTGGCCGGCCGGCGGCGAGAGGGCGGTGTCGAGCGATCAACATTTGGAACGATTCTTAATGGCTGTGAGCTGACTTGGGGCCAAATCTGCTGCAATCTCTGCAGCAATTCTTCGGTCATTCCAGAATCCATGGGGACCACCCGCAAATTCCCCCGGTCACCCGGCCGAGATTCTGCCGTTTGCTCTCCCATACTCGCCAAGAGGCGACGAACTTGCAGTACCTGCGCCGGAGTGCCACGGAGTATGAGCTGTCGTGGGTCCAACGTGCCATCGACGATGGGAGGTGACTCAGACGACTTGAAGAGTTTTTCCACGAGTCCAACGGCCACCTTCGGATCCGTTACACGCAATGGAATCACTTCCATCCTCGGCGGCGATTGCTCCATTTCCGCAATGGTGGCCTGGATCGATTGATGCTGCGAAAGTCTGGCGTAGGCTAAGATACCGCCACTGGTAGTGTCGACTTCCATCCGAATGGCAGGATCCCCCACAAAAAGAGTTTGCAAGACTCGTAAAATCGACGACGCGTCGGCGGATGTGGTCTTGTGCAAGAGGAACTGCGGCGGATCCACAGTACGGTTCGTAACGCCGCTGTTCGCGTCACCGTCAACTTGCTCCACGATTTGTTGCACAAGGGCAATCTTTTCCGGCGTGCCGGTCGCATACACTGTGCGACCGAGTGGATCGGCAGAAATACGGATCGAACCATCTTCCGCCGCGTTGGTCCCTTCGCCAATCTGAAGTAACGGACGTGCGATCACCAGTACTTCTTCGGCATTGGCTACCCGCAGTCGAAACGTGTGCAACTGTGACGACTTGGAAGTCGTTTCACGTTCCAAAGCCGCCAAAACTTCCCGAATCGCTCGCAGCTTATCGCCCGTGTCGGTGGCCACAATCTGCTTGGCCTCGGGCATGACAACTAAGGATCCCACAGGGGAAAGCAGTGGTGAAATTTGTTGCTCGGCTACCTTCGCGTCGGCATGTTTTAGAATAAACCGGGTCTTGGAAACTTCGTAACGACCCCGTTGTTCGAGTTCCTCCAGTGGAATCTCTGTCACAAGCTCACTGACTAAACGGCGATCAAGATCCTCTTCCAAGTCAATCACAATCAACATCCGATCGTGACGCACTAAGGTATATCCTTTAATGAGCAGATAACCGTTCACCAAATCAATGGCTCGATCTGGGGATAATTCTCGATTCTGATCGACATAGGTAAAGGTTCCGCGCGGAATGACATCGGCGGAAAACGACAAGTCGGATTCATCGGCCAGCCACTGCAGCACCTTTTCCCACGGCGCGTTGTGGAAATTAAAGCGAAGCTTCTGTGAAGGCAACGGTGGGGCAGGAACTTCCGGAGTGGCGACGGCGGGATTGTCGGTGGCAGAAGCGGGACTATCCGCGACCGGAATGACTTGCTCGCCGGGATTCGATTCCGCTCGTAAGGGACCGGGCACAACGGCGAACAGTACCACGGCTAGGAAGATGAAAGCCTGTGTGTCTCGTCGTCGCGGGTAAATGTGCATAATCTTTTTTTGCGTACGCCATGTGAGTCTAACTGAACACGACTCGCTGTCAGGGAACAAGCAGGGACGCATAACTACCACCTATCGACTTGTCTATTGGTGCCGATAGAGATAACGATTCAGCATCATTAAACGGAATTCGGTCACGCTATTCTACATTGCCGCACCCCGACACTGGTCACGAATCGGCGTGGGAATCGAGCGAAGGATCGTCCGCGTCCATACCTAGCTGTTTCATCTTGCGATAGAGATTGGACCGGTGTAGCCCCAAACGGTCGGCGGCGAGGCTCAGATTTCCCCGTGCTGCCCGTACATGTCGGTCAATATAGTCTGTTTGGAAAATTTGAGTCGCTTCTGCCAGACCGAGCCCCATGGCTGGCCCACTCCGCTCAGCGCTCGGACTGGCCACAAAGTCGATGTCATCGACGTGAATTTCGTCGGCCGAGGTGAGGTATGCCAGTCGCTCCATCATGTTTCTAAGTTCTCGCACGTTTCCGGGCCAGTTATGTTGTGCCAGCCGCTGCACCGCGGCCGGCGTGAACTGGGGGACAGGTCGTCGCGCGTGAGCAGCAAAGTTTGCCAGGAAATAATCAGCCAACTGCGGAATGTCTTCGGGCCGATCGCGAAGGGGGGGCAATCGTAATGTGACGACGTTCAGTCGAAAGAAGAGGTCTTCGCGAAATTTTCCCGAGCGAACCAATTTTCCGAGGTCTTGATTCGTGGCTGCGATAACGCGCGCATCGGTAGGGATTGGCTGTGAGCCTCCCACGCGCACGACAATTTTCTCTTCGAGAACCCGCAATAGTTTTGCTTGACCGCTCAGGCTGAGGTCGCCAATTTCGTCAAGGAAAAGCGTGCCGCGTGCGGCGAGTTCGAATTTACCAGCGCGGGATTCGTGCGCATCGGTGAAGGCCCCTTTTTCGTGTCCAAAGAGTTCACTTTCCAGCAGAGTCTCCGCGATCGCGGCGCAGTTGACCGCCACAAAGGGATCATCGCGCCGGCGACTTAGGTAGTGCACCATCTGACTGACAACTTCTTTACCCGTGCCATTCTCGCCAAGGATCAAAAGAGCCAAGTCGGTATCTGCGACCCGCTTGACCACGGAACGGAGCGATACGATGGCGGGGCTATCCCCGATCAATCGTACTTTCTCGGCAGCCTGTTCGGAAATCTGCCGTCGGCTGTTGAAGAGTCGATCACGATCTTGTGCAGTGGAGAGCACTACGGCTGCATGGTGTGCCAAGTCGACCAAGGCTTCCGTATCTTCGGACGAAAAGTCACCCGAGCGTTTATTGATGAGTTCAAAGGCGCCCAGGCATTTCCCGGACGGCATCCGTAGGGGAACGCACACCAAATTCCGCGTGACAAATCCCAGTTTTTGGTCGACTTCGCGATTAATTTCGTGGGAATCTTCCGCATTGACGCGGCATGGCTCACCACTTCGCAGGACGGCCCCCACCACGCCGAGGTGATCAGCGACACGCAGTTCTTGCCCTTCGACCCCCAGCGCAGGGCGAGCCACAAGTTGTTTGCGCGGACGATCCCAGAGAAAGATGCTCGCACGTTCCGCATCGACAAGTTGCGTCGCCGAAATGGCCAAGTCGTTGAGAAGCTGTTCCGTATCGCGATGTTCGGACCAACGCCACACGATTTGCAGGATCGCTTCTAATCGCTTGAGACGCTGTTCGGTGGGCGCCGCGTTGGCAAGATGTTGGACACCTGCCCGCAGTACCGCGGCGACGCTCGCCACCATGTGTAGCGACAAGTCAGCTTCGTTGGCACGTCGCACGTCGAGCGGCGTGCCACGATAGACCAGGACCAACACGAGTAAGCCGGCACGCAAGGGGACCAAAAACGCCCCACCCTGTTCGACGGGAACATCGGCGTCGAGCAATTCGGCAAGCAGTTCCGTCGTGGGAAGCAGCCGCACATCACCGTGCCAGGCCTGCCAGTGCGAGGAATGCTGACGACACAATAGCCACTGGCCCCCCAATTGCGAACGGATCAAGTCCAGCGACAATTTCGCAAAATCTTCCGTTGATTTCGCCTGAAGCGCCAGTTCCGTGACTTCGGAAATGGCGACGAGTGCCCTGTCAGCAGGAGTGGCGGTAGGAATCATGGGTTGGGGATGCTTCCGAAGACTGTCACAATAGGGGAGACCCAGCGGAGATAGGTTGTTAAACTTGCCCCATCCAAAGGGTACATGGGACGGGACTGTAAGAATACGCTGAATTTCGACAAGGAACAAAGTATGGGCATGTTCGATGGCAAAGTGGGCCTTATTTTGGGGGTGGCGAATGACCACTCGATTGCGTGGGCAATTGCCCAACAGATCATGGCGGAGGGGGGGAAATGTGGATTTACCCATTTGCCGGACCGGCCGGACGACGACCGTAAGCGGAACCAGCGACGTGTGCAGCAGTTGACGGACCAATACGAACAAGCTGCATTCTTGATACCGCTAGACGTTCAGGATGACAAGAACATCCAGGAGGTCATGCAATACACCCACGAAAATCTGGGCAAGATCGATTTTCTGCTCCATTCCATCGCCTTCGCCGACCGTGACGACCTCAGTCGCGATACGATGTACACGAGCCGCAACGGATTCAAGCTGGCCATGGACGTCAGCGTCTATAGCCTGCTAGCTGTCACGCGAGAATCGGCTGCGATCATGAAAGACGGTGGTAGCATCGTCACTATGACCTATTTCGGTGGCGAAAAGGCGGTACCGGGGTACAACGTCATGGGGATCTGTAAGGCTGCCCTGGACGCAACTGTCCGTTACTTGGCCTTTGATCTTGGTCCGCGGGGGATCCGCGTCAACGCTGTCAGCGCGGGGCCAGTGCGCACCTTGGCCGGCCGCGCCGCGGGAGTCGATGAAATGCTCGCCCTTTACGACAAAATGGCCCCGCTGGGACGAAACGTAACCCACGAAGAGGTCGGGCGCGCAGGTGCCTACCTCCTTTCGTCCTACTCCGACGGGATCACCGGTGAACTCCTCCATGTCGACGGCGGGTACAACATCATGGGTAGCCCAGGGCGACTCCTCGACACGGTTCGTTCCGAGCCGGCAAGTTAGTGCGCGCCATGTAAATTCCTTTCGCTGCAGGATCAGGCGTCATTGGGGTTCGCGGACGGCATCGTGTATGAACGGAGCGGCCAGAAATTTATCACCAGGCGCTGTCAAGATTGCGATTGCGGTCGTCGAATGGCAATCGCAGTTCCTGGTCGGTACGCGTGCGAGCAACCAAGTGTTGGGGGGATTTCACGAATTTCCCGGGGGCAAAGTCCGACCGCAAGAATTACCGGCCGATGCCGCAATCCGCGAGTGTTTCGAAGAAACGGGCGTCGTCATCCAAATCAAACGACTGCTGCAGGAAACCTACCACGAGTATGGCCACGATCGGTTACGGCTGTTCTTTTTTGCAGCGCAACCTGCGGAAATGTCCGATTCTCCCCCGCGCACGCAGGGAACTTTCCGCTGGCTGGATCGACGCGAGCTAGCGTTGTGCCATTTTCCGGACGCGAACCAGTCGCTACTTCGACTGTTACTCGATAACTAGCGCGCAACTTGTTGTAATCTCCCTCTCCCTCCTCCCCGTAGGACGGGTCTCCTGGCCCGTCTTCCCTCGATTGGCTCCAAGAGCCAATCGAGGGTCAATAAGACACACATTGAAATTACGCGACTTGAGGGTTTACACTCGGCGTGATGGGACGTTTTTTCTAAGACGGGCCTGGAGACCCGTCCTACTTGGGGACTGATAGCAACGCCACACACGCGTCGAAACCGCTCTGGAATTGCTGGCATCAAGCGGAATGGCCGCAAAAATGACCTAGCGTCCCGCCAAACGATTCGGTTAGTGTCCACGGCCCACGGATTACCCACACGGCAGCTGTCGACAAGCACCGCCCAAACATGCCCCACATTGTTCGCAAGGATGCGACCAGGAGGATACCTCGATGAGCAAGGATGCTCTTCGGCGACTGCTATTCGTAGGAATGGCCGGCGCAACCATGCTGCTCAGTGACACACTTGCGTCAGCCGCCAATCAGCGATCGGCGAATTTCTTGGTGCGCGCACCCTCCATGCAATTGGCTCGGGAGGTAGTCCAGGCAGCGGAAAAGTTCCGCCGCGACCTGGCCCTAGAATGGCTCGGACATGAACTACCCACCTGGTCCGAACCGTGCCCCATTATGGTCCAAGAGGCACGCGACGCGGGTGGTGAAACTAGCTTCGTTTTCGACGGCCGTTATCCATCGCAGTGGCAAATGCGCGTCCAGGGTTCACGGGAGCGCATCTTGGACTCCGTATTGCCCCACGAAGTGACTCACACAATTTTCGCCACTCACTTTGGCCAACCGTTACCACGTTGGGCCGACGAAGGCGCTTGCACAACCGTAGAACACGAAAGCGAACGCAGGAAACAGCAAGACCTATTGATCGAATTTTTGATGACAGACCGCGGGATTCCGTTCCGCGCCATGTTTGCGATGCGAGAGTACCCCGAAGATATTCTCCCCCTCTATTCGCAAGGTTTTTCGTTGGCTCGTTTCCTCATCGCCCAAGGAGGCAAGCCGAAGTTCATTCAGTACGTTGGCGACGGGATCAACTCACGTGACTGGCATGGTACGACCGCGAGGCACTACGGATTCAAGAACCTTGGCGACTTGCAACTCTCGTGGCTCGAGTGGGTCAAGCAAGGAAGCCCTCCCGGCGTTCGCCGGCCAGCTGACAATGTCCTTGTCGCACAAACCGAGCCGAATTCCGCTACTGCGACACAAGACTTTGTCGACAAAACGAACACAATATCACTAGCAAGTGCTACGCGCGACGTGGGCTTGGAAACCGAATCTTGGTACCTGCAACAGCAGCGTCGATTGCGGAACGAGACACCTAGCGACACTCGCGCAACGACGAAGGGTCAGCCGGCACCTCAAGCGGCCTCCATCGAAACGCCCCAGCGTCGAGATGTCATTCCACCGCTGCGGGGCGGCGAGACGATTTGGCGTTAAGACACGCCATCCGCAATGAATTCGTCCCATGCTATTCGCAACGTCCGAATTCAATCCAGCCCCCGCCACCGTACGGGCGGGGGCCATCCAGCCTACAGCAGGTTGACAATGCGATCCGCGAGACCCTTTTCGCCAAGCATAATATTCAACTTGCCAGTCGAAGCAATTCTCTCCAGTACCTCCAGCTCCCGCATACGCATGAGCGTTGGATTGTCGGCCAACAGACGCGCGGTATTCACCTGACTCCGCATCGCGGCTGTCTCCTCACGGCGAACAATCAAGTTAGCTTCCGCCACCTTCTTGGCGTCCGTAACCTTATTCATGAGGTCTTTCATATCACCCGGTAGGATAATGTCACGAATACCGACCGACACGATCTCCAGACCCAACTCCGTCGCTCGTTCGCGAATCGACTGATTGATTTCCTCGGCTACAATTCCTTTGTCGACGAGAAACGCATCCAGTTCGCGACCACCTACAACCGCACGCACTGCAAGTTGCGTCTCGCGGTAAATCGCTTGACGCACATCTTCTGTGGCCGTAACGGCCCTCCGCGCATCAACAATCCGGTAGGTCACTACAACGTTCAGTCGCAGCGATACTTTATCCGAAGTCATGACGTCCTGTCCGCTCACATCAGCTAAAATCTCCCGCAGATCAACTTCAACCAACTTCGCTTCCGCCGTGTCTCGCCAAAAAGCGTATTTACCTGGGCCAACCGTTGCGACAAACTCACCATCTACGTAGAGTACTCCGCAACTGTACCGATTAATCACGCAAGTATCGAGAACTCGACAGGTCTCGGGTGCGCACAGCACGGCTTTCAAGTCCTTGTGCTGCAGCCGTACTTCATGCGAATCGATTGTCTCGATACGCACGGTGCGGACACCCGTCCAGTAGGCATACAGCCCAGGGCCGAGGATCCGCTGGAATCGGCCGTCGACCCAGACCAATCCACGCTGGTTGTCTTTCAAGTCGATAACAATCGCCCGGTCCGTCAACTTGCCCGACTTGACGATGAGGTCAAGCTTTTCGTGGACCAGCCAAGGGTCACGCTGTGAAACAACGTCAACTTGCGTTTTTCCGAGCGGGTTAACGAACCAGTGAAGGCCAGGGCGCAGGATCCCTTTGAATTCACCATTGCAAAAATGGAGACCCATTTCGTAGCTTCGAACGTTGACAAGTCGGATCATGGCGGTCTCAATAATCGATCGGTGGTGAATAGCTGCGTTGGAATCGAAGATAAATTTTTCGTTCAAAGCCATCAGGTGGTGAAGCGTCCGAGAGTCACACAGAACATGCGCGGAGTATTGTTCGGCCGCAGACCGCCGCGCGGGAATCGTGAGGCGATACGACGTCTGATCGACCCAGAAGAGTCGAATTCAACATTATCGCCTCCGAGTTCGCCAACGTTGGCGATTCCAGGGGACCCTACAATCTTCAAGGCGAATATCCATGCTGCCGTGAATTCGCAGGACGTCTTATGGTTTCTCAACATTCGGCAGACCCGATCTTGAGCGACAATCAAAACATTCTACGTACCACCGCAGACCCAACGCACGTCCACCACCCTCAAGCCTTCATTGTGGTTGTGCTGTGAGGCACATTCACCTTCACTCCAGGTTTACAGCCTGTGTTGGGTGCGGGAATCGAACCCGCGACCGCCAGTGCTTAGACTGGTGCTCTAACCTCTGAGCTAACCACGTTCGATACCACCTTCGCCAAATTCCATGTCCGGAACACATTCGGTAAACGCACTTACGTGCGAACCCAAGGCGCCGCTGGCCCAGTGATATCCAACTTGCTTGAAATTCCTTAGGGCAATACTCGCAGGAACAAGAATCCCCATACGGGGTGGATCCCCTTCGTGCAAACGTACAGGAATAGGACGATGGTCCCAAAAAAAGGTTCGCAGGCGATTCTGGTACTAAGCGTCGTAGCAGGTACGACTGCGCTGACTGCGATTCCGCAAAACGCGGGTAAGTACAAGTCGTGAGGGGTAGCCCGTCCCGTTCGTTCGAACAGCGGTGCGGTCACGGAAGGTTGTACTTCACCGGGCCGGCCATGCGTGGCGCGTCGGTGGCCACCTCTTCCCCCAAGACCGTCTGGGTGTTGAATTTCTCAGGCAACCGCTCGCGACCCGACTCGTCCGGCCAGGACAGACGCACCTTATAGAATCCAGGTTGCGCGCCAAACGTTTCGCCCTGGGCGACGATGAGCGCCGCGCCATCGTTCCCAGTCACACCCGACGCCGGCTGGATCATATCCGACATGAACGATTCTGGTTCGAAGTTGACCGTAACCCCCGCAGCAGGATTCCCCTTCACCGTCACCCAGCACTCGACTGCAATCAAGGCAGCCCGCGAATCTAGGTAACGCGCCACGCGGGCCTTCAGTTCGGCTTCACTAATGCCCGGTGTGCCATCGTTGTCGATAACCGACACAGAGCCTAGTAACGCTGGAACGGGTTTTAGTTCTTTCGTAGTGAGGAGACCATTCGAGTCGCCGTCCAAGTTTGCCATCACCTGCTTCGCGACGTCGTCCGGACGCAAAGGGGGGAACTTGGCAGGAGGCGGTGCCCCTGTGCAACCACACAGAATCAGCAAGCTTATGATCATCACCTGACAAGCCAAGGAGAGATGATGCCGCATGCAAATCTTTCTTTCGAGGCGGAAAGGACTAGTGCCAGGGTGAACTATCGGGTCCAATTGGTGGGGAGTTTGTCGTCGCGCCGAAGGAGCGATTTATGCAAGGCCAGTGCGGTGTCGTAAGACATGGTGTGCACGGCTCCATCGCAGAAGACCATCTGGGCGCCGCCGGGGTGCGGTGAGCCGAACGCGTAACTGGCATCCACCAACCGCCGGTCCCGCGTAATCGGCAGTGCCATTCGCAACACGTCACGGTCCGAGCCAATGTAGGCGCACTCATTGTCCCCCTGATCCTCGTTGCCACCACCGCTCGATGACGGCGTATACCAATCTGGGTTGACGTACTTCTCGCCGAACAAATATGTCTTGGTAAGCCCATCGGTTATCTCTTGGGACGTCACGACCCACGCTCGCCCCCCGATGCCATCGCTCGCTTTGACGGCGGGCGGCTGGATCAGATCGCCTGAACCGGGATGATCGAACGTTTCGCTGCCGCCGTTCATGGCATAGTCGGTGCGCGAGCAAACCGACATTTCGGCCGTCAGGTACGGCTGGACGCTCTTGTCGGAGAAGTACGCGACGGGCAGTACAGCACCTCCACGGGGGTTTCGGCCAGCCGCTTGAAGGCCTCTGGACTGGGGATCCCCTTCACAGGGGGAGGCACCGCGTTACTTTCCACCAGGCCATGCAGTGCCTGCAGCTCGAGATACGGAAGCAAATTAAACGCCCAGCCCCCCGGCTGATTGACGCCAAACCCGCGGCTGGGGATGCCCAAGTTCTTAAAGCCCCAACCGGCATGCGGGAAATGTTTGTGCAGCCCCTCGGAATTGATCGCCGCCAGGCCGAGCTGTTTCAGATTGTTCGTGCACCAAGTTCGACGTGCAGCCTCGCGCGCCGCCTGGACCGCCGGCAGCAGCACCGCTACCAGAACGCCAATAATGGCGATAACAACTAGCAGCTCCACCAGCGTAAATGCGCCGCGTGCGACATAGCGGGTGCGACATAGAATGGGCGGTCTCATAGATACTAACCCTTCCTGATGTGCCATCACATTCAAGCGTAGAACTACGTCGGATACTACCACGACCAGTCCGTTGCTGCAAACGAGCCGTTCAAGCCCCCGCACACTGCAACACGCTTACCTGGGGGTGAACGGTTACAGGAGACCTTCACGCTACTGTCGCCAACGTACGTGCGGCTTCGCGACCGTAGCGTCGAGGACCAGTTGTTCGACATCGGTCACGGTCGAATAGAGCCGCATTTGCCAAAGGCTGCGGAGGGGTCCAGACTCTTGGAACAAGTCTTCGTGGAGACACCCTAACACGCCGGAAGCCAAACGGCCATTAAGATCCACATGGCCATCGATGTTAGGGTATTCGGCTGCCAGCTGGTGATTTAGCGCCTGAGTGTAAAGATGAATCCCCTGCCGAGCGGTTACGTTGAAAAACCTATTGTGCCACTCGCGACGAAACAGCCGTACACGGGCCAACTCAAACGCAACGCCGTCGACTTGCTTTGCTTGCGGGAGAGTCGCCAGCAATAGGTCGGTCGTTCGTTCAGCCGTCCGACGCAATCGGTTCCAGCGATTCGAAAGGTCGCTCGCGGCACCGCGCCATTTGACCATGAGTTGCATCACGCGATTGCGCGCTTCCAGGTGACTGATATAGCAGCTTCGCGCGATGGGGGATGCCTCATCGGATTTGTGGTATGCATCCCAGCTGATCAGGATCGCGGCCCAAATTCGCGTCAGGGTATCGGTCGCAATCACCTCCACAGCCGTGGGTTCCAACGTATCCCAGATAGCCGGTCGATCTCGTAGAGGAACTTGCATGAGCTGTCGTTCCCCTTCGTGGAGGCATTTCACCCATCGTTCGGTGCGACAGTGGGCAGCCACCCAGTACTGTTCCAATTTCTCCATCGGAAGTTGGGGGACAAGTTCCACCAACATGGGCCCCTGGGCGGTGAGTAGCGACGCCAAGTCGAGCAGGTCGTGGATTCGCATGAAAACAAACACTGGAGAGGAAGGAGAGTGGGTGCTAGCAGACAGTAACCAAGTCACTTTGGCAAACGACGTGCCGTTAAGCGTCGGCGTGGCGAACCGGCTCGATTCGGCTCAATTTTGGTACATCTGGGCCCAAAAAACCGTGGATGAGTCGCCAAAAAGCAGCTTCCCCTGTCGCAAAATCGCCACACGTCGCCCCACGATCCCCCTGCCAAGACAGGTCTCACAGACGAGGGCTCGACATCGATAGCGGTCAGAATTACTACTTAGGCAGTCAAGTCGACAGACTCATAGCACGAACCGCGACCCGACTGGTTTCCGTAACCAATTGTGCATCAATGACTTACAACGTTTCAATAATGGCGGCTGGCAGCGCGGAACGGATTGGCACAAATCTTGCGTATGTAGGAGTTCGGTGTGGAACACCGGTCGAGTCCCTTGTCCGTGGTCGAGCCAGATTCTTCCAGACCCTGGCCGAACCGAACTCTTGACAGTAGCGTACGGAAACATGAATCAAGTCATTTCGAAACGAGCTTCGCAGGCCAGGCATAACCGAGTGGTATCGACAGCGACCGACGAAGATCTCCTGATGGAGTACCGGCGATCGGGGGACCGAGAGGTCTTTGCGCAGATTGTACGTCGATACCAGACGGAACTTTACAACTACTTGCTCCGCTACCTTGGTGACGCCCAGTTGGCGGAGGATGCATTCCAGAACACGTGTCTTCAGTTACATCTGAAGTGTGACCAGTTTGAGTTAGGTCGCAAGTTGCGGCCGTGGCTTTATACAATTGCCACGAATCAGGCGATTGACGGCCAACGGCGGAGTCGCCGCCATCGCCATTTGAGTTTGGATGGTCCCGCCGGAAATGCAAGCGAGGACGGCGATTCGCCGAGTAGCTTGCTGAATTTACTGCAGAGCGAAGCGGCCGACCCGTGTCATGAAGCTTCGCAACAGGAGCATGTGTCGTGGTTACGTGGCGCACTCGATTCCCTGCCCGACCACCTTCGGTTGGTAGTTAACTTGGTGTATTACCAGGGCTTGAAATACCGCGAGGCCGCCGATTCACTAGAAATACCCGTCGGAACTGTGAAAAGCCGCATGCACGCGGCTATGTTGAAACTCAATGAGTCTTGGTTTTGTAGTCACGAGAGTGCCGAGTAGTGTTCCATGCGCGATGAATTAATTGGTTACCTGTTGGGTGCCCTGGACGAAGATCTGCGGGTGCAGGTGGAGCAGCGTTTGCGATCCGATGCAAATCTGCGGGCAGACATGGAAACGTTGCGACGGGGACTGCAGGTACTGCAGGGGCCGCGGTGGCAAGACCCATCAGAGTTCGATCGACCTGCTTCCGATTCATGCGGAGCCGACCGCATCAGGGACGACATTTCGGTGGAGCAAATTCTCCGCACAGAACGTGACCCATTGGCTCCCCACGCGATGTGGGTTGAGCCACCCGTAGGGCTGGCAGAACGAGCCTGTGATTTTGTGTTCTCCAAGGCTCCTGGCGGAACAAGCGTCATTGGCGAGCCCGCGTCGCAAACCCCTGCGCAGGGTGGACTGGGTAATAATGATTTGGGTAATAGTGATTTGGGCCGGCGATTCCGGTCGGGACCTGAGCCAGCCGTAGGGAGCTTTTCGTGGTCAGTCGCCGACGCATTTGTGGTAGCCGGAGTGTGCATTACGGCCGCTCTGTTGTTTGCTCCGGCGCTCATCACGTCACGAATCTCGGCGCAACGACAGTTATGTGCTTCACGTCTGCGTGACTTGGGAGAAGCGTTTGCACTCTATTCGGCGCAGCACCAAGACGAATTGCCGGTCATTCCGACGAGTGGCCCGCGCGGTTTTGCGGGCATCTATGCACCCGTGTTACGCGACGCGGGGCTCCTGTCCGATCCGAATTGGATTATTTGCCCGGAATCGCATGCAGTTGATTCGACACGCGTTCACAACCTAGCTCCCACCTTGTCTCAGATCGATCGCGGTACGGCGAATGACTTGGACTGGTGTCGTGCAGCCGGGGGCAGCTATGCCTATGCTCTACCCTACTTGGATCAGCATGGTCAACGTGTCAGCCGTAAGAATCTCCGCCAATCGAATTTCGCCATTCTTGGGGATATTGTCACGACGCCGTCTGCCCCAGGCGCACCAGCGATACAAGTCTTGCCGGCTACCGCAGGCCGACATGGCGGGCGGGGCGCCAATGTACTTTTCCAGGACGGTGGTGTGCGCTACCAGCATCAGCTCCGTATCGGCAACGATGACCTGTTTCGCAGCAATCGTGGACTCGTTGAAGTCGGACAATCGATCGACGATCAAGTGCTGGCACCCAGTCAATTTCAGCCCTAAAGTAGAACTGGGGCCAACCCCGCCGCTCATGTGGCCCCTCCTCTCCTGTTGCCGGTCGCCGCTGGTAACCTACAATTACTCAGCAACGCTACGCGCTGCCAAGGTGCTTGAAGCGTTTCAAGAATTGCCGCCACCCCCTCCGCGAGGAAACCGATGTCGGATCCGCACGACTCTCACAACCCACCGTTGCCACCGAACGATCCACTAGGATCTAAACAACCCGGCTCATACGAACATCCGATTCAAGCTCAAGAAGTTCGCTCGGTTTCGCCGGGCGTGGCCGCGCAGGGGGCCTATGCATCATCCGCCGCGGCCAATCCATCCACTGCGGCTCCCACATTCGTCGTTGTACCCCAGAATCCGAACCCTTTTTTGCGATGGGTTTCGTGGTTTGGTTGGGTCGGTTTGATGATGTGCGTACCGATCATTATCGGAATGTCGGTGGCATTTAAGCAATACTTCGACACGTCCGAAGGGGTACAAGAAAAATTCGTTTCTGGGCAAGCAATGGGGAACGACAAAATCGCCATTGTGAACCTGGAAGGGGCAATTATGGAGGGGGATGGCTTTGTCAAGCGACAAATTGATCGCATCCGCAAGGATGACGACATTCGCGCCATTGTCGTCCGAATCAATTCTCCCGGAGGAACCATTTCCGGGTCCGATTTCATCTACCACCATCTCACAAAGCTGAAGCAAGAGCGTAAGATCCCGCTTGTGGTCAGCATGGGCAGCCTCGCAGCAAGTGGTGGGTACTATGTCGCCATGGCAGTCGGAGACCAAGAGAATTCGATTTTCGCGGAGGATACCACGACCACGGGATCGATTGGAGTCATCATCCCGCACTACGACCTGAGTGGACTCTTGGAGCGAATGGACATCTTGGATGATTCGATTGCAACGCATCCACGAAAACAGCTTTTGAGTATGACGCGTGCAATGTCGGAAGATCACCGCGAAGTACTGAAGAAATACATCGACCAAGCGTTCTCTCGCTTCAAAGACATCGTAAAGGCTGGTCGTCCTAAGTTTGATCGCAGTCCCTTGGAACTTGATGCGATTGCTACCGGAGAAATCTTCTCGGCTCAACAGGCAGTTGATCTTGGGCTCGTCGACAAGATCGGGTTTGTGGAAGAGGCCGTTGAACGCGCTGCGGAACTTGCAAACCTCGACCCCAAAAAGGTACGAGTCGTAACCTTCCGCGAGCAAGATAATTTGGCAGGAGCCTTGGGTTTTCAGCAGGCTCCTTCCACCCAAACCTGGAACGTTTCGGGACTGGCCGACCTGGCGGTACCCAAGGCCTACTACCTACTGTCGTCATTGCCGCCTTTGGCGAGCAGCTGGCAAAAATCACCCTAGTGCTTTGTCGAGCTATAAACTTAGCGCCCACGATGCGACACGTGTTCCCTACGTGTCGTTATCCAACGAAAGCCGATCCTCAGCTAGAAGCCTGAAAAAGGACTAGACGGCACGGCGATCGTTGATCATTTTTTTAGCCGTATCGATCGGAATCTAACGGTTCGCCGAGCAATTGCTATGGATCCTCTGTGGAGACTTCGGATCGTACGAACCGGGCGTTGATCGCGACCCGCATCCACTCATTCAATAGCAGTCGCTTGTCATCCACTGTCTCAGCTTGGCTGAGCTGCTTCCGGGGGGCATCCGACAACTGTGGCATGAGTCGTTCAATCTCTACAGCCGTCGGCAGACGAAGGTCGCTGTTGCGTTGCAGTATTCGCCACAGCGATTGCCGTCGAACGAACGGTGGCGCGGTGCGGATGCTTTCGCGGATACGTGGCGGGGCCACTTGCAGCAATTCTCGCTCGTGGTCCCGCAATACTTTGTTCATCCAGGAGACGATCTTCTTCGAATCGTCGGGACCCAACGATGGCATGTGTGGAACGCTGGGTTCTTGATCTTGCTGCTTCGAATCCAAGTCCTTAACGGCAGTCGCATTTTCTTCTTCACTTGCGCCCTTAACTGTGGACAAGTCTTCAACGACGACCAAATCCTGCGGCGATTGACGGTCAATGCTGCTGATGGGGTATCGCACGGCAAAAAAACTAGCAGCGGCCACCAACACAACGAATACGACGAGCAAGCTTCGCCAAACGCTTCCGATGGCACTTCGACGCAGGGTTGGTTCTGCTTCTTGTGTTTCTCGCGAGCGAACTTCAAGTGCGACAGCGTCGAGTGTTTGCGTCGTAAAACTCGCATTGCAAGTCGTCGTTTGCAGCGCATCCAAAGCGTCCCAGGTACTTCTCAGTGATTGGAGATGGGCGCGTAATGCCGGATCTTGTGCGAGGCGTTTCTCCCAAATTGCGACTTCGGCCGGGGCAAGTTCTCCGTCCAGATAAGCCATCAGCGACTCTTGGTCATTGTGATTCTGCGGTGCGGACATCCAGCGAACTAGGCTCCGGAAATGGGTGGGATCGTCGATACGTTTAAGGGGAGTTGTCCATCGTCCAGGAACGGCTGCAATTTTTGACGCAAGCACTCGCGGGCACGAACTAACAAAGACTTTACAGCGGGAATCGTGAGGTCCATGGAAGCAGCGATTTCTTCGTAGCTCATATGTTCGAATTTCGACAACAGGACAGCGAGCCGCTGCCGGTCATTAAGCCCTGCCACGGCCAGTCGAACCACCTGCGCTAGCTCGCTCTTGTCGGCCAAGCGCGTCGGCATCTGACCACTACTGGCGGCTGCCAGCTGCTCCAAACCAAATCCTGACCCCGAAGACCCGAACGCGCCGGCCCAACGGACTTCCCGTCGTCGCATGCGGCCTCGTCGTCCGTTACTGGCAGTATGGTGGGCGATGGTGAAGAGCCATGTGGAGAACTTTCCTGTGGGCTGATACTGCTTCCGAGCCCGAAAGACACGCAGAAAAACATCCTGGCACAGGTCCTCTGCCCATTCTCGACTTCCACACCAGTGGAAAAGGATGGTCAAAAGACGCTGTTGGTAACGAGAAACAAGCTCTTCGAAAGCTGTGGCGTCGTCGGAATCGCGAAAGCGCAGCATCAAGCCAATGTCCACATCGTTTTCCTCCGCCGGCCATCGATCCGTTGACAAAAGGCAACTCCATCCCGGTTGAAGGGATTTTCACAACGGGGGGACGTGTCTCGGCCCCGTCGAATTCACAGCGACCTACGTACGAACACCAATTACCGGGCAGAGTTTCGGAGTTTTCTCGAAAATCGTATCTCGCTCGATTGTATGCGACCGCACCCTACCGAAAAATGTCGGTTTCGGGACGCCACCCTCAAGAAGGGGATTCCAATAGAGCCGGCGTTAGTTGCTGGGGGCCAGCTTGTTGAACAAGTCGACGGAGCTGCCCACATGCCGCATGGATATCGTCCCCTTTTCGGCGGCGAACCTGTACATTAATCCCGGCCTGGGCCACAATTTGGCAAAAGCGGTCCACAGCTTCGTCGGTCGGAGTCTGATAAGGGAGATCGGCGACGCGATTGAAAGGAATTACATTCAGAAGCGCATTACGATGCACCAAGCGTCGGGCGAGCGTCTGGGCGTGGATTGGTTGGTCGTTGATGCCGGCCAGCAACACATATTCGAACGTCAAACGCCGTCTGGAGGCCTGATAGTAGTCATCGGCGGCTTGCAAGATGGCAGTCAAGCCGGTCTGTTGGTTGACTCGTACGAGTTGGTTTCGCAATTCATCGGTCGCCGCATGGAGTGAAATCGCCAATTCATAGGGATGGGGCTGTTCGGCGAGACGTCGGATCGCATCGGGCAAACCGACAGTCGATATCGTGATACGACGTGCGCTAATTGCCAATCCATCGGACGCGCGTGCCCATTCTAGCGCCCACAAGAGATGCGGTAAGTTCGCCAGCGGCTCCCCCATCCCCATAACAACGATGTGCGACAGTCGTTCTTCCGTGGGAAGAAGTCGTTGTAATCGCAGTATTTGTTCAAGGATTTCCCCGCGGGAGAGACTCCGATCGACTCCGGCAATCCCGCTTGCACAGAATACACAACCCATCGCACAACCGACTTGGGAGCTGATGCAGATAGTGCGTCGAGCCCCGTCTCGCAAGAGCACACATTCGATGGTCCCTCCATCGGCTACCTGTAGAACGAGTTTTTCGGTACCATCGCGGGACTGATGGTGGGCCATCACATCGGCCGACCATATCGAGAACGAATCCGACAGCTCCGCGCGCAGCTTCTGCGGCAGATCGGACATTTCGTCGAACCCTGCACATCGGGACTGCAGTAGCCAACGACGGATCTGAGGCGCCCGATACCGTGGGTAGCCCCGTTCGGCGAGCCAAGCGTCGAAATCCTCGCCGAGCGAATTGAGCAAATGTGAGGGCACGTCAGGACCAACCTTAGAATTTGAGCCAAGTGCGGCGCAAGAGTGGCTGTCCATCGAACACCCATCGAACACCGTTCCCTATGATACCCTAAGTTCGGCTTGGACGTGTATGCTAGGGGAATGGAACTCGACGACGAACTCTGTTTGTGTTTTCACGTAAGCCAGCGCAAGGTCTTGAACTACTTGCGGCGCGAGCAGCCGGTGCGCGCGAGTCAGCTCAGTGAGTGCGGGGGGGCGGGCACGGGCTGCGGGTGGTGCCGCCCGTTTCTGGAACGCCTCTTTGTGGCAGCCAACCAGCCAGCTTCGGCCGCAGCGACTCTTCCGGCGGCCCAGGAGTACCAAAAGCAACGCGAACAGCACATCGCGGCTGGTCACGGCAAACCACCCAGCCAAACGGATCCGGACGACCCTCAACGTCCTTAACAATTCGGCGTAAGTTCTGGATGGGAAACGAACGCGGTTGGATAGGAACCGGGCGTTTTGTCACGCTCCCTAACAGCATCCAATCGCCGTGCTGCTTCAGCATCGTTGCCAAATCTTCGATACATCGCGGATCGTAGTGCAAGACCGTGGTCCCAACCGTACATACAAGAACCTCCTTGCCATCTTTCTCGTCAATGTGGAGTGTGTAGGAGCTCGTGCCCGGAGGTGTTTTTAGTTCGAGCGGTTTCTGCTTCGTTCCAATTGTCTTCTTGTAGTCGGGCATCATGATTTCTCCTCGGCCGCCGATTGGAGGTCGGCAACAAACTGGTTGGACGATTCATCGAACGACGGAATCATTCTAGCAAAACGCGGAAACAGAGGACCACAGTCAACTTGCTAAGCCCGAGTTCTTCAACAATCATCTTCTTCAGCAACCTATCGAATTCGCGTAAGCAGTTCCTCAAGCAATTCCTGAGCCGTATCGACCTTAAGCCCTGGAGCGCCAACAAGTACCGCCTCGGCAAGGCTCGTGCCGGCGAACACCAGCCAACGCCTGCCGCGGCGAGCACGATCGGGGATGAGCCTTAGTGACCGGAGGGATGCGTCCGAAAAGACGCCTGTAGCAATCCGTAGGCGACCATCGCGAACCACAATTAAACGCTCGGCATTCAGCGCCACATCATGGAACAAATATTGCCGCACCATTGCAACGCACAATGCCAAGATGGGACTCACGGCGTAAGGAGAACGTATCCCGTACCGAATATACAATTCGATGGCAAGTACCGCCACGAATACGCCATAATACCACGACCAAAAGGCTTGGGACGTGACTAGCGACTTGGGAAGCCTTCCATAGAACACCGGAAGACCTGGGAGCAGACGTGTGACCGGCGGGCGCCACCGAAGATCCCATCCATTCGGATGGTCCACGATGTCCCAACTGTCGGGCTGCAGGTGGTCACGATCTGGCATTGGCTGACTCATTCAATCCTTCTGTGTTCAAAGTATCGGTTTCGGTTCGGGCA
This sequence comes from Planctomycetota bacterium, assembly GCA_027619595.1. Taxonomy (GTDB): domain Bacteria; phylum Planctomycetota; class Planctomycetia; order Pirellulales; family Pirellulaceae; genus JAQCHP01. The sequence continues at coordinate 21,786 of JAQCHP010000057.1, forward strand.
GAATCAATACCCTGGGAGTGGCGACCAACCGTTGTTTATGTTTGACGTAAATCCCACATCATCCCGAACGCGTTAGCGTCCGGTTTCTTCTTGACGCGCTCGATGTTCAACATCGCACAACCATTGATGTCGCATCGCAATACAACCGGGGCTTACGCCCTGAGGATGCTTGTGCCAAACGTGAATCATCTAACGGAGCGGGACGAACGAATACCATTCAAATCGATCCGGAAGTTCCCGGCTGGGTGCCAATTCGAAATGGATCACACGACGATGTAGTATCGTCCCGGGCTGTGAGAGTTTACTGGAGTGAGACAAGAGTGGCCTCATTGCCAATACGTCGCCGGCCTGCGCGTGCAACTCGACCGGCAGTTGTTCGCTGGGACTCTCCGGTCGATGCGAGCCTGGAATGACGCAAAGAGGGCCATTTCCGTCGGTCATGGGGTCCAAGTGAATGCGAAACGTAACCATTGCTTCCAGAAGGGAATTCGGCGCCACCACATGCGGCACTCCCGCCTTGACGGTCGGATTGCAAAAATGGTTGCTCGCAAGACTATTCTTCTTGACGGCAATCGTCATGTCCCTATGCCAAGGCAGCGACCATGACCGGTTGGGTGGCTTGTCGAAGTAAAGAACTCGCACGATTCCTACGTTCGTTCCCAGGACGATCGTCGCAAACTCTCCGAGAGAAGAGCACCGCAACCAATCAACTACTCCTGGAAATACATCCAGTAGATTACGAGAGCCGTACGTGTGACCACGACTCCGCAGGACCGATGCAGTTTGCTCATCCTCAAAGCTGGCAGCCAGTTGTTCGGTAAGCCGGGTCACGGCTGTAGTATCCAGAACGGATTCCAGCATGGCATAACCGTGCTGGTTTAGATACTCAACATGAGAAGAAAACGGACTTCCTGTGTTCGCCATGGGCGTGCAACGTCGTGCGTGCGGCACTCAACACAATCGTTTTGCCCTCGGAACCTGAGAACTCAAGGATACCACTCTGACTATGCCGCAGCAGGTACGGAGTTGCAGAGGAACAGAGTTAAGGAACGCTAGTCGAGGAACCCGACAAGTTCCTGGCTGCGGCTCGGCTGTTGCAGTTTGCGAACTGCTTTGGCCTCAATCTGCCGAATTCGTTCGCGGGTCACTTTGAAAATATGGCCAACTTCCTCCAAGGTATAGCTGTACCCGTCGCCCAATCCGTATCGCAACTTGATGATTTCTCGTTCGCGATAACTGAGAGTTGTGAGAACCTTATTGATGCGTGTCCGCAGCATTTCCTGCGATGCACCGACCGAAGGACTTTCAACTCCACCGTCCGGCAGCAGATCGCCGAACTGACTATCATCGCTATTTCCGACGGGTCGATCGAGACTGATCGGATAGCGGCTCATGGCAAGCACACGACGGGCCTCGTCCACCGAGGTGCTGGAGGAACACGCTGTTTCCTCCAACGTCGGTTCGCGTCCCAATTCCTGTACCAGCTTGCGGGAGACATTCCGCACGCGGGACATCGTTTCTACCATATGGACGGGAATTCGGATCGTGCGACTCTGATCCGCTACAGCGCGTGTGATTGCCTGACGAATCCACCACGTTGCGTAGGTACAGAACTTAAATCCGCGCCGATATTCAAATTTATCGACAGCGCGCATGAGACCTGCATTGCCCTCTTGGATGAGGTCAAGGAAACTCAGTCCGCGATTCCGGTACTTCTTGGCAATCGACACGACGAGCCGCAAATTACCTTCGGACAGCTCACGTTTCGCGATTTGATAATCGGCAAAGTCCTTTTCCAATTCACGCACGCGACTGCGCAAGCTCGTCGGTGTCTCCTGCGTCGAGAGCAGAAGATTGCGGAACTCTCGCGCCCAATTGCGCCGTTCCGATTCGGGCCCTGCCGCCAGCTTATGGTTCTGGATCTTTTGTTTGAGCGTATCGATACGATCGCTGAAGCTCTTGAGCGTCTGGATCATCGGTTCGACACGCTGCGTCCGCAAACCCAATTCTTCAATCAATCGCACACAACGAAGACGTCTCTGCCCCAATCGCTTCCAGGCAGCACAACGCGTTGGTAGAGATCGGGAAAGGCTGACTGCGACGCGATAGTCATGTTCGTTCCGCCGCAACAGCACCTCCAGTGAGCGAAGGTTGTGCGGCAGTCGCCCAAGAATTTGCTCTTTCTCCAGACGGTCGGTCACCGATACCTGGACGGTTCGGTCAAATGGGAGCTCACCATCGTGTACTCGCTTAAGAACCTTAAATGCCATGCGAACAACATAGTCGCAGGACAGAAGTCGACAGCGAAATCGGGCGCGAGTGATTTCGATACGCCGGGCAAGGTAGATCTCTTGTTGGCGACTGAGGAGCGGAATTTCACCCATCTGCGTCAAGTACATGCGTACCGGATCATCGGACCATGACTCCGATTCTAAATCCCCTTCCGACAAATCTTCCATCGGATCAAAGTCGTCGTCTCCTACGGCCGACGGATCCAATTCGCCGGCATCTAGATCGTCATCCTCGTCCAGTCCGGCCACCGGATCGACTTCGGCAAGTGCCGCTTCTTCCTCAGGTGCAACATGGCGGTCATCCAGCTCATCGAGTAATCGATCGTACAAAGCAAGGCTCCTTACACCAATTCCAGGACCGGCTGACATTGACTACCTACGAGGACAACCTTGTAAGTGTACCACTCGTTGCACAAAGCGCCGCGGGTACCGAACATTTGGTAAAAGGTTGCGATCATTCGATTCGTAACGAATCAAAAACTTTCCCTCGATTGGACTCAAGCATACATCCGACTGGAATTCGACACATGGCAAAATTGTGCGGACTTGAGGGTTGCCCAATCCTCATCGTTTGCGGGAGAGTTGACGTTGGATCTCCACACTATCTGGGCAGATGAAAAGGACCTCGTTGGTTTAAACCGCTGCCGCACAGATCAGCCTCCTTGGTTTAACCTGCAAGAAAAAAACCTGGCAGGAACAAATTCGGAAGTTAACTGCGTACCAGGAGCGATTTGTGAGGCACGCCGTCCTGTGCATGCCTCCACTCTATTCTGAAAAGTAAAAGAACGAATTCAACAACGAAAGCCGAAGGATCCTGCGCCACCGACCGGTGTTTATCAGCGGTTAGATCGTAACCGCCCAGCGAGTGCTTTACCGCGGGAGTAACCAAGGGCATTCCGCTTTATTGTAAATGAAGACAAACGTGGGTCCAGTAGTTCGGAAACTCCTGATTGCGACTTTTTTTCCGGTGCTAGCTGGCAAATCGATGCGGAGTTGTGAACCTTACTGGCACCGGCCAGCAACAAGCCTGGCACGGTTGAACTGCCTGCAGACGGGGGCTAGCATAGCTGACACCCGACCATGGTCGGGTGTGGTGCGGTCGTAGGCCAGGAGAGGAGCGGAATCAACGATGGGTGCGCTGGAGGGGCAGGTAGCATTGATCACGGGGGCGAGCCGCGGAATCGGTCGCTCAACGGCCATTGCATTCGGAAAAGCTGGAGCGTTTGTAGGGGTCAACTATCGATCGCATCCAGCCGAAGCCGATGAGGTGGTAAAGGCGATTCAAGCCGCCGGCTCGAATGCGATTGCCGTCGCCGGTGACGTTGCCGACATGGCGGTCATGGAGTCGATGGTGGGGCAAGTTGAGGACGCCTTCGGACCGCTCGATATTGTGGTCGCCAATGCGGCCTACAGCGATCGCGAACCTTTCCACACCGCCGACCTCGATGGTTTCCGTCGCTGCATTGATGTTTCGATGTGGGGGGCATTTAACCTGCTGCGGGTGGCGGCCAATTCCATGATTGCGCGGGGCCAAGGAGGGAGCGCCGTGGTGGTTAGTTCCCCGCACGCTTTTACGCCTGTGGCAGGCGCCATGGCCTACAATATGGCCAAAGCCGCGATGGAACATATGGCCAAGACGGCCGCACTTGAGCTTTCCCGTCACCGCATCCGCGTGAATATTATCCAGCCGGGCTGGACCGATACTCCGGGTGAGCGAAAATATGCCAGCGAGGACAAGCTGAAACAGGGTGCGGAAGCGATCCCTTGGGGTCGGCTCGGACACCCGGACGAAATCGCACGCGCGATCGTCTTTTTGTGCGAAAAGGGGAGTGACTACATCACCGGAGCAACACTTCTGGTCGATGGCGGCATCTGTTTGCCATGGTGGGCCAACAGCGGGTTCGCCTCACCCCGTCCTGGAGCTTCATGATTACCGACTATCTACTCCCCTGCGATTGCGGTTCCCCCCAGACCGTCACGACACGACAGGCAGGCCAACAGGTTACCTGCCGATGTGGCCGCGTACTGACAGTCCCTGCCTTGCGCGAGTTGCGAAAGCTGGCCACTCACGCGACCGAGGCTAAGCCAAGGCACAAGTCTTGGTCGCTCGGTCGCGGGATCAGCTTTTTCATTGGCATCCTCTTGCTGTTGATCGGCGCTGGAACTTATTACTATTTCCAGACTTTGGTATCCAGGTTCCAAGTGCCGACCGCAGGACTCGCTCAGCAGCAACTGACGGAGCGCATCGAAGCCGCCAACGCCCAGCAACTATGGGAACTATGGACAGCCATGCGTGAAAATGCACTTGCCAGTCGGCCAAATCCGGCTAGGGCCGAAGCGGAGTTGCTACGAGACCGCCTGGCTCTCGTGCGAAATCTCGGCGGTGGCTTGGCCTTTTTGGGCGTGGGGCTGGCGGCAATCGCTTACGGCAATATCGGGCGTTTGCTCGGTTCGCCAGGCACTTCTCGCACATAACGCGGCACGGCGTAGCCTGGCAGCCGATCTTGCATCGTTTGCAGTAATAATCGTCCTTCGGCCTCCGGGACGAGGAAATGGTGGGCCCCCGCGACGGCATCCAGTTGGTGTAAGTAATACGGCAGCACACCACACTCAATCAGACGTAGGCTCAAATTGACCTGATCTTCAACCTGATCGTTGACGCCTCGCAACAACACGGCCTGATTGAGCAGTAGAATTCCGGCCATCTGCAGGGCGGCCAAGGACTGACTCACTGACGCATCGAGTTCCGCCGCGTGATTGACGTGTACAACAACGATTCGCACTTGCCCTGGTTGCGACAACATCTCCAGTAACGGTCCATTCACACGGGACGGAATCATGATCGGCAGCCGGGTGTGAACCCGAATGCGCCGCACGTGCTCAATCTGACTCAGTTGCTGAAGCAACCAAGCTAGGCGTTCATCAGGCAGGGTCAGTGGATCGCCACCGCTGAGAATGACTTCTTCCAGGGACCGGTCACTACGTAGCTGCCGGAGGACCGGCTCCCATTGCGTGGTCGACTTGGGGGACGCGCTGTAGGGAAAATGCCGGCGAAAGCAGTAGCGGCAGTGAACCGCGCAGGCTCCTGTGGTGATTAGCAACGAGCGACCAGGGTACTTTGTCAGCATCCCAGAAACATCCTGAGTATGGCGTTCCTCCAAGGGATCCTGGCCGTACCCGGGAACCTCATCGTTCTCCAGTTCCAAGGGGAGTACCTGTCGAAGCAAGGGGTCGTGCGGGTCCCGCCGACGCATGCGATTCAAGAATTCCTCAGGGACCAAAAGTGGAAAGGCCGCTGCCGCCCGGCGGGCCGCAGCCACATACGACTCCGGTAATTCGAGTCGAGCACAAAGTTCCGCCGGGTCGCGAATTGCTCGACGCAACGAACCTTGCCAATCATTGTCATGGATCCCGGAACTGGCCGGGACAACGCCTTGGGAACCGGATACAATAGGCATCGATTGGCATTGACCTACGAATTGGGCGTAGTGATGGGGCGTACCGATCGAGCGTCGTGATCGGCCAAGAGCATCTTGGCCGGGTCAGCGACGTTGGTTACAAAACCATGGAACCATCGGATTCTTCGTTTACAGGATAAAACAACGTGGCCGTTTACAACACTAGTGACTTTCGCAAAGGGCTCAAGGTTCAAATCGATGGTGAGCCTTATCTGATATCAGATTGTAATTTTGTGAAGCCGGGCAAGGGAAATGCCCTCTATAAATGCAAACTCCGTAATTTGATCCGTGGCACCTCGCTCGACCGGACCTACAAGGGGGGCGACACGCTGGAATCGGCGGATGTGAGCGAAATTGACGCTCAGTTCCTCTACCGGCAGGTCGATACGTTCGTTTTCATGGACAACGAATCGTACGAGCAGTACGAACTTTCGGCAGAACAAGTCGACGACGCCTGGAAGTACCTCAAGGAAGGCATGATCTGTTCGATGGTGCTCTACAACGAGCTACCGATCACGATGACGCCGCCGAAACAGGTGGAACTGACCGTGGAATACTGCGAACCAGGTGCGAAGGGAAACACGGCAACGAACGTTTCCAAACCGGTCAAGGTAGAAACCGGCGCGGAGATCAATTGCCCGTCATTTATCAACATTGGGGATGTCATCCGTGTAGATACTCGGTCGGGCGAATATGTCGAGCGAGTACGGAGTTGACGTTAGCCGTAGGGGCCCTTGGACAAAATCGACCTGCCGACACCTATAGACATCCATCGCCGCGGCAATGAGCGATGCTCATGAAACGATCGGCAGGAACAAGCAATGTCCCAGCATGAGTTCGCACCGACGGCGACGTGGGCCATGCTACAGACACGTGCAGCTTTGTGGCGGCGTCTGCGTGAGTTCTTTGATACTCACGGATTTCTCGAAGTCGAAACGCCGGTCCTATCCCAGGACACGGTTATCGACCGGCATCTCGATCCACTGGCCGTG
>JAQCHP010000237.1 GCA_027619595.1 Planctomycetota bacterium
TCCAGCAAAAAAACCCGCAAGCAGTGCACAAGATGAACTCGTTTGCCTCCCCCACAGCCCTACTGGCCAACGATCGATTGTACTGTTGTTTCGGTGCCTACGGATCGGTCTGCATTGACACGTCGACGGGGGAGAAAGTCTGGGAAAATACAGACGTGGCAATCCAACATGAAAACGGCCCCGGAAGTACGCCAGTTCTCTGGGAGAATCGGTACATTTTGCATTGTGACGGCACTGACGAACAGTACATTGTGGCGTTGGATACGACCACCGGTAAAACCGCTTGGCGGACGCCCCGCTCGGGAAAAATGGAAGAGCATCCCCAATTGCGGAAAGCGTACGGAACGCCACTCCTATTGCAGCAAGACGCGGAAACGGTCATTGCGTCACCTGCGGCGAATTGGGTGTATGGATATGACCCAGGCACGGGCAACGAACTCTGGAAAGTAGCCTACGGTGACGTGGGTTTCTCTACGGTCCCGCGGCCTGTCGCGGGTAACGGACTGTTGTATGTTGTCACCGGTTTTATGCAGGGGAAACTCCTCGCGCTGCGGCTTGGCGATGACCTACATACGACTCCCTCCTTAGTTTGGTCCTTTGACAAGCAGATCCCCAACATTTCGTCACCGCTGCTTGCCGGTGCCTCCATATATTTCGTGTCCGACGCAGGGATTGTCACGTGTTTGCATGCCGAGGAGGGAAAACTACGTTGGCGCGAACGGATTGGGGGCAACTTCGTTGCATCTCCCCTGCATGCAGACGGCAAGATTTATCTTTTCTCACGCGAAGGACTCACCACCGTCCTCTCGGACACTGGTGAGTTCTCGGTCCTCGCGAAGAACTCGTTGGAGGGTGAAATCCTGGCGTCACCGGCTGCGGTGGGAAAATCGATCTTTATCCGCACCGACAAGGCAATCTATCGCCTTGAAACACGCTAATTTTCGCAAGTTACCCGACAGCCGCATGGTTTGGCTGTCGCATGGTTAGGCAGTCGCGTCGTTTAGCAAATGTCGAATCCAAAACACCTAATGCCAGCATCGTCGAGACCGACCGTAATCTAAAGGATAAAACGACTGAGGTCTTCATCGGCCGCAATATCTTGCAGTCTTTCCCGGACATAGTCTTCGCCGATCAGCAAGGTCCCTTTGGCACCCTCAGGAGCATCAAAACTAATGTCTTCCAGCACACGTTCTACGATCGTAGAAAGCCGTCTTGCTCCGATATTCTGCGTTGTTTGGTTCACTTGAAACGCGAAGGTCGCCATCGATGCAATGGCGGCTTCACTAAATCGGAGATCGATCCCTTCCGTCTTCATGAGTTCCGAGTATTGGAACGTAATGGAGTTCTGAGGTTCCGTCAGGATCCGCACAAAGTCTTCTTGCGTGAGTTCGGCAAATTCCACTCGAATCGGAAATCGTCCTTGGAGTTCGGGCATTAGATCGCTTGGCTTACTGCGGTGAAAGGCACCTGCAGCAATAAAAAGAATATGATCTGTGCGCACGTATCCGTATCGCGTCTGAATGGTAGTCCCCTCCACGATCGGCAGCAGATCACGCTGCACTCCCTGCCTGGACACATCGGCACCATGTGAGTCACTGGCCACGACTTTATCGATCTCATCGACAAAAATGATACCGTCCTGCTCAGCGAGTTCGATCGCGGCGGAGCTAATTTTTTCTTGATCGAGAAGCGACTCAGATTCTTGCTCGTGCAGCATGCTCCGTGACTCGCGCACTGTCATTTCGCGCCGCACATTCGACTTGGGCAAGAATTTTTCGAACATACCCTGGATATCTACGTCCATATGTTCCATACCGACGCCACTGAATACAACCGGTGTTTGTTTTTGCTCGACCTGAAATTCGACGATACGATCTTCAAGTTGTCCTGATCGCAGCATTTCCTTCATGCGATCGCGTGTCCGTTGATAGTGCTCGGCCGAATCGGCATCGCGGCCTCCCACGTCCACCGACTGAGGTGTTGGCGCGAGTAGATCCAGCAACCGTTCTTCGGTCCGTTTTTCGGCGTCTCGTTTCACGTTGGCAAGTTCTTGGATTCGCACGATCCCGATCGCGTTCTCGACCAAGTCGCGCACCATACTTTCGACATCGCGTCCGTGATAACCGACTTCGGTGTATTTTGTGGCTTCCACCTTCACAAACGGGGCTTGCGTCAATTTAGCCAACCGTCGGGCAATCTCTGTCTTTCCTACCCCCGTCGGTCCAATCATGAGAATATTTTTTGGAGTTACCTCTTGTCGCATATCGGCGGGGAGTTGCTGCCGGCGCCACCGATTTCGAACTGCGATCGCCACGGCCCGTTTTGCTGCCGGCTGGCCGACGATATACCTGTCAAGTTCCGCCACCGTCTCGCGCGGCGTCAAGGGCGGTTTGGCGTGCTTCTTCTGGGGTGTTTCTTCGGTCAGGGCAGGCACCGGATCTCCTCAACAACAACGTTATGGTTTGTGTAGATGTCGATATCGGCGGCAATTCCCAGGGCTTCGCGGACGATTTCACCGGCCGAGAGTTGAGTGTGCCGTGTGAGGCCGCGTGCCGCCGCGACCGCTAAATTTCCTCCCGAACCGATGCCCAAGATTCCGTCGCTGGGTTGAATGACATCCCCAGTGCCGCTGATGAGCAGCGTGTGCCGCGAGTCCACCACGACCATCAATGCCTGCAGGCGTCGCAGGGCTCGATCGGTACGCCATTCTTTCGCCAACTCGGTGGCGGCCCGCGGAACATTCGACGGATAGTCCTTGAGTTTTTGTTCAAAGCGTTCCATCAAGGCAAACGCATCGGCCCCCGTGCCAGCGAATCCACACAGCACACTGCCATCGCCCAGACGGCGTACTTTGACCGAATCGGACTTCACAATCGACGTATCGAGAGTGACCTGGCCGTCCCCGCCCAACGCTACAGTCCCCGCATGTCGAACCGAAAGTATGGTTGTAGCGTGAATTTTCATGAGGTAAAGAATCCTCTAGGGAATTGCCGTTGAGCCTAACAGCGTCGTGCCGGCGCCAAAAGGGCGTTGACTCGGGTCCTCACCATCATAGCGAATCCGGTGCGAACTTGTGATGTTCGCGCTGACAGCCCGGGGATCCACACTCTATACTTGCGGTTCGCAGAGAGTCAACGGATTCCAACTGTTTGAAGCAGTAACACGCCCCTATGCACAGCCACCTGATTCTCTCGGTACCTGGGCTGCACTGTCCCACGGAACTTCAGGTTATTCGCGTCGGCTTAGCAGACGTCGCTGGCGTCAGCGAGGTACAAGGCGACTACGTAGCCCGAGAACTGCACGTTGAGTTCGACCCGCAGATGACATCGCTGGACGCGATTTCACGCCGATTGGTTCAGTTGGGGTTTCCGCCGAATAGAGAAGGAGGCGACTGTGCGCAATCGTCCGGCTGCCACCACCCTTCCATCAGTCGTTGGCCATCGCCCATTCTACGTTTGGCGGCCGGGTTGCTTACACTCGCAGTGGCAGTCGCCGTATTGCAAGGCCCACCCGTCGCAGTCGCCCTCCTTTCGGTCGGCGCCGTATGTTTCGCCGGATGGCAAGTGACGGTTGCGGCTTGGAAGGCCCTAATTTCCGGGCGGCTCGATATGCACGTGCTGGTCGTTCTCGCTGTCGCGGGTGCGTTGCTGACGAGTCAATGGTTGGAAGCAGCTGCGACGATGTGGCTATTCGCGATATCGATATGGCTCGAATCATGGCAGCTGGATCGCGCTCGCCGATCCGTGGAGCAATCCTTCCAAGCGCACGAGCCACCCATGGCGCATCGGATTGTTGCGCACGATCGACCTCGCGTTGTTTCTGGGGTTGCCGGAAACCAATCGGAGACAACTCAGACCTTAACAGAGGATGTGCCAGGCGCGGCATTGCAGAAAGGGGACCGTATTGTCGTCCGACCTGGTGAGCGAATTCCTACCGATGGTATCGTCCTGCGAGGACAATCGTCGGTCGACCAGTCGTTAGTCACAGGTGAGTCGCTACCAATCGACAAAAGCCCCGGAGATACGCTCTACGGCGGAACGCTCAACCAGGATGGTATTCTGGAGATCTCGATTACCAATTGTGAGCGGGACTCACTGGTAGCGCAAATCGCCGAGGTGTTGCGTCGATCGAATTCAGCCCCCGGCGCTACGCAGCGATTTATGGACCAATTTGCGCGATGGTATACACCCGCAGTTGTGCTCGCCGCGGTTACTGTCGCGGTGCTGCCGCCGTTCCTGACGCAAGTGGGCGAACGGCTCGGCCCAGACCTCTGGACGGAATGGTTTCGTCGCGGCCTCGTACTACTAGTTATTTCCTGCCCGTGCGCACTCCTCATATCCACCCCCTTTACGATTTTTGCGGGGCTGCACCGTACAGCGCGTCGTGGGATCATCGTCAAAGGGGGACAATTCCTGGAGGCCGTTGGGCAATTAGACGCCATCGCGTTTGACAAGACGGGTACGCTAACGATCGGAACTCCGCAATTGAAGCGTATCGTCGCGGCAACTGGCTGGACCAACCAGCAAATTTTAGGAATTGCAGCCACCTTGGAAAGGGACAGCGACCATCCACTGGCCGCCACGCTCCGGAATGCCGCATCGCAGACGAATACCGTCGAATCGACAGCCGAGGGTGTGCAAGTGCTGCGTGGATTCGGTGTGCGAGGCCAGGTAAACGGCCAGCCCTATCTGCTCACCAGCCCGAGGTATCTGCAGGAATTTCCTCGTTCGATGCCTGCTCAAATTGACGAGGCGATCCACGCGGAATCGAATTGCAGTGTGGCGCTCTTGGCAAACCAAGAGATGGTCGTCGCAGCGTTTTTCTTCGAGGATCAATTGCGGCCCGAGGCAATCCATTCTTTGGCGCGTCTACGCCAGTTGGGAATCGGTAAGATCGCTCTACTGACAGGTGACCGACAAGCGACAGCTAAGCAGATCCACCAACAAAT
>JAQCHP010000238.1 GCA_027619595.1 Planctomycetota bacterium
CAGACGAGGTCGCGGACCAGACGATCAACCTGACGAACCGTAGCCTATATCGCACTTGCGGTTTGCTGTACCACGCCTTCGATTTCGGTGCCCCGTGTTTGGGCGGAGGGTGTCTTGGCGGAGGAATCCGGTGCTGCCGAACTATCGGCGGATCCGGAAACGGATAAGGCACCGCACTTCGAAGCGGATATTCATCCGCTTTTGGCGGAACGCTGCGGACATTGCCATGGAAGTGACGGGGAGCGGGAAGCGGGACTTGACGTCCATACTCTGACCTCTCTTCTGCGAGGCGGTTCCAACGGGCCAGCGATCGTACCGGGCAATGCCGAGCAGAGCATACTTGTCGACATGATATCGCACGGCGACATGCCCCCGGATGACGAAGAAAAACTGTCGGCAGATCAGGTAGATCTCATCCGGCGGTGGATTTTGGCTGGCGCCCCAGCAGACGAACAGGCCGTGGAGGAGGAGCCGGAAGCGCAAGATGCTGCCGAGCCGCATTGGGCGTTTCAGCCTTTGCAGCGGCCTCCCTTGCCGGTGATGGGCCATCGAACGGTCGGTGACACCGCGCAAAACCGTGTCTCAAAAATGCCCATTGATGCTTTTCTTGAGCAGCGATTGGAGCGGGTGGGCCTGTCCATGGCGCCGGAGTCCGATCGATACCGCTTGATGCGTCGGGTCCAATACGACCTGTCGGGATTGCCGCCAACCCCCGAGGCGCTGCTGGAATTTGCTCAAGACGGTACGGAAGAATCGTACGTGCGGCTGGTCGACCGGCTGCTGGCGGCTCCCGATTTTGGCGTGCGTTGGGGCAGGTTCTGGTTGGATCTTGTCGGCTACGTCGACACGGTCAGTTTCGATTCCAGCCTTGATACTCCGGAAGGATTTGTGGATGGCAAGTGGCGTTATCGAGACTACGTCGTGCATGCCTTCAATCAAGACAAACCGTTTGATGTAATGCTGCGACAGCAGTTGGCAGGTGACGAAATGGTCGACTGGCGAAAAGCTGCCAGCTATACGCCGGAAACGATCGAACACTTGACCGCTACGGGCTACTTACGATGCGTTGAAGATCTGACTGGAGAAGACAGAAATTCGAACACAATTTGGTCGGTGATGCACGACAATATGACACAACTAGGAACAAGTCTATTCGGCTTGAGCCTGACGTGTGCTCGTTGTCATAGCCACAAATTTGAGCCGATCTCGCAGCAAGACTACTATCGTCTGATGGCGTTCCTCACACCTTCGCTCAATCCCGCATCGTGGAAGGGTCCCAGGGAACGGGCGTTGGCGGACATTTCCCTTGCAGAAAGAGAACAAGCCGACCGTTGGAATAGCGAACTTGACGAAAAAATCAACCAGCACTTAGAAGAGATTGCGGCGATTCGTCAGCCGTATCTGCTGCCGATACAGATTGAGCGTGCGGCGAAACTCAAAAACAACGAACGGGAGATGGTGGTGGCGGCCCTTCAGTTAGAGAAGGAACAACGCACTGAAACACAGAAGAAAGTAATAGCGCGACACACTGTGCTGCTGACGATCCCAGACGCCGAAGTCGATGCAACGTTGCCGACGGCACAGTTGACGGCAATTACTGAGCAGCAACAGAAAATCGATGCAATCAACCAACAGCGTCGAAAGTACGGATATATCCATGCGTTGTACGATGTGGGGCCCCCTCCGCCGACCCGATTCTTGCAGGGGGGAGCCTTCGAAAGTCCACGGCGGGAGGTCGCCCCCGGTTTTTTGAAAGTGCTCAATCGATCAGTCGACGGCCAGTCACTACAAACGCCGCCAGTTCCGGCGGAAACGTCAGGGCGACGGACGCAATTGGCGAGTTGGCTCACGGATCGGTCTTCGCCCGCTGCGGCACTTGTGGCGCGCGTCATGGTGAATCGTGTGTGGGAGCGGCTCTTGGGGCAGGGAATCGTTAACCCCTCCGAGAACTTCGGTGTCTCCGGTGCCCGCCCAACGCACCCCGAATTATTGGAATGGCTCACCGCCGATTTCGTCGACCATGGCTGGTCACTGAAACGATTAATACGGCAGATCATGCTCTCCGCCGCGTACCGCCAAACCTCCCAACCTGGCAACGAAGTGACTGCTTTGCAGGGAGCGGCGGTCGATCCAGAAAATCAATTGTTGTGGCATGCTCGGCTTCGTCGTTTGGAAGGGGAGCCGCTGCGGGACACGATCTTAGCCCTGGGCGACACGTTGAATCTCCGGTTGGATGGTGAACCGACCCCGCTAGAGGATCAGGGGGGCGGGATGGTCGACGCAAGTTTCAAGGGCCTCACGTCACCGGGAGACCGTTATCGCCGCAGTTTGTATCTATTAAATCGCCGCATATTCACCACCACGTTCCTCACCACGTTTGACAAGCCGGTCGTTACCGGTTGCGTTGTGCGCCGCGATGACGGTGCCGTATCGCTACAATCGTTGGCCATGATGAACGATCCACTTGTCTTGGACCAGTCGCTTGAATTTGCACAGCGCGTGCAGCGGGTGGTTGACGGTACGTCGACCGACCAGATTCAGTATGCATTTCTGGCCGCACTGAGTCGACCACCTGCAGAGGGCGACCTGGTACGCTGCCAGGCAGCCTGGGAGCGTCACGCGAAGCAATACCGGTCCGAGCCTGGCATCACTGCCGAAGCGATCGAAATCAACGCCCTGACAGGCATTTGTCATGCATTGCTGGGTACGAGCGAATTTTTGTACCTCGAATAGACGAGAATCACCGCATGAACGACGTACGCCCCTCTATCGCTTCTCGTCGGCAGTTTCTCGAGCAGTCGGCGCTAGGGTTTGGCAGTCTGGCTCTGGGGTCGCTTTTGGCGGATGAAGCAGACGCGTCGGTAAGATCGGTCCATTCGATGGAGCCCCGCGCGAATCACTTTGCACCGCGTGCGAAATCGGTGATCATGCTCTTCCAAAATGGCGGGCCGAGCCAAATGGATCTGTTCGATCCCAAGCCCGAACTGCAGAAGCGACATGGTCAAGTGGTCAAGAACATTCGGGGTGGCAATGGCAACAACGAGCAGACGGAACCGCTGATGGCCAGTGCGTTCCCTTTTCGCCGTTGCGGAAATGCAGGTGTTGAGTATTCCAGCCTTGTGCCACATCTCGGATCGATGGCCGATGATTTGTGTGTGGTACGGTCGATGTTCAGCGTCGACCCCAACCATCCGGGGGCGACCTTTATGATGTGCTCCTGTAGCAATCGTCCGGGCCGTCCGTCGCTGGGTGCTTGGGTGGTGTACGCGTTAGGGAGTGAGAACCGTAACTTGCCTGGATACGTTGTACTGAGGGACCCTGCCGCTTTTCATTCCGGGGGCCCGATGCAGGTCCACAACGGATGGCTCCCGGCGCTCTATCGCGCTACGGAAATTCGAGCGGAGGGGACCCCGGTGCTGAACCTGAAGTCGGGCCGTCCGCGCGTGACCGGAATTCCGGAAGAAAACCTACGACTGATTTCCGAGTTGAACGCATCGCAACGGTTGCGATATCCGACCGAGTCGGTGTTGGACGCCCGGATTGCCAACTATGAGCTTGCCGCACGCATGCAATTACGCGCCAGTGAAGATCTGGATATCGCACAGGAGTCGGCCGAAACCCATAAACTGTATGGACTGGATAACCCAGTCACAGCAGCCTACGGTCGGCGATTGCTGCTGGCACGCCGCTTGGTGGAACGGGGAGTACGATTTGTGCACGTGTTAGCCCCGCGTAACGGATGGGACCATCATGACTATCTGAACGACAAAATCGTGCCGTTATGCGAAGAGGTCGACCAGCCGTCCGCCGCATTGATCTTCGATCTCAAACGCCGCGGATTATTGGACGATACCCTAGTGGTCTGGACGGGGGAATTTGGTAGATTACCAACTTCGCAGCGCGGTCATGGACGCAATCATAACCCCCACGGATTCAGTCTTCTGATGGCCGGTGGCGGTGTGAAGGGTGGCTATGTGCACGGTGCTACCGACGAATTTGGCTATGCCGCTCTGGAGCAACGAGTGAGCGTACCTGATTTGTTTGCCACCATCATGCACCAATTGGGCTTGGACCATGCTCGAGTCTCGTACAAACACCACGGTGCCGAAGAGAACATTACGGATACTCGGGTGAACCACGCACGGGTTGTCCAAGAACTGTTGGCCTAACTGAGTCATCCGAACCTATGCGATCTGAACAGGAATCCGCTGCACCTTCCGGTGCTCTACAGTACTTCTTGGACATTATCGAATGGATCGGCAATAAGCTGCCCGATCCAGCGCTCCTGTTCGTGTGGGCCCTCTTTATTACCTGGGGACTGTCGGCGGTTCTGGCCAGCGTTAAGTTCACCGAAGTCGACCCCCGCAGCAATACTCCCATAGAGGTAAAGAATCAGCTTACGGAGACGTCGTTGGTTGCGTTTACGTCGCGAATGGTAAAGACGTTCATTGAGTTTCCTCCGCTGGGGTTGGTATTGGTTGCCCTCTTGGGGGTTGGTGTCGCGGAGCATTCCGGGTTTGTCTCCACCGCGTTGCGTGGAATGCTCAGCATGACCCCCGCCTCACTCCTGACTCCGATGTTGCTCTTGGTAGCCATATTAAGTCATTCTGCTGGCGATTCGGGCTACGTCTTGATTATCCCCCTGGGCGGTATGATGTTCGCCGCAGCGGGGCGTCACCCACTCTTGGGAATTACCACGGCCTTTGCCGGAACGGCTGGCGGGTTCAGCGCGAATTTCCTGCCGTCCGCCCTGGATCCGTTGCTGCAAGGTTTTACGCAACAGGCGGTTCGATTGATCGACCCAGTACGGGAGGTCAACCCGCTCTGTAACTGGGGGTTCATGAGTGCTTCCTGTTTGGTGATTGTGTTGGTCGGGTGGTATGTTTCGGACCGACTGATTGAGCCGCGATTGAAGCGAATTCCGGTCGATGGTGAAAAACTGGAA
>JAQCHP010000058.1 GCA_027619595.1 Planctomycetota bacterium
CGCCCTGTATCACAACCTCGGAGCACTACCCGAAAGGAAATTTACCCACGAATTCTTCTGAAGAGGCGAAAAAATGAACACGCTGCTCGCTCTTTGACAGGAGGCTCCTGTCGACTGAAACTTTCCGTTGACTGGCTTAACGCAGAATAACGCGGTAATCGGGGCTGGGGAGTTTGGGTTGATTGAGCAGGTAAGGAAGCATGGGACAGAGTGTATTCCGCCCTACCACGAGATCAAGCCCCACATCTAGATATATAAGGGGAATTTCTCCAAAATCTTTTGCAGGCTGGTTGAGGGATCTCGAAACAGTTATCAGTAAGAGTGGCGATGGGGCAGTAACCATGGGAATGGGTTCCCCTTTTCCCCTTTTGGGGGGGTGGATAAGTGAGTAGAAGCGAGCGCGTCTTGTTGGCGATGTCAGGCGGTGTGGACAGCAGTGTCGCTGCGCACCTGCTGGTGCAACAAGGGTACGAGGTTGTTGGCGCATTCATGCGGCATGGCGAGCGACATGTTGCCTGTGATGTTGTCGAAGACAGCTCGAACGAACCTGCAAATCTCCGCAAGAATAGTCTACCCATCCTCCCGTCCCCTGGCAGTTCTAAACAAGGGTGTTGCAGCGCGGCGGATGCGATCGATGCTCAGCGAGTGGCCGATCAAATCGATATCCCCTTTTATTCGCTGGATCTACAGCACGATTTCCAGCGACTCATTGGCTATTTTGTGGACGAGTATTCCGCCGGACGGACTCCCAATCCGTGTGTGATGTGCAACAATTGGCTTAAATTCGGCAAGCTTTTTGAGTTTGCCAACAGCATCGATGCCACCTATGTCGCCACCGGACACTACGCACAGATCGTCGCGGATGACGGCGCAGCGGTAAGCTCGAACGGTGGCGTAGCCCCCATGGGCGTCGGATTGGCACGGGGAAAGGACCGGCGTAAGGACCAATCTTACGTCCTGTTCGGAATCTCGCGGTCCAACTTGTCGAGAGTTTTGCTCCCCTTAGGTCAATTTCATAAACCTGAAATTCGAAAAATGGCTGACGACTTTGGCTTGCGGGTAGCCAACAAGCCCGATAGTCAAGAGATTTGTTTCGTGGCTCCGGGTCAGCACTCGCAATTTGTGAGAAGCCAGACCGGCCGCCAAAGCCAAGGCGAAATCGTCGACTTGACGGGACGCGTGCTGGGAGTCCACGAGGGGATTGAGGGGTTCACGATCGGTCAGCGAAAGGGTTTACGTGTTGCGCTCGGGGAACCCCATTACGTGGTGCGGATTGACGCAGAGAAGCGGCAAGTCGTCCTCGGAACGCTCGACGCTTTGGCTTGCTCCAACCTGGCTGCTCGCGGGATGAATTGGCTGGTGGAGCCTCCCCAGGAACGTTTTTCGTGCCAAGCCCAAATCCGGTACAATAGCGCCGCCATCGAATGCGTTGTGTCACCGGTTCCCGGGAATCGGGCCTTGGTCGAGTTTTCCCGCTCGGCCTACGGCGTTGCCCCAGGGCAAGCCGTGGTGCTCTATCGCGGCGACCGCGTGCTGGGTGGTGGTTGGATTGAATCCTCGGGCTGAAGTTGCCGCCGGAATTTGCTATGATGGCGAATCAACCTTCGGCCAGGAGTCCTTCGTCAAGGAGTCGCAAAAAATGTTCTGTTGGCAATCGGACTTAGTTGGCAATTCGTGGGTGCTGGGTCAATCGGTGCTGGGTCAATCGGCGCTAGGTCAATCGGCGCTAGGTCATTGGGTGCTGGGCTTATTGGGACCGGAAGACAATTCGGGGCTGGTGAAAATGGCGCCAGTTGTCATTGGAGCGGTTCTCCTGTTTTTTGTGCTCGGCATTATTCTCATTGTCTTTTATTCGTACGGAAGCATCTGGTTTCAAGCGTATATGTCGGAGGCAGATGTTTCGTTGGTGAGTCTTGTGGGTATGGGGTTTCGGCAGGTCAATCCAAGAATGATTGTCAAGGCGAAGGTCATGGCAAAGCAGTCGGGATTGGATATCGGACGCCGGGCCGGCATGTCAACCAACCGACTTGAGGCGCATTGTCTGGCGGGCGGAAATGTGATGGGAGTCATCTCAGCCATCATTGCCGCCCATCGAGCCGGGCTTGACCTGGACTTTGATCGAGCGGCGGCAATCGACTTGGCAGGGCGAGATGTTCTTGATGCGGTTCGCACGAGTGTGTTGCCCAAAGTCATTGAATGCCCCGATCCGCAACGAAGTGGTAAGGCCACGTTAAGTGCCATCGCAAAGAACGGTGTCGAGTTGCGCGTCCGTGCGCGCGTGACCGTGCGAACCAATCTGGATCAGCTCATTGGCGGCGCTACGGAGGAAACGATTATTGCTCGTGTCGGGGAGAGTATGATTTCGTCGATCGGTTCGTCTGCCACTCACTTTGAGGTGCTAGAGAATCCGGACCGAATTTCTCGGGCTGTCTTGGACCGCGGCCTCGATGCCCACACGGCGTTTCGAATTGTCTCGATTGACATCGCTGACATTGACGTGGGTGAGAATATCGGAGCAAGATTGCAGGCAGACCAAGCCGAAGCCGACACGCGCGTGGCGCGTGCACGTGCGGAGCAGCGTCGTGCAGAAGCGGTGGCCCACGAACAAGAGATGAAAGCCAAGGTTGCCGAAAATCGGTCGCAATTGGTGCTCGCTGAAGCAGAAGTTCCCTTGGCGATGGCTGAAGCCTTTCGCGGTGGTCATCTCGAAGCGACTCACGGCGCTCTACCCAAAACATCTTGAATCAACAACCCAATTGCGGTGGTTGTTGTTGGAGGTGATGGCGTAATGTCAGTCTGCACGTTGTCAACTCTCGTCCCGGCGTAGTCAAATCTATGTGGCCTGAATCAAATAGTACCGAAGAGCTGTTGGTCCAAGTTCGCGCCGGCGAACCGGAAGCCATCGATCGTTTGTTGGAACGCCATCGCGAGCCGCTGCGACGCATGATCGACATGCGGATGGATGCGAAAATTCAAACCCGCATAGATGCCAGCGACATAGTGCAAGACGTCATGATCGATGCCAGTCGGCGTTTGCGCGAGTACCTACAAGATCCATTAATGCCTTTCCATCTCTGGTTACGACACATAGCGCGAGATCGAATTATTGACGCGCATCGGCGTCATCGAGTGAGTGCGAAGCGAAGTGTCGATCGCGAACAGCGAGCAGCCGGTCGTGTCCTGGATCATTCAACCGTCGAACTTGTTGCCCAAATCTGTGACGTTCAGCTGACACCAGCCGCTGCGGCTACCTTGCAGGAGTTGCAGCAGCAGTTTCAAGCCGCCATCGCCGAAATGGACGACCAAGACAGAGAGGTCGTTTTGATGCGTCATTTCGAACATCTTAGCAATCAGGATGTAGCGAATTCGTTGGGTTTGTCGGAACCCGCGGCAAGTATGCGTTACTTACGAGCCATGCGTCGGCTACGTGTCCTCTTAACCGATCCGAATGCAAGCCTAGACGATCGAAAGGATTGAGCCCACCGGGATCCTTCATGCGATTTTTCACACGTAATCCGAAAATGTCCCATGCCTGACGACAATGATGCGCAACTGGCTCAGCTATTGGATGAGTTGAATCGTTGTCCGGCCGACGAGCAGGCGGAGCATTTGACACGCTTGCAACGGCTACACCCCGAGTTGGCAGACGAGTTGACGCAATTGTGGGGTACCATGCGTCTCGCCGATGTCTTAGGGAGCGAATTGTCGGTGCCCGTTCCGGCCATCGACCTGCAATACCGCTTTGAGCTGCCCCTCCAGATGGGAGATTATCGACTCCTCTCCGAAGTGGGGCGCGGTGGGATGGGGGTCGTATTCCTGGCACACCAGGCAAGTTTGGACCGCCAAGTGGCGGTGAAGATGTTGCTCAACGGACGTTGGGCAACGCCCTTGGATCGTGCGCGGATTCGTGCTGAAGCTGCTGCTGCTGCCCGCTTGCATCATCCACATATCGTCCCTGTTTACGAAGTGGGTGAACAGGAGGCCGGGGTATTCTTCAGTATGAAGTATATCGCCGGTGAAACGCTGGCCGATCTTCTTCGGGACGGTCCACTAGTGAATCGTGAGGCTGCGCGATTATTGAAGATCGTGAGCCAAGCCGTAGAATACGCGCATTGTCAAGGTGTGCTGCACCGCGATCTAAAACCGTCCAATATCTTGTTGGACGAGCATGGCTTGCCGTACGTTTCCGACTTCGGACTGGCCAAGTCCGCAGCACAATCGTCGAACCTCACTCGAACGGGCGCCATCTTGGGCACACCCTCCTACATGGCGCCTGAGCAAGCTGCTGGCAATCGAGGGCAAGTGGGTTCGTGGAGCGACGTGTATAGCCTGGGTAGCATTCTTTATCATATGCTCACCGGGCGTCCACCCTTTCAGGCGGCTTCGGCCGTTGATACGGTCTTACAGCTATTAGAACAAGATCCCCCTGCCCCGCGCGTCCTCAATCCCCAAATTGATCGCGATTTGGAAATGATCACGCTTCGTTGTCTGCAAAAACCGCATGACTTGCGGTACCAGTCCGCTGCCGAACTTGTTGCGGACTTGCAGGCCTATTTGAGTGACGAGCCGGTCTCAGCACGCAGTGGCCAATTCCTGCAGGTTGTTGCTCGCGTATTTCGCGAAACGCACCACGCGGCCATTTTAGAAAACTGGGGGCTACTTTGGATGTGGCACAGCCTCGTGGTATTGGTGACGTGCTTGCTCACCAGTTCGCTGCACCATTGGAACCGCCAACATGGTGACGCACCTCGGCTTCCCTATTTTTTACTGTGGACGGCGGGGGTAGGAGCTTGGGCGACCGTTTTTTGGGCGCTCCGGCGACGCATGGGACCTGTCACCTTCGTGGAACGGCAGGTAGCACATGTATGGGGCGCGAGTATGATTAGCACCGCCTTCTTGTTTCCGGTCGAATACCTACTGGGACTCCCGGTGCTCACAATGGCCCCCGTTTTGGGCATATCCGGAGGAGCCTTGTTCATGGTGAAAGCCGGCATTCTTGCTGGTAGTTTCTACGTTCAGGCGGTCGTTTTGTTCCTCACCTCGCTGGCCATGGCACGCTGGCCGGATTGGGCGCATTTGATCTTCGGGCCAGTGGCGGCACTTTGTTTTTTTGTGCCAGGTTGGAAGTATTGGCGTCAGCGGCGAAGAAACCTCGGACAATGATGCCGCCACATCATGCCAGCAAGCTTTCCACGATCTTACGCAACGACTTGTAGTCTGTCTTTCCCGTGCCCAGTACCGGAATGCGGTCCAGCGTGCGAACTTCGTCCAGTCGCATAACACCACGTAGTCCAACTTGGACCAAATGGGCGTTGGCGTCACGGAGCGACAGGCTTAAATCCCGATGGAACAATACAATGTGGCGGCCATCTGGGGTTTCTATTCCTTCCACGGCGACCCGCGGTCCCGACTCGTCCGGAGGGTAAAGATTCTGGAATGGTTCCTCCAATGCTGGGAGTGAAATCATTTCACCTCCCGCTTTGAGGAAGCGTTTGAGTCGCCCACGAAAGTGAATGAATCCGTCAGCGTCTTCCGAGACCAGGTCTCCCGTGTTGTACCAACGGTGTCCGTCCACGTTGATGAATGGGTCGGGGCCCACGTAATTCAGATATCCGGAAAAGATCGTGGGACCTCGAACCAGTAGCAGCCCCACCGAGTTCAGGGGAAGGAAATTATGGGAGTCGGGATCTACAATCAAGTGAACAACGCCCTCCAAAGGTATACCGATCGTGCCTGGCTTGAGCCTGTCTGCCCGGTTAACAGATACCACTGGTGAACATTCCGTGATTCCATAGCCTTCCAGCATCACGGCAGCAGGAATACGTTGTGTGCACAAGTCTCGTAATGTGTCGGGGCATTTTTCGGCGCCCGTCATGATCATACGCAACGATGCCAAGTCTCTTGGTTCCGAGACTTGAACGATGTAGTTGAGAAACGTTGGTGTCGCAAATAGCAGCGTCGGTCGGAATGATGAAATGATTTTGGATAATCCACGTGCGTCGGTCGGGTCAGGATGATGGACAACGCGTGTCCCGGTGAGAAGTGGCATCAGAAGGTTTGCAGTTAGACCGAAGCTATGGAAGGGCGGCAAAAATCCCAATAGAGCGTCTTCACGGCGGAAATCGATCGCCTTAATTCCGGCCCTTATATTGGCCAATAAATTGGCGTGCGTGAGGGGCACGGCTTTCGGCAGGTTTTCAGATCCTGAAGTAAAAAGGATCACTGCGGGTTGGTCCGATGCCATATCGTGGACATATCGAGTCATGCGATGCGGAGCAACATAACTCATGAGGAACGTTGCGATCGATTTCCATTTTCCCATCGACTTCCGCAAGTCCTCAATGAAAATTGGATTGGCTCCCGGTAATTCAATTCCCAGACGATCAAGAAATCGACGCGACGTCAATACATGCTTCACGTCCAAAGTCTTGATGGCGTGGCCAAGGTTGGTGGGACCGGTTGTCCAATTGAGCATTACCGGTAGCTTATCGGCCAATTGAAGGGCAAGGAAACTTAGGTCGGCGGCAACGGACGCGGGCAAGAGTATTCCGACGGCTTTACCTTCCAGCGGGCGGCATTTTTTTGAAAGAAGGTAGGCTCCGACAAGAACTTGGCGGTACGTCAGGACACCAGAAATTTGGTCAGCTAACGCGGCGTCGCTTGGGTTCTGCTGGACGCGGTGAAAAAAGGCCTTGGGCAATGTTTCGCCGACCACCGTTGTGTGGCGCGCTTTGGTCGGTGGCAAAAACCAGCTGGGATTGATTTGGAGGGGTGGGGAGGATTCACCAGCGAGGACCCCTTCCGCCAACGCGGCCAATTCTCCCAGCGTGCCGGCAACTTGGCTCGAACGAAAGCCGAATTGGTGTTCGATATGGAGTGCGACGTCCATTCGGTCAAGGCTGTCCATGCCCAGGTCGTCCAAGGATGTAGAATACGTACGTTCCTCGTCCGATAAATCGCGACCAATCCGTTCTGCAACAAGATCGGTCACCACTTGCCAAGTGGAAGGTTTGATGGCCGACGGATCGAAAGTGATTGCTGAGGATTGCGTTGAGTAGTCGCGATTTCGCGCGCCAAGAAACGGATGATAAGGGACGAACGTAGGAAGTTCGTCACCGTCGGAGTTATACCATTTTTCTAGGAAGGCGTTGAACGCGGCCTTGTCGCTCAAAGGGAAGAGGTCTCTGTTGGTAAGTTCAATGCGAATCTGCACCTTGCGAAGCGGCAAGAAAACGAAAAGATTCGCCAGCATCCACCCGGCGGCAATGACGGAATTCTTCGTCAAGGGTGGCGGGCCGGTCGATCCAGCGCAACTGAATCGGCTGCCCCAAACGCCTCGCGTTCGCACGAGCACAACGGAGAGGTGAGGACACCGCGCCAGGATGTCGTAAGCCATTCGCGCCCCGCCGATCACTTCGCGCCCCTCGCGTTGGAGTCGGCCTGACGGGTAGATGATGAAACTGTCACCCGCATGGATCCGATTCGCGACCAAGTCAATTAATCCTCGCGCCTGGTCGTGTGAATCCCGACTGTGCGCCCGCAAATCGGGAACCTCCAATGCATTAACAATCCGCATGAAAGGACGCAGCAGCGGATTGCGAAACATTTCGGTGAACACGAGCGGTCGGATTGTCTTTGCCATCCGCAGGTGGCTCATTACGATGGCAGGGTCGACATAACCGGGGTGATTTGGCAACACCAACACAGGACCAGGAATGTTTTGCACATCGCCGGAGAAATCAACCTTTACTCGATAACGCAGGCTCAAAAGGAATCTCACCAACATCCAATAAAACCGTCGCAACGCGGTCATGGCTCGATCCTTATCTCAACGAGGCTGGGATTCGCTCTTGTGGTAATCGGATTCAATTTCAGTATTTCAGCTCGTAACGGATGCGAGATCCTCAAGGGGCCAAGCGTGTCCGTCGGGGTTTGGCTCACAGCTTAGCCCACGCGATCGAATCACCAAAGGTAGCTTTTCAACCGAGTCAAACTGCTAGCAGACGGGTTGCGGTTTGAGCTGGCAATCTGCAATGCGAAGTCGGCTCGACGCAGACCAAGTCGAACGGATATTATCCTGGCTCAAAGGGTGAGATTTACTCCAAGTGCAAGATCGGTGACGATCGGACATATATTCGCAGTTCCCAGGTAGTCCGATTTTCTCGGCGTCGGACGTATTGATGAAGGCCATCGGATGTCAGTTGGCAAAATCGATCTATTCTTGATTCGTCATGCTCAATCGTTGAATAACGCACGCCCTGAAGCGGAACGCGTAGAGGATCCCGGGCTCACGGAGCTAGGGCAGTCGCAAGCCGTTCACTTGGCCCAGTACGCCGCCTCGCTGCAAATTGAGCGCCTGATTACTAGTCCTTTTCTTCGCACCCTTCAGACCACAGAAGCCATTGTACGAACGACAGCATTATCGCCGGAAATATGGGTCGATCTGCATGAACAAGGTGGCTGCTATGCCGGGCATTTGCCCCACAAGATCTCCGGCCGGCCTGGTATGTCCCGTGATGAGATCCAGCGCGCGTATTCAGATTATGTTGTACCGGCGGCGATTGACGAATTCGGGTGGTGGAAGTCGAAGCCGTATGAAGAGGCGGAAATGGCCCTAGAACGAGCCCGACGACTGCTGCGCCGTACATGTGAAGAACTCGTGGGAGACGTGCGTCGTGTGGCTTTTGTGATGCATGCGGATTTTAAGCAATTATTTCTGAGTCTCATTGACGCGCGTGTCACAGAAACACCGGGCAACGCGTCCGTAAGTCACGTCAGCGTATCCAACGACGAGTCGAGCATCGTTCAATACAACGTCCTGCATCATTTGCCGGAAGCCATGCATTCATGGTGATGTGGTTGCCCGATTGCGATCCGGCGAATTGAATCAGCGAGCTTTCAATTTCGAAAGAAGGAGTCTTTATGTGGATTTGGACCGCAGTCGGTGCCGCCGTGGGGCTAGGCCTTTTGGTTTGCGTTTGCGTCGATCTCCGGCAGAAAAAGCACGCCATACTGCATAACTTTCCGGTAGTTGGTCACTTTCGCTATTGGCTGGAGGCGATTGGTCCGGAGTTGAGGCAATATATCGTCACTAGCAACAACGAGGAGCGTCCCTTTAGTCGAGACCAACGACGCTGGGTGTATGCGTCGTCGAAGCTGCAAAACAATCATTTTGGGTTCGGTACGGACAATGAACTAGAGACCTCTCCTAATTACCTGATTATTCGACATTCTGCTTTCCCGATCAACGAAGCGAGAAAGGGCGACCAAGGGTTCGATTCCAAGTACCGTATTCCTTGCGCCAAGATTCTTGGCGGCAGTCGTCGGCGAGCAAAGGCGTTTCGCCCCGCGTCGGTCGTCAACCTTTCGGCCATGAGTTACGGTTCGCTAAGTGGCCCAGCAGTTGAGGCGATGAATCGAGGCTGCAAATTGGCCAGCTGTTGTCACAATACGGGTGAAGGAGGAGTCTCTCCGCATCATCAACAAGGAGGCGAACTCTTTTGGCAGATTGGCACGGGCTACTTTGGCTGCCGAGACCTGCAGGGAAAGTTTGATTTCGAAAGATGTGCCGAAGTTGTCGCGAACAATCCGATTCGCGCATTGGAAATAAAACTAAGCCAGGGTGCCAAGCCGGGGCGCGGTGGGCTCTTGCCAGCGGCCAAAATTACGGCAGAAATTGCTAAAATTCGTGGCATTCCTCGGGGGCAAGATTGTGTCAGTCCGTCAGCGCACACAGCATTTGGCGATGTCGATAGTATGTTGGACTTTGTGGAACGACTTGCTGAGCAAACGGGACTGCCGGTCGGCATCAAATCGGCGGTAGGACAGATGGAATTTTGGCATTCGCTCGTTGCGCAAATGAAACAAACTGGGCGACGAGTCGATTTCATTACCATCGACGGCGGCGAGGGTGGGACAGGCGCGGCACCGCTTGTCTTTTCAGATCACGTGTCTCTTCCCTTCAAGTTGGCCTTTAGTCAAGTGTTTCGGCTGTTTTCGGAAGCGGGATTGGATCGAGAGATTGTCTTTATTGGTTCCGGGAAACTCGGGTTTCCTGATACCGGATTATTTGCCTTCGGATTGGGTTGCGACATGATCAACGTGGGGCGGGAGGCGATGATGGCGATCGGTTGTATCCAAGCTCAGAAATGCCATTCAGGCCACTGTCCCACGGGAGTTGCTACTCAAAACCGATGGTTGATGAGTGGTCTCGATCCGACGGAGAAGTCCCATCGACTCGCCAATTATGTGGTGACTCTACGAAGTGAGATTTTGCATCTGTGTCATGCCTGCGGCGTGACGCATCCGGCGCTCATAACCCCTGATTTTTTCGATATTCTCGATGGATGTTACGTCGCACGTTCGGCGCGCGAGTGTTTCGGATATGGTCCGACCACCACCCAACGCACAGGTGAAGATCGCGCTAGAATCGACGAATTGATGCGAGGTTTGGCCGTGTCCGTGGGTGGGGATTCTTGACGGGGCGAGTTGATCGGCAATGGACGGTTCTGTTACGATGCTGAGGAGGCAAATGCCGGCGAGCACCAGTAAGGCTGAACCGGCTTGGGTGCTCTACGAAACCTGCCATCTACCACCACGGAAGAGCAAGAGTCGTCGAAATGTCGCAAGAATTGTCCCACCGCCTATTTACGGAACTCGACGCGTTACGGTTAATCGATCCGCATACTCACATCAATCCCCATGCGCCCGTCGCCACGAATTTGGCTGATATCTTGGGCTATCACTACTATACTGAATTAGCACATTCCGCAGGCCTGCCGCGCGAACAAATCGAAGACTCCCAGTTGTCGTCTAAACAACGTGCTGAGTTGCTCTTACGTCACCTCGGCCCGATCGACAACACAATTCAATTTTCCTGGCTGTTGGAAATGGCAAGAGAATTGTTCGGGTTTGACAGTACTCGCATTGACCAACGCAATTGGGAATCGTTGTACGATGCCGCCGATGAGTGCTTTCGTCGGAAGACATGGGAAGCCGAAGTGTTGGAAGCGAGTAAGCTCGACGCAGTGTTTCTCACCAATGAATTTGATGATCCATTGACGGGTTTTAACACCAAGCGATATATCCCCTGCTTGCGCACGGACGACCTCGTGTTTCAGCTCGGGAGTACCTCCGTGCGTGAACGGCTTGATCGAGCCAGTGGAATCAGCGTGAAGAATGCTGCCACATTGCGAAGTGCGATTGGCGAATTGTTTCGAAACTTTGTCCAGCATGGGGCTAAGGCGTGCGCAATTTCGCTTCCGCCCGATTTCTCGCCCGCGTCCGTTACGGCTGTGGAAGCAGAAGCCGCGGTCAGCGCTGCTTACAGCAGCCGAAGTGGGGAACTTTCACGGGATCATCAAACTCAACTATCGCACTTTGTATTTTGGACACTCGCCGAATTTTGTACCGATTTTCACTTGCCGTTTGACCTCATGATTGGCGTCCATCGCAATGTCTATCCGCTGGGCGTACACCAAGGTCGTGATTTGTACGACAGTCGGGTATCGCTGTACCAATACCGTCATTTATTCAATGGATTTCCGCGTGTTACTTTTCCCGTTTCCGTTCTAGCAAGTGTGACAAACCAGGAATTGGTAAGCTACGCCTGGATTTTTCCTAACGTGGTTGCCAATGGTCACTGGTGGTATTCGAACACGCCTTCCATGATTCATCGTGATTTGGTCGCTCGGCTGGAGGCAATCCCGCGTACGAAACAGATCGGGTATTACAGCGACATGTACAAGTTGGAGTTCGGCTTGCCCAAGTTCCGGATGTTCAAACGGATATTGGCGAATTGTCTGGCCAGTGAGTTTATTCTTGGCCGAGGGTGGAGCGAGGACGATGCATTGAAGCTTGGAACACAGATCCTACGCGACAACGTAGAATCCGTATTTGCCCTATAGGCAGCCGATTGCGAGCATTTGGGCGGGTTCCATGTTGCGATTCGGCAACAGTCGCCATTGAGTCTCGGCAGTGATGATGCATTCTTGCCACAGTCAAGGTGGGCATCTCCAGTAACTCTCCCAAAATGAATTGTCGCGCGCATTCTGAGCTACATTTCATTATCTGTTTTTTGGGCATTCCGCGACGACTCATCCTGCGGGGATGCGATAATCGTTCGACAGCTGTGGGGTTCCAGCCATGAGATTCTGCGTAACAGCGGCACTTACGTGTTGGTTTTGGTCGGTCACTGCCACTGGCAATGCAGGTATCATAGTTGAGTTCAACTATTCCTTCGATTCGACGGACTTCTTTTCGTCAGGCTCAGACGCACGCGCCACATTGGAGGCGGCGGGTGATTTTTTTGAGTCCATTTTGGCCGACGACTTGAGGTCGATTGAATCGAGCGGATTCAATACATGGTCGGCGGTTTTTACCAACCCAACGGACGGCACCGTCGAAGTGATCGACAATCTCGTGGTCCCTGCGGATACTCTGATTGTGTACGTGGGGGCTCGCAATTTGGCTGGTAGTTCGCTGGGGCGTGCCGGGCCAGGCGCGTTTGCAGCGTCCGGGTCACTTGCCTGGGTAGACCGAGTTGAATCACGCGGTGAATTGGAGGATGATTTTGGGCCTTGGGGAGGATTTTTGTCGGTTGATAGTTCGGCTGTTTGGCACAAAGATTCGTCGGCGCTACCTAGTTCGACCGAGAATGACCTGTATTCGGTATTGCTGCACGAGATAGCACACGTTCTTGGGATAGGCACCGCACCTTCCTGGCAAGATCTTGTGAATGAAGCAGGGAATACCTTTGTGGGAGCGTCGGCCAGTGCGGCCTTCGGCGCGAGTGTTCCCTTGTCAAACGATCATGGACACAAAGGGTTGGGCCGAGGGGACGATGAGCCAAGTTTATGGAGGAACAACGGTGCAGGAAGCTGCCGCCGACCCCACTCTGACGATCGGTACCCGCAAACGATTTACGGCGTTGGATGTGGCCGGATTGCGGGATACGGGATGGACAATTGCTCCGTTGCCTGAGCCCCCCGGTGCCGCCTGGCTGGGAATTTGCTTGCTAGCAGCTCGTCGCGTGCAATCGCCACGAAAATAGCGTGCTAAGGAAATAGGGCGGCACAAAAATAGGGTGTCCTAGATCGACGCTTGTTTGTCGGCTGAAGAGCCTAGGGACGCGCTTTCACCGAATTTCGTGATTTATCCATGCGGGATCCGCAAATCTGGGATTGACATATATGATTGCGGCCGGATACATACTCCCCCGCTCATCAAGTTTTCTCTTCTAGAACGACGGACTTCTCCATTTCTTGACAGGTACGTTAATCGTGCGTTACACCTTAATCGCAGTGGCGGCATTTGCGGGGATCTTCTTGGCGATCCCCGCTCACATGGAACCAACTTTACACGCGGCAACACCGCATCAGGTGGATGCCTCCGGCCAATTCAAGGCCGTAGGATGGTTGCGAAAGGAGGGAGTTCTTAAGAACGGCACGCCTAGGTACGCGTTGTATGAGGATGGAAAGCTCACGACACACTTAGTGCCAGCTGCCGGGCTCGATTTGACAAAGTATGCGGACCGACGGATTGAAGTTGTTGCGCGCAGCGTATCGTATCGCGGCGATGCAGCACCCTACGTTCTGGCCGATCGAATAAGCGCCGCTAGTTCCAGCATAAGTACAGTCGCTCGCCCTTCGGCAGAAGATTCCTACGTGGACTTGGCAAGCTACCGATCCACGGCCAGAGAACCCCACGACGGTGCGGCGACGCGGAATCAGTTGCAACCTGTGGGACCGGCGCCGGGTTCCCATGCCTCATTATCGGGACATCGCGGCAGTGACCGCGTTCGCTTGGCTGCTGGTGAAGAATCGCTGGAAGCACCCCCCGGCATCCGCAGCGACATTCCCAACCAGTTGGGGCATGATGACGTTACGAGTATGGAAATGATCCCAACCGACATGGGGCCAACAGGGCTCGATTCCTATGATATGGAATTGATGAACGCTGGAGGATGCGCCACCGGTGGAAGTGGAATTGACTGTGGAGCTCCGTCCTGTGGATTGCCGTCATGCGGATCGGGCGGACCCTGTGGCATGGATGGTTACACTTGGATTCGTGCGGACTACCTCTTCTGGTGGACCAAAGGGGTGGAACTTCCGCCGCTTGTAACGACGGGCGTGAATCAAACAGCGAGCCAGGCCGGCGTGTTGGCACAGCCAGGTACGTCCCTTTTACTTGGTAATCAGTCCGTGCTGAATGATCAGCGAAATGGTGGACGCTTCAAGGCTGGCTACTGGCGGGACCAAGGTCGCATGGTGGGAATCGAAGGCGAATACTTGTACTTGGCGAATGAAAGCTTTGACTTTTCAGCTACCTCGACTGGAAATCCAATCTTGGCTCGGCCATTCACCAATGCGTTAACGGGTGCGCAGGACTCGGAACTAGTAGCGTTTCCGAATATCGTTGCAGGCACCGTTACTGCAGGAGTAGAATCGACACTCCATTCAGCGGGCGCAAGATTTCGTATAAACGCGTGTTGCCATAATACAGCCTGTGGTGGATGTGCGCAGTGCTTGCCATGTATGGTTCCAAACACGTTCCGATTCGACTGGCTGGCGGGCTATCGGTTCATGAAGCTAGATGAGGACCTTTTCGTTCGGGAACAGCTACAGTCGGGGCTCAGCGGACTTCAAACGAACTTTGACTTGCGAGATGATTTTGAGGCACAGAACACATTCCACGGCGGCGACTTAGGTATGCTGCTGGAATTGAGTCGAGGTCCGATATTTTTGGAGCTAATCGGCAAAGCCGCTTTGGGAAATACCAATCAGCAAGTCAATATCGCGGGATCGACAACCACTACAGCCGCTGGGATTCCAGTCACGGAACCGGGAGGCCTATTGGCATTGTCCAGCAATATCGGTCAGTACGAAAACGATGCATTCTCGGTAATACCGGAATTTGCTGCGACGGTTGGCTACCAGTTGACGTATCGCTTGCGTCTCACCTTTGGTTACACATTCGTTCATTGGAACAATGTGGTTCGCGTGGGTGACCAAATTGATACGACCGTTAACCCCAACCTGTTGCCACCCGCTATCGCAAATCCGGGTGAGCAGCGCCCTGCATTTGCCTTTCGGGAAACCGACTTCTGGGCCCAGGGCATGAACTTTGGTGTGGACTATCGGTGGTAGTAACAACGCGAACGGTTGCCCTGCGAAATGGAACGCACGCCGTATTGCGACCTGCAGATCCGTGCGACGTTCCCCTGTTGGTCAAATTCCTCGATCAGGCGGTTTCTGAAACTGACTTCGCGGATGTGTCGCCGGACGAACTGGCTGTACCCGCGGCTGCAGCCGAACAGCATATTCGTGCCGGGCTGCAGAGCGATAACCAACTCTTCCTGTTGGCCGATCTAGGAGATCATGTCGCTGGTATGTTGACCTTCTCCGGCGGTCGATGGAGTCGGAACCGTCACGCAGGTGAACTCAGCATGACCGTCCTCAAACACTATTGGGGGATGGGGCTGGGCGGCCTCATGGTCGACTACTTGTTCGACTGGGCTAGATCGATTGGCACGGTGCAGAAAATTTGACTGCGCGTTCGTACCGACAATCAACGTGCCATCGCGCTGTACGAGCGTAAGGGATTCATCGGCGAAGGTATTTGCCGAAGCGATATGTTCGTCGAAGGGAACTACTTTGACCATCTAAGAATGGGAGTCTTCCTGTCCTAACTGGGACTTGCCGGCCGACTCGACTAGATCGGTTCGTCCAATAGCTCTTGAATGTGTTTTGCCATGGTGGACTGTCCACCTACTCCTTTCCAATTCAGTTCTCCGTACCACCAGTAGCGGATTTGGCCCTTTTTGTCGACTAAATAGACGCTCGGCCAAATTCCGTTCCCCCAGGTGTCCCAGATTTTCTTGTCGTTATCGACCACCACGGGAAACAAAAATCCCTCCTGCTTCACCGAATTACGTACGTTCGCCAAATCGTACTCTGCCGCAGTTTCAGGTGTATGGTCGCCCACAATGACCAACCCCTCGTTGGCAAACGACTCTTGCCATTCTCGATACCAAGGAAAATTTTGGATACAGTTGGAACAACCGAAGGTCCAGAAGTGAACCACGACTACCTTTCCTAGGAGGTCCTTGTTGCGGAGTGAAGGAGAATTTATCCATGTCCCCTTCGATTCGATCGACGGTGCCAGAAATGAAACCCGTCCCAGTTTCGATGCGTCAAATGACTTTCCGACCAAGGCAATGACTTGCTGCTTTTGCGGGTCTGTCAATACTTCGAGCACCTTTTCCTACTCCGCTTGACGGGCCTCGACGGCCGTAGCTTCGGCTGCAGCTTGTGCGAGCTCACCATTGGCGACTTGATTTCGCAGCAATGCGATCTGTTCACTAGCTTCCCGCAGGGCAGCGCCGCATCGAGTCACTTGATCTTCTGTAAGACCCAATCCTTCGCTGACTTTGGGCAAGAGTACGAACCGTATCCCCTGAACCCGATAAGAGATTTGTTGAAGACGCTCATTTTGTTGCGGCGTGAGGATCTTCGCCACAGCTTGCTGACTTGCTTCGCGAATTTCGTCACTCTTAGCTGTCGATTTCTCGGCAGGCCAAGTGCGAGCTGCCATCAAGGACAGATCGTGTTTGTGATTCAACTCGATGATCTGTTGCAACTGACGAGGTGTCAAATTCAAGTCAAGGTGCACTGCAGATTCCCTTAACAGGAAGAGCAATGGATTAGCAATCGTGTCGTACCCGGAAATGTTCTGGCCATAAGAGGCTGAACCTAGGATGCATAGTAAGACACCAACGAAAACGGAACAATTGATAGAGTTTCGAGTAACCATATACACAGTGTAACCTCGCAGGGAAATGTGTGGCCTATTCGATCATAGCTTGGATTTCAAAACGATTGTTGGCCGCTGCCGCATCCAACACGACGGTGCCTTTCCACCGCAAGGTTCCCAGCTTGCAGATTGCGGAAGCTGTCTTTTGGCAGTAGTAGAAGTCAACGTCAAGCTCGAGTGTGGAAGTGCCGGAATCTTGCGTGAACGGAATTCGAAGTGTAAAAATCCCCGACCGGCCATCAATTGGAAATCTCTGGCCATCGATCTTTGGATCAATAATTGAGTCGCCTTCCGAGCTTCTCACAACGTAACTCATAGGAGCGTCTGAATTGATTGTGGCATGTTGCGGTAGCGAGATTTGGACGTCCACCAGGAACTCACCCTTGTCGGGACGGATGGCTTGCGTTCCAAAGGTGTTGCGTTCGAAATGGCTTTCGGGAGTTGGCGGAACATGGGACTCTTCCCAGACAGGCAGTCCCTGCAGTTTGAGCGTTTTAAGTACCTCGGGTGCTAAAATTTCCAGCGTCCGAATAACGTGGTTATTTGTGTCGGCCACATACAAAACGCCATTGGCGATGCTAAGTCCGCCGGGTTCGTTGAGCGGCATTGTGTCAGAACCTTTACCCTCGCGGTCACTCCCAGCAATCGTTTGTACCTTACGGGAATTGAAATCAACCTCCTTGATTTTGTTGTTATAGCTGTCGGCAATAAAGAGTTTTCCTGAAGCATAGGCCACGCCGAGCGGATGTTGGAGAAGCGCTTCGCTCAGGGGTCCGTCACGATCGCCGAAGGTAAATAGACGGAGGGGAGCGCTCAAACTAGAAGTTCCGATCAGGGTTCTTACATCTCCCTTTTCGTTTAACGGCACAATGCGAATGGAGCTCCCTTCGCTGTCCGCCACAAACAGTCGACGACTGTCAGATGTTAGACCGGTCGGTTGAGCAAAAGATGCCGAACGTTCCGTCGAACCGACTCGAGATAGCAAAGGGCCATTTACAATGTCCTCGACACCGTTTCCAGCGAAAACGTTCAGACGCGGACGGTCCAACGTCAATCGCCATATCTGGTGAGTACCGGCCATTGCCACATACAAACTCTGTTCGTGCACAAGCAAATCCCAAGGACTAGCTAGCCGGATGGCAGTTGGCTGGTTCGAAACTCGAAATGTTGGATTCGTAAACGCTTGTTGTCCCGATCCAGCCACCGTTTTGACCAGCTTCTTGTTCAGATCGACTTGGCGTAGGGCATGATTGTCCGTATCAGCCACGTACAGCATATCACCATGTAAGGCCATTCCTTGCGGATTTGAGAACCTAGCGACTGCGAACTCACCGTCCTCGAACCCTGCTTGTCCGCTGCCAATGGTATCAAGCCATTGACCCTGGAGCGATAAAATCACGATGCGGTGATGTCCCGAATCGGCGACGAATAGACGTTGTGTTTCTGAATCGGCCAATACCTTTCCGGGGAATCGCAAACCGGTGGGTGTTGTCGTGGTGCGTTCCATTGGGAATCGAAGGGGCGTCTCGTCCAGCAGCCGGTTTTTCCGATACTTAGGGACCACGCGTTTCATGAAGGCGTTCAGAGACTCAAAGGTTATTTCTCCGTAATGACTTGCGATTAAGTTGCCTTGGGGGTCTATCAAACGGAGTGAAGGCCAGCCTGAAACTTGAAAGCTTCTAGCGATGATTGCATTGGCGTCATTGACAACAGGGTGCGATATGTCGTGCCGAAGAACCGCTTCTCGCACGTTCTCGCTGTCACGCTCGCCAAAGAATTTGGGGGCGTGTACGCCAATCACGACCAATTGATTTGGATAGGCCTGTTCGATTTTCTTCAGATCGGGCAAGGTCTGCAAGCAATTGATGCAGCAGTAGGTCCAAAAGTCCAACAATACGAACTTGCCGCGGAGTTGTTCCAGCTGAATGGGACTTTTTGTGTTGATCCATTCTACGCCGCCGATCAAGGCGTCCGCAGGAACGATTTGACTTTGGACCGGCGTCAGATCTTGCGCCGCCTCAGGTGGCGTGTTGTAAAAGATCGATCCAATGGCGATGAAGCCGCATAATATTTTGCACCGCCAGCTTCGCACATTCTTGGACGGGTCAAAATGCATCTTTATGGCAACCCAAACACAGCGTCCCGGACATCCGTCGCGACGCTTTGGCCCAGTGCCCTTCAAGCATCGCTGTCAGTCTATCCGATTTTCGCGTCCGTTGGAAAGCTTTCCTTGGCCGAACCAGTTGGAGGACTTGCGAGGGACATCCCATTAGACGCTGCGACGGCCCGTAGGTTACGGGCTAAATCGGGATTTTCGTTCAATCGGTCGAGTCGTACGCTCACCGCGCGCCCGCCGGGGTGTGGTTCGACGAATTCCTGTGTTGGCTGGAGACCAAAGCGGCGATAAAACGCCAATCGAATGAAGTCCTTAACCTCTTCGAAATTGACAATCTCGGTATCGACCTGAACGACTAAAATGAGGACTCGGATCCGCCATTATGGTCAATTGCACGCGGAACCGCCGGAAAGCCGGTGGACTTGAGTGCCGATGATTGACACACGGTTGGAATCTTAGGGCAAATCCCACTCTTCGTTGAAGAATCCCGAATCGAGCACGGTATCCTTCACCGCTTCGATTGTAATGGCGCCCTTGTCATTCCCGGCCGAGGTTTCTTGCGGGTCTGGGGCATTTACGCGGGTGATCGCCCAATCCCCTAGCCGTGGGAATACCATATAGCTGAACCGAAGTTCCGCGTCGTGATACGTGTGTCCGCTATTGAGCACAACATAGCGGTCTCGTGGTCCGGACCAAGGGCTTGGATAAATGAGCTGCAACGCGTGGTGATCACTAGGGTATTCGTGGCCGTTGAACCCAATCTTGTCCTGCGACCACTCCGCTGGAAGCTGCGGCAAAAGCCTGGCGATCCAAGGATTGCTGCCGGGGTCACCAAACAGGATCAGATTCGAAGTCGCCAAATCGTCATCGGTCACATCACAATCATCCTTGATCGGCAGAAATCCTCGGTAGTGGCGTCGCCACTCATCCGAGAACCGACGCAGGTTAGCCTCCGACCAGGCGCCCACCGCTGGGTTCCATGCAGTGCCCGTACCACGTACACACAAGAATCGAGTGGCGAACGCATCGTCGATCGGCCCCTGCAACCCCGGTCGCTTTCTGGACTTCAGAGCGTCGTCCGATTCGCGACAACAAACCCATTCACCGTCTTGAGATTCGACCACCACCGGGATCATGGTATTTGTAATTCGATTGGGGGGTAGTGCTACCGTCTTTCCGCCTATGGTGAGCGATGTGGAAGGAGAACGTAGCGCAGGGGGATAAAGGGCAATTCGCGTAACGTTTACGGGAACTTGTATTTCCACAGAGCCGTCGTTGGCTAGGTTTGCGTCGACTTCTGCACGCTGATAGTGTGCCGCCAGACCCATTATCTCCAGCCAATGGCAACGGCTGAACTTGAGTGTCCAAGTCACAAATCGAACATGCGGGGGCGATCTGTTGATGCCCTTGGTAGCGTGCTCGCCGATCTGCCGCAGCTGTTGCTGAAACACCCGAGCGGTGATGCTATGTCCAGCGCCCCGGTCGACCAGCTCCTCGAAGGGTACTCCCTCACGCTCAAATGCGCGCTGCATCAAGAGATGTGATGAATAGTACGGATCCTGGTCTCCCATGGCCGCAACTGTCGGTACCATACCAGCGTTGGCGGTGTAATCGATGGCATCCACTAAGTGCAACATGGTTTGCTGCCAAGGTGTAATTGGCTCGAGTCGAACAAAATGTGGCCAAGGAGAATTGGCAAACTCGATCGTATCGACAGGGCCGGCACTGGGGCCCAACGCTGCGTATCGATCGGGGCGTTTTAAGCCCAATTGCCAAGTACCGACACCGCCGAGTGAACTACCACGCAAAACGATCCGGTTTCGGTCGATTGAGTAGTTGCGACAAACGGCTGCGACCGCTTCATCGACGTCAGTTTCCCCTTCGAAGCGGTAAGCATTCTCACCGAGTCGTCCCATGGGATGAACTTCGATAAAGTCTTGGTCGGGGATCGATGGATCGTTTGCCTCGGAAGCATCGAATCGATGAAGGAATTTTAGCTCGCCAATCCCTTTGGCTCGAGCTCCGTCACTTCCATGCAGCACAATATCAAGTCGGATCGGCATCTGCGGATCGTAGCTGGGTGGGATTATGAGACCATACGGTTGTGTTGACCCATCGACCGATGAAACAAAGCCGCGTGCAATTCGTCCTTTGGCTTGACCCCAGGATACTTGTCCGGAGCGCAGTTGTTCGATTCTTTCGCGGGCGCGTGTTAACGCCGAACGGACAAGTTCCAAAGAGGGTGCGTCGATTTGGGGCTCTAGGTCAAGCTCCCATTGAACTGCCTTAAGATACACCTGGGCGTCGGCCCAATGGTCTTCGGGTAAGTTAAGTTTCTGACGAAGCGTTAGCAACTCGACTTGCAGGTCCTCCAGGTCCTTACGGAGCGTCTGACGCTCACTTTCAATAAGGTTCCCTTCCAGCGTGCCGGGGGCGTCCGCAGCAGCTTGACATCGGTCGGTGCTCCACTGCATTATCACGATGATAAAGACATTCAGCGAAAGGCAGAAAAGGTTGCCCAGAATTGACGAGCCGAAGTACCGCATAATTTTTACCGGTCAATTTGAGATGTTGGTTTTGGCGGAGCAGAATTGTAACGGGCTACCGCAGAAATCATAGTTGCCAAAGGGATCAATTCGGTAAATGGAATCGTGCAGTAGACCCCCGCCAAAACCGCAAAGAGGACGCGGGTCCTTTTGGACATGCCGGAAACCCAATATCCTACAGGGCAGCCGATGATCAGGCCCAGAGCGATCCCGATCGGGCCAAACGTTAGGAAGTCGGTGACGTCCAAGATGATACCACCGGCTAACGGTCCCAACGCGCGATAGAGTCGTTCCGCAGCGCCATCGGTACCGAAAAATTTCGGCGAGTTGCCGTCGCCGGAACCCGCCACTTGCGGCGTGGAAGGAGGTTCGACCGCTGGACAAACTGGGGTGGTTGGGGCGATCTGGCCTTTAGAAATATTGTCGGGGTCACTCATAGCCAAAGATTAACCGGATGCCTTTAGCGAAGCAACGTCCTTCGGCTCAAGTCTCTTGGGTTTGGGGCGGGACAAGGCATTTTCGCAGCTAGGCAAAGCACTTAGAATCGTTAACTCACAGTGTATCAAAAAGCCGCAGTGAGTTTTCAGCTCGGCGAGGAATGGGCTATGTCGACATTGATCCAGTATTTGACAACGATTCATTTTGGTACCGGAGCAATCCAGCAGATTCCGTCACTTCTGGCGGAACATTCAATACGGCGGCCGCTTTTAGTAACCGATCGAGCGCTCGTCGAGCTTGGCATGCCGGCGCGGGTGCCGATGCTCCCGGCCGCGGTCTTTGCCGAAGTATCCACCAATCCGACAGAACAAAGTGTCCTCGATGGACTAGAGATGTACAGAGCACATCAGTGCGACAGTATCGTTGCCATTGGAGGCGGTTCGCCAATCGATTGTGCGAAGTGCATTGGGCTTCTTGTAAACCACCCACAACCACTTGAGCAGTATGCGGTGATTCGGGGTGGTATGGCCAAGATTTCGGCCAACAAGCCGCCTCTGATCGCGATTCCCACAACCGCAGGAACTGGAAGTGAGGTAGGCAGGGCGGCGTTGATAACCATGGCGAATGGCGAGAAACTCGGAGTCATTAGTCCGCACCTCATACCGACCGTAGCCATTTGCGATCCCGAGTTGACGCTGGAACTTCCCGCACGGCTTACCGCTGCCACGGGTATGGACGCAATTTCGCATTGTGTCGAAACGTTTTGTAGCATCCGCGACAATCCTGTGGCAGACGCCATCGCCATCGACGGGCTTGTGCGAGGAATAAGGTCGCTGCGTCACGCAGTCGAAAACGGGACTGACATTTTCCATCGTCGCGAAGTCATGATGGCGTCCCTGCAAGGTGGATTAACATTTCAGAAGGGGCTCGGTATGATCCATAGTTTGAGTCATCCGCTGGGAGCGGTTCCGCGAAAACAATTGCACCATGGCACACTTAACGCCATCTTCCTGCCGCATGTGCTACGCTACAATGCCAAGGCGGCGGCTGAAAAAATGCAACGCATAGCCCACGGCGTCGGGTTGCGAACCGCTGACGAGTTACCCGACTTTTTTACGAGTTATGTCCGAGATATTGGCTTACCGACGCGTCTGTCGGAACTGCACGTAACGCTTACCGATCTGGACGGCATCGCGGCTGCTGCCATGCGCGATCATTCTACCGCCAGTAATCCGCGGACGATGTGCGAGTCCGATTGCGACGCATTACTGCAAATCGCTCTTTAGGGGTCGCGTGCGGCAGTGTCGGTTACTGGTACCTGCCGATAAGTGACCTAAGTTGCGGCAAGCAAGGGAGTCACGACGCTGCCATGCACATCGGTTAAGCGGTAATACCGTCCCTGAAAGCGGTATGTAAGTTGAGTATGATCGATCCCCAGTAGGTG
Organism: Planctomycetota bacterium; assembly: GCA_027619595.1. Lineage (GTDB taxonomy): Bacteria > Planctomycetota > Planctomycetia > Pirellulales > Pirellulaceae > JAQCHP01. The sequence continues at coordinate 23,357 of JAQCHP010000058.1, forward strand.
GAGCATCGTGGCGTGCAGATCGTGGACGTGTACAGGATCTTGCACGATGTTGTAGCCAAAGTCGTCCGTTTCACCATGCGTATAACCGCTCTTAATACCGCCACCGGCCATCCAAATTGTAAAACAACGAGGGTGGTGGTCACGGCCGTAGTCGGTTTCCGTGAGGGCTCCTTGGCAATAAACCGTGCGCCCGAATTCCCCCCCCCAGACCACTAAGGTATCGTCCAGTAGGCCCCGCTGTTGGAGGTCCCAGAGGAGCGCAGCCGACGGCTGGTCAGTAGCTTGGCACTGCTTGCGAATGCCGGCAGGTAGTTTGACATGTTGATCCCAGCCGCGATGAAAGAGTTGAACGAATCGCACTCCGCGTTCGGCCAATCGCCTTGCCAGCAAACAGTTTGCGGCGTAAGTGCCTGGAGTCGTACATTCCGGGCCGTACATATTCAATACGTGTTCCGGTTCGTCAGAGATATCCGTGAGTTCTGGCACCGATGTTTGCATACGAAATGACAATTCATATTGAGCGATGCGCGTGGCAATTTCAGGATCGCCGTACCGGCTGAGTTGTTGTTGGTTCAATTGTGCTAAGTCGTTTAACATCCGGCGTCGAGTATTCCCTGCTAAACCAGGCGGATTGGAAAGGAAAGGGACAGGATCGCCTTGAGATTGGAATTTAACGCCTTGGTAGCGTGAAGGTAGGAAGCCACTGCCCCACAGGCGATCATAAAGAGGTTGGCCTCCGGCGCCGGACACAAGCGCTACAAAAGCCGGTAGATCTTGGTTCTCACTGCCAAGTCCGTACGAAAGCCACGAGCCGATACTTGGGCGGCCCGCAAGCTGGGCGCCGGTCTGAAAAAAGGTAATCGCCGGGTCATGATTGATCGCTTCCGTGTGCATTGACCGTACGAAACACAATTGGTCCACCATCCGAGCGGTATGCGGCAAAAGATTACTAACCCAAGCTCCCGATTGGCCGTGCCGAGCAAAATCAAAAATTGTCGGTGCGATGGGAAACCGGCTTTGTGTTGATGTCATGCCAGTCAAACGTTGCCCGCGCCGGATCGAATCCGGAAGATCTTCGCCCATTCGATTGCGCATTTGCGGTTTGGGATCGAATAGATCGATCTGCGAAGGAGCACCTGATTGAAAAAGGTAGATGACGCGTTTTGCGCGAGGGACAGTTCTAGGTACTTCCACCGCTTGGTCGGTTCCGATACCAGTAGTCGTACCATTCGTTGTGCGCTCGGCCGCCAACAGAGTCGTCAGGGCGGCGGTACCCAATCCCAGTCCAGAGGATTGCAGGAAGGCTCGACGAGTCGGTAGGCGAAATTGATTCGTTGCTATGTTCATGCCATCTCCTCCATTCGCTAAGGACTAGTTATCGACTCATCGAGATTCAACAATAAGTTGGCAATGACCGTATAGGCAGCCAGTTCGCTTCCTTCGACGTTCGCTTCGGCTGGCATGTCTCCCGTCCCCAACAGCACAGACGCTTGTTCAGGGTGTTCGCGGTACTCCTGGCGATGCGATTCTAATCCCTGTAACAAGACCACGACTTCGTGCTCCGTGGGATGGCGACTGGTGGCCGCTCGGAACATCCAATGAAGTCGTGCTGTGTCGGAAGGGCTGTTAATTAAGAGGGCACGCGTCGCAAACAGGCGCGCACATTCGACGAACGTCGTATCGTTCATAAGCGTCAACGCCTGAAGAGGCGTGTTGGTGCTCGGCTTACGCACCACACACGCTTCACGTGTTGGAGCATCGAAGGATATCATATTGGGTGGAGCAACCGTGCGTTTCCAATAGGTGTAGACGCTGCGACGGTAGAGGCCCCTTCCTTTCGACTGGACGTACTCCATATCGGTTGCGATTTCTTTCCAGAGACCAGCTGGCTGGTAGGGGCGAACCGACGGGCCGCCGACTTCTTCAACTAACAGGCCGCTCACCGCCAACGCCTGATCTCGTAAGACCTGCGCGCTCAGTCTCTGGCGTGGGCCTCGTGCAAGCAGCCGGTTTTCAGGGTCCCGTTCACGCAACTGCGGTGAAGCACTCGACGATTGCTGGTACGTTGCGCTCGTTACGATGGTTCTCAACAGGTTCTTAACATCCCAGTTCGACCGTGCGAAATCGATGGCCAGCCAATCCAAAAGTTCCGGATGACTTGGCGGTTCTCCTTGAGTCCCAAAGTCTTCTGACGATTTCACCAATCCAGTACCGAACAACATCTGCCAATAGCGATTCACAGCGACACGGCTCGTGAGTGGCTGCGATGGCGTCGTTAGCCACTGCGCTAAGCCCAATCGATTCCTCGGTACTCCGGCCGGAAATTCGCCCAACAATTGCGGTACGTCGGCGTTTACCTCTACTCCGGGCTGATCGTATTGCCCGCGTTGAAGAATAAAGGTCTTTCTCGGTGGATCGGAGTCTTGCATTACCATGACCGTGGGAATAGCTTCAGCGTAACGCTCATAACGCCACCGGTCCTCGCGCGCCCGGCGTCGAATGTCCTGCAAGGCGGAAGGTGCCTGCTGTTCGAGAAAGTATTCGCGGAGCTTTAAACTACCGTAAGAATTCTCCTGGGGAGGATTCTTCAGCAGTTGTTGTATCGAATCCGACGTTGCCAATATCGCGATCTCCGTCGCGGAGAGGTCGCGTGAAAAGATTCGAACATCATCGATTTGGCCACAGAATCTTGCCGCTGAGCCACCTCCGCCGCCGATCCGGAGTGGTTCGGGTTCGAGCGTGGCGAAACTCTGATTGATCCAGTCAAGATTGACTTGAAGTGGCAACGAAATGCCATTCACAAAAATGGCGACGCCGCTTGCCAATCGTGAGCCGTCGTAGGTGACGACAATGTGATGCCACTTGCCGGGTTCGATTTCATCGTTTGTTTGTACTCGTATTGCGTCATCCAACCAACGCCGCACCAGATTGACGTGGATGTATCCCTTCTCAAGCGAAATCGAATAGCCTGCCCCCTGCGGTTCGTCGACCATTTTCGATACGATCGTTCCACCAGCGCGACGTGCAGCTTCATTGGGAATTGGAAGATAGACCCATGCGCCGATTGTAAAGCGATCGAAATAACCAAATTTCCCCGCGTTACCTGCGTTGAAGTACGAGGTGCCATCGAAGGCAAGCGATCGATCGATGACGCCAGGACGGACTTCTATGCCGCGATTGGCTACCACAGCACCTGAAGCAGAGTCGACCAATTGCTGGGAAGGCTGCTCGTCGTTGGACTCTTCGAGCGGAAAGTGAGCGATTTGTCCCGCAGTGATCGTCCAATCATCAAGAACGCTGTCTCGCGCAACTTTCAACCAAGTTTGAAAAGCATGGTCTATATCGGGCTGACATTTGGCGAATTGGTCTTCGGAGCGGGACGCGGTTTCTAACAATTGTGCCAATTCGATCTGTTGTCTGTCGGTTGGAGCCTTAATATAGGGCGGGGAATTTCCTTCCTTGAGTGCCCGGCCCGCTTCCGGAACTCGGTTGAAAAATGACAAAAGTTGATAGTAGTCGCGTTGCGTCAGAGGATCGAATTTATGGTCGTGACAGCGAGCACAGCCCAGGGTCAGACCCATCCAAACGGTGCTTGTTGTGTCGACACGGTCAACTGCATATTCGACAAGAAACTCCTCGGGGATGATTCCCCCTTCGGCGTTGCCACGAAGATTGCGGTGGAAACCCGAAGCGATTCGCTGATTCAGAGTTGCGTTCGGCAACAGGTCGCCTGCCAGTTGCTCCAACGTAAACTGGTTGAATGGCATGTTGTTATTGAGTGCGCGCATCACCCAATCACGCCAGCGCCACATGTAGCGAGGACCGTCGGTTTGATATCCATTGGTGTCTGCATATCGAGCAGCGTCCAGCCACGAAATCGCAAAATGTTCGCCAAAACGCGGTGAGTTTAATAGCCGGTCGACAAGTCGTTGGTAGGCATCCGGGCCACGGTCAGTGACAAAGGCATCGACTTCCTCGACAGAAGGTGGTAAACCAGTTAAGTCGAGCGTAACGCGACGTATTCGAGTGGCAGGGTCGGCAATCGGCGAAGGACGGAGACCTTCCTTCTCGAGATGCGCGCGAATAAAAGCATCAATTGGGTTTAACGCCGAGTCTGAGTTTGCAACGGCGGGTAAGATAGCGCGACGTGGGGGTTGGAATGCCCAATGTTCCTCCCACTCCGCACCTTCTTGGATCCATTGGCGGACCAATTCAACTTGTGCGGCTGTCAGTGTACGGTGCGAACCCGGAGGTGGCATGCGTTCACTTTCGTCGTCACTACAGATCCGACGGTACAATTCACTTTCTTCCGGCCGGCCCGGCACAACTGCCGCGTAGCCGCCGCGATCTTCCATGACGTTTAACTTAACGTCGAGTCGGAAGTCGCCCTTTCGGTTTGCGACATCGGGACCGTGACACTGAAAGCAGGCGTCGGAAAGAATTGGTCGGATCTTCCGATTAAAATCAACACGGTCGACGTCTTGCGCACGCGTCAATCCAAGAAACAGTTCCAATACGAGCAACCCGATGCCGAGGGCGGCCCTTTGGCATCGGGTTAGAGAGTTGGTGCCTGGAATGGATTGAGAAGTGCGATTCATAGACGGCTCCCGCGATACTCATCTACATTGTAAGTATTCAGGGTACCATGGGAAGCCAGCCCACTAGGGGGCCCTACCGTCAAAAATCTGCAATTTTCCCGCGAATTTAGCGGAGGTATGCGGTGGTCCCCTACTTGGGGACCACCGCAGGAACGGCATCTTGCT
>JAQCHP010000059.1 GCA_027619595.1 Planctomycetota bacterium
CCTGTATCACAACCTCGGAGCACTACCCGAAAGGAAATTTACCCACGAATTCTTCTGAAGAGGCAAAATCTCAAACGCATAAAGTTGCGTGTAAATTAGTATAGTAGTAAGCGTCATAGGGCCGTATCCTTTGGGGCGGTTTTCTTCCGGAACTTCCCTTTGGATGGAGTCCCAACGATGCCCGCTCACCTTTTCATTGGAAGATCGTGACCGCTTAGGTCAACTGGTAGAGCGACGCTACAACCAGTCGGAAATTGCCAAGCTGCATGGCAGGTCGCAGGCTACCATTAGCCGTGAAGTGTCAGGCTCATTTTACACTTTGATTCGTTCTGCGATTGATCACTTCTTCCGCGGAAAATGCGGCAGATTCAAGGGGGTGAACGGTAACTGTCTTCTGCGCTACGGGGCTTTGTGCTAGAATCACGGTGAGATTCTTGATGCTTGTGAGTGCTAGCGATGTTGGATGTAGCCGATTTGAAAAAGGCCTTTGTCGAGCCTGGTGGGGGACACCTGCCAGTCCTCGACATCCCGCGGTTCCAACTAGCGGCTGCGGAACAAATGGTCTTGATGGGGAGCAGCGGGGGCGGAAAGACGACTTTGCTGCATGTCATTTCTGGGATCAGTCGTCCCGACTCAGGTCGCGTGACCATTGATGGTCTTGAGATTGGGCGACTTTCCGAGTCCGGTCGAGATCAGTTTCGGGCCGAGAAGATTGGTTACGTGTTTCAGACGTTTAACCTCCTGCCGGGGTTTACGGCCTTGGAGAATGTGCTGCTAGGGATGACATTTCGCCGAGAAAAGGTCGATCGCACATGGGCCAAGGAATTGTTGCGGCGGGTCGGATTGGAGCATCGATTACAACATCGGCCACCAGCCATGTCGGTGGGTGAGCAGCAGAGGGTGGCTGTTGCGCGAGCGCTCGCGAATCGCCCTCGACTGCTGTTGGCGGACGAGCCGACCGCAAACGTCGATCCGGCAAACCAACAACATGTGGTCGATCTGATCCGCAATACATGTCGAGACGAACAAATAGCATTACTGGTCGTTACGCATGCCCCCGAAGTGGCATGTCAATTTGAGCGAGTCGATCGACTGGAGGATATCAATCTCGTTGTGCAAAACCGACGGAAGGGTCCTGCATCCGGAGGCTTACGATGAGTCTTTGGAAGATTGCCTGGAGGAGCATTCAACGCCGGTGGGTCGCCTCGCTCTTGACCGCAATTTCCATGGCGCTGGGCGTTGGGTTGGTGGTTGCCGTCTTGCTGATTGTCGGGATTGTCCAAGAGTCGTTTCGCAATAATACAAGCCTGGGTTACAACCTGATCGTTGGGGCGCCGACAGGAGGACGCTTGCAACTGGTATTGAATACCGTGTACTACCTAAGTCAGCCGATTGGCAACGTGAATTACAACGTCTATCAGAATTTCTTGGGCGCGGCCGAGCGGACTGATGGTCGCGACGGCATTTACCGGCCGTACGTCGATTTTGCGATTCCCGTTTGTCTCGGAGATTATTACCAAGGCTTTCGAGTCGTCGGTACCACTGCGCAATTGTTTGATGAGTTTCAGTTTGATCCGGAGAGGCAAAGAAAATTTGAGTTTACTCACGGCCGCAACTTCCGGTTTCGCGATGCGGAACACGGCTTCTTTGAAGCGGTATTGGGTGCTGCTGTTGTGCGCGAGACAAAATTGAAACTGGGCGACAAGATCTCTGTAGCCCATGGTGAACCGAGTGGTAGAACCCATGAGAGCGGCTTCACGATTGTTGGGATTCTGAAGTCTTCGGGGACGCCAGTCGACCGTGCTGTGTTTGTTAATATGGAAGGTTTCTTGCTCTTAGACGGTCACGCCAAGCCTGTAGCGGCGGACGATACGGCTGGTGATCAAGTTGAGCATGCCGTGGAACCGACTGAACCACCCACGAACGGAACGCCCACGCACGGCACGATACATGACTTGGCCGCCATGGAACCGCTTCCGATCGAGCAACGACAGGTTACTTCGTTGTTGGTGAAGACGTCGAGTTTGCTCGTGACGGAACAACTGCGTCGTAAAATCAATGACAGTCAAGAGGCGCAGGCCGTGCTGCCGGTACGTGAAATCTACGGTTTGTTCGATGCGATCATTCGGCCCATTCAGCAGTTGCTGTTAGTAATTACGGCGCTGATTTGCGTCGTATCAGGAATTGGGATTTTGGTAAGCATTTATAATTCGATGAGTGACCGGCAACACGAAATTGCGGTGATGCGTGCTTTGGGAGCTGGGCGATCCACGGTCATGTGGGTGGTGCTCTTCGAATCGATTCTGTTGTCGGTGGGCGGTGGGCTTTTGGGGTGGATTGGCGGGCATGCGATCGTGGCTGCTGTGAGTCCTCAAATCGAAGCGCGGACCGGTGTACAGGTCGGGTTATTTCAATTGGCGCCCCGCGAACGGTTATGGGAATTGTCCACGGCCGCAGGGACGCTCAAGATGGATGTCTCTCCTGAAGTCTTGCTGGTTCCGTGTCTTATTGTGCTGGCGATACTCGTGGGACTTTTACCCGCGCTTGCAGCGTACCGAACCGATGTGTCCCGAGCACTCAGTGCCAGTCCGTAGCCTTTGCAATTTGCTCAACTACAAGGAACCGAAATTTATGATACAACCTCGCCGCCTTGGGTATTGTCGAGGCATCGCGTTCTGGCTCGTACTGTTGATTCAAGTTCAAGTAAACGCGTGCCCTTTTTGCAGCGCCGTCTCTCAGACGTTCAGCGAAGAAATGAGCACAATGAAAATTGTGGCCATCGCGGAACTTGTGGAAGCAGCGCCGATCCCGCCAGCGACGGAAGTCTCGCAGGAATTATCAAAGTCGAAGTTTGTCCTGGATAAATTTCTAAAAGGGGGAGATTTAATCGCGGGAGATGCGACGATTCAAGTTGTTTATTTCGGTAAAGCAGAGCCAGGAACTCGGTTCCTGATCATGGCCGCTGAAACGATGCCGGAAGCGATTTGGTCAACTCCACTTCAAGTTTCGGAACTTGCAGAACAGTACCTGTTGAAATTGCCGAATTTACCGGCTGATCATCAAAGACTAGAGTTTTTTCAGAAGTATTTAGAGGACAAAGACGAACTGCTTGCTCGGGATGCCTACGACGAATTTGCAAAGACTCCCTATGCGGGAATTATTGCGTTGAAAGATAAGCTCGACCGAGCGCAATTGATTGGTTGGATCGAGGATCCAGCTGTGCCGGCCAGTCGTCGCCGCTTGTACCTCACACTGCTGGGTGTTTGTGGGCAAGCGGGAGATGCACAGATTTTGGAGAAGTTTTTACGTAGCGAGAATCGCGATGATAAACGTGGGCTCGACGCTCTGATAGCCTGTTATTTGACTCTGAATCCCGACGGGATGTCGACAGTTGAGGAGTTGTATCTGGCCAACAAGAAAGCTGACTATGCCGATACCTATGCCGCCATTATGGCCTTGCGATTCCACGGGACTGAATTGACCAAGATCCCACGGCCGCGTCTGCTCGTCGGACTGCGGCACATGCTGAGCCGACCCGAATTGGCCGATCTCGTCATACCCGACCTCGCGCGTTGGGAGGACTGGACCGTGCTACCAAACTTGGTGCAGTTGTTTAAAGACGCGACGGAGGAAACGATTTGGGTGCGAGTTCCTGTGATTAACTACTTGCGAGCTTGCCCTCAACCCGAGGCGGCAGCGGCGATCGAGGAACTGAACAAGATTGACCCGGATGCAGTGAAGCGTGCCAGCGCTTTCTTTGCGTTTGGAGCCAGTAATTTCGGTGGAAAGACCGCCCCGGAGTCACCGGTACCACCCGCTGCTCCACCCGCTCCGGTAGCTCCGTAGTTTGCCTTGTGCACCCAAGCCAAGTGGCGGTGTTGGTTTGAGGGCGGTGTTGGTTTGGGGCGGTGTTGGTTTGGGGCGGTGTTGGTTTGGCGCGATTTTTGGGCCATGCTAGAATTGTGGAACGGGAAGTGAGCGTCCAATGCTTAGAGGTGGGGAAGGTCATCGAATGTCGAGTCATATGGCCCTAGAGCGTCTGTCGTTAGAATCGTCCGAAGCCGATTACGCCAAGTACCGTTCTCTCAGTGGTCTGGTGGTGATGGGGCTCGTATTTGCCGTCTTTGGGCTATCGGCGCTGCTGACGCCATGGCTCGCGGTTTTGCCGATCTTGGGTTCGATATTTAGCCTGCGTGGCCTTAGCGCCGTGCGGCGTAATTCCGAAGAGCTAACAGGCTATGGACTGGCAGTGTCGGGTTTATTCTTGAATCTTGTCGTACTCGTTTCCAGCATTTCTCTGCATAGTTATGTTTACGCGACGGAAGTACCCGAGGGTTTTTTGCGGGTAAACTACAGTGAATTACAGCTTGCAACCAACGCCGCTGGCACGGTACCCGGCCTTCCCGTGCCACAGCGGGCCTTGGAATTGCATGACAAGAATATTTTCATAAAGGGATACGTCTATCCGGATGGAAGACAGTCCGGAATACAGCATTTCATTCTGGTGCCGGACCTGGGGACGTGCTGCTTTGGAGGAGATCCGGCGCTGACCGATATGATTGAAGTGAAGCTCAAGGAGCCCCTTGAAATCGAATATTCCTACGCACGCAGAAAGCTCGCCGGCACGTTTCGTGTGAATCCGCAACCAAACGGATTCATGGGTAAGACCGCTGTGTATCAGCTCGATGCGGAGTATGTTCGATGAACGTCACAACGCACGTCAGGAGGATAGTCGTTGTGTTGGGCGGTTTTGGTTTTCTGGCTGGTTGCTCGGTGTCATTTACGTCGTTCGAGCCCACTGCGGAGGTGTCAAAACCCCACGAAGTGGTTTCGGAAACGAGCGCGGGCACGAACGGTGAGGTAACTTCGCCCGAAGAAAAGAATTCGTTACCTGAAGTGGAAGGGACAGCTTCTCCAGCGCCCCAAGGTAACCTGTCGGATACGCAGAAGACTGTGGTACTGGAAACTATTCCCGCTTCGACTACCTTGGTGACGCCTCCTGCGACGGCGACGCGGGGGGCCGGAAATGCAGCCATTCCGGCTACGTTTGTGCCGAAGGCGATATCCGATGATCCGAGTCAACCTATCGACCTGACGTTTGACGATATTAAGTTTGATATGGAGAAAGGAGTTCCCTTCCAACGCAAGTTTTTGCGTCCCGATATTGAGCGTTACCAAGATCGGAAGATCACGATACGTGGATACATTTTGCCGGGTTTTCAGGAACGTGGCATTACTCAGTTTGTGCTCGTACGAGACAACATGGAATGTTGCTTTGGTCCTGGAGCGGCTCTTTACGATTGCATCCTCGTGACGATGGCCAAGGGGACCGTGAATTACACAGTTCGCCCCGTGACCGTCGAAGGGACGTTTTCGATTGAACCGTTCGAAGGGCCGGGGGGCGTTATCTTTGCCATTTATCGTCTGCAAGGCGATCGGGCGGAGTAATGTCGGATGGTGTAGGCACGTGAGTACGTGTCTAAACGTCGAGATTGAAAGGACGGAAGGGACGAAAAGGACGAAAAGGACACAAAGGACGGAAGGGACCCCAAGAAGAGAGGTTCTAACATTGTTCGAGGCTAAGGGGTATGGCGGCGGTGGTCGCGGCGTGCTCGGCTCATGGTTTCGCGCAGACCGCCGTGCTGCAGGAAGGACCGTTCCAAGGATTGTATTTGCCGGTCGAGCAGGTAATTGGTAACCCGGATAATCCCGATGATCACATTCGCCACAATTGCAGGGTCGGAGTGCTCAATTCCGCGACGAAAGGTTTCGTAGCCCGCGTTGGGCCTGCGATTCAGTTCCCGCAGCCGTTGAGCGTAGGCGTGCTCAGGCGGCCATTCTTCCAGACGTTGCGATCGCAGAAAATCACGATAGTCGGTCAAGAGCTCTTCGAGGCTGGCGCGCGCGACATTGGTCAGTTTGAGTTCCATTTCTTTGGACGTCCCGGACGCAACGCTACCTTCCACGATATTTTGTTTGCCGGATCGGGCTGCTTGGACCATTTGGTCTACCGTTCGGTCTCGCTTGTCGAAGAATCGGCGGCAGAAGTAGATCGTGGCATCGTAAACGATCTGTGCTTTCTGAAAGGAAAGCAATCGCGAGTAACCCCCGTGCGGTGGGATGAAACCAGGCACCTTAGGTGCGAATCTATCTGGCATCGGATACACCCCCTGTCGTCGAGTTAGGTACATATACAGATGTATACTAGTTCGACTGGGAGGGCAATACCCCAATGCCGCATTTCCAAGCCTGCGAGTCCTTTTTTGGGGGGGAGGGTCCTATCTGTCCTTTAGGTTCTTTGCGTCCCTTCTGTCCTTTACGTCCTTTGTGTCCTTTTCGTCTTTTGCCCCCCGGACCACACCGATGAAATCAGCCAGGGTCTTGCGGATTTCGGAACTGACGCACGGATCGAGGTACCGACCTCAATTCGCGATGGCAGTCTCGCGCCTTCGGCCAAAAACGACGCTGTCGAGAATGAAAATGCCGCAGCAGGAAATCCAAAGTTGAAATGCTCGTGGTTCAGGAATGGTTGTTGCCGTATCTGAATCAGTCACATTCATCGTATCCCCGGTCCAGGCAGAGAAGACTATGGCTGCGTCGGCACCGTCGACCACTCCATCTGCATTCAAGTCGCCGTTGCCAGCTTGTCCCCATGTCACGAATAGCTGTCCGAGATCGGACCCGTCGACGGCGCAGTCGTGGTTGAGGTCGGCTGGCAGTCCCGGAAATTCATAAGCCCCAACGTCAAAACCGCCGCAGGCAGGGCGAGCGATTCCCAGGATGTCCTGGGTCGGTGCGAACAGGGCAGTGCCGGCGTTGATGGCCGGGCTGAGTGACGCCAGACGGAAGTCATGGGCCAGCCAGTTCGCAAACCAGGCGCTGGGCACCGATGCAGAAGATTGGACGTCTAGCCCCGTTGCGCTGCGCCATTGTGTGAGGGAAAATACTTGATCGCCGCCATCGAGCGAAAATCGGTCTTCCATTGCGTTGAAGTTGCTTACTAAGCCGGGCAGGCTATCGGTATCAACGTCCAGGCCACCTCGAAACGAATGCTGGCTGTAGAGGATATTGTTGAGCACGGTATTGTTCGTGCTGCCGTTGGAGATTGACAGTGCCCAGCGTCCGTCGGCAGCATTTACCACTGTATTATTCACGATAAAATTATGGGACGATCCTTGCGCACCATCCCCACGGAAAAGTGCAATTCCAGTTGCGTGATTGCCGTACAACAAGTTGTTTTCGATACGTGACGACTGAACTCCGTCCAAGTTGATGGCCGCTCCCCCCAGTAATCCATTGTCGTAGGCAATGTTATGCGAAACGAATGCATTTCGAATGATTCCATCGCCGGGCAGTGTTCCATCTGCATTGATTTGAATTCCGCCCCCGCCATTTCCCCAGGAAAAATTGTGGCGGATGATCGGTCGGTCTGCGCTATTGGATACGTAAATGCCGTGTTCACGCTGCGATCTTGATGTCACATTGGACTCGACCAATAGATCCTCGGCGTATCCGCTAAAGATGCCCCATGTCCCATTACTGTCGGCGGTGTTGTTGCGAATGGTCACAAATCGACTAGGGACAGCTTCAGATCCAACAATGCGAATCCCCGCCCTTGGCATTCCCACTACCTTGAACCCCTCGACAATTACATGTGAGGCATTTTCGAGATTGATACCGTCGGGTGTACGGAAATTGGGTTGATTGATGGTTACACCCACTTGGGCGTTGAAGCGAATCGGTGCTCCGAATACACCACTGGTCCGCATATCAAACCCGGAATACGTTCCCGGCTGGATCTCGACGGTGTCGCCGGGTGCGGTAGAATTCGCGGCATGTTGGAGCGTAAGCCATGGGCTCAGAGTAGTCCCTGGTCCTGTATCGCTTCCCGTTGGCGCGACTACGTAGGTGGCGGCTTCAGCCTGGGGAATTCCGATCGCCGCTACCAGAACGAAAACTAGCTCCAACCACGGAATTTGACCAGAATTCCGCTTGGGCATGTGAGCACAATTCCTGGGGTGGCTGCTTTGTTGGTGAACCTAGCTATTTTCGTGGAACGTAGGCAAGCTGCTCAGTTGCCTCGTTGAGGAAGATCCGAGTCCACCGCCACCGAGACGCATAGTTTCATCTCGGATAGTAACCGTCGCTCCTCAATCGGGTAGGCACCAATCTGCTGCGGGGCGTGGTTCAATAATCGTCGTTTGGTTCGAATTGAGTGCGTGGATCGCGTCCACGCGCCGCGTTACTTCGTCTTGCGTCTGGTCGATCGACAATTGGAGATGTACGTCGTAGTTCGCTCCGGGAGCGAGTTTCACGACCCGACCGCGAGATTTCTCGAATCCGATTGGGTTAGGATAATTCGTTCCAGGTTCAAGACCAGTGACATACCCATCCAATAGTGATGTTTCGTTTTTCCAGAGGCTAAAGCAGGGGAGTTGCCGAGTCGAATATCGGATGGCAGCCGACCGAGTTCGATCGGGTGCAATCAACATGACTTGTGTATAACCGTCGTTGTCGGCGGCCAGTGACGTGAAAAAAACCGTTTCCTCTGTGTTGGCTGCCGGTCCGTGATAATCGCCCCAGGATGTTACCTGTTGGGCTGCCAGTTGCGATCGCGGTACGACTCGTGTCGCTGGTGCCACGAATTGGCTCCCCTTGCCCAATAAGGGTGGGCCATAGTTGATATGGTACAGCAATTGGATCTCTGCCGGACTGTCTGACACGTTTTCGATGCGGTCTTCCAGTTGAATGTCTGTGGAGCCGAACTGCAGCGTGATCGTGCTGGTCATGCGTAGCTTGTGGAAATGGAAACGTGTTTCTTCGACGATCCCTGTGAGTCGGATCGTACCGGCAGACTCGTCAATCCCGAGCGTGACATCGTGAGCCGGTCGATTGGCAATGCGGCCGTGGAGAGGGTAAACGAGTTGACCTTGGGTGTCGAATTCGGGCGCCCCGTTGCTGATAAGGCCACAACGGCAGAGCCATTCGTCAAAACCGTCCAACCAGCCAAGGCCTGACGGTTCCATGAGCGGCACGAACTGGGGGTGGACGGGGCCGCGGATAGGAGACTGCCAACCGAGAGGAATTCCCTCGCAATCTGCTCGCCAGAGACCCATGCCTCGTGTCGGGAGTACCGAAACACGCAATTTGTCGTTCCAAATCGTCACCGTATCAACGCCGGCGCTCAGTCCGGACCTGCCTTGGTTCCAGATTGCTCCCAGCTGGTGCGAACCCGTTGTCCAGGGGGGAACGTGAATTGCTTCGGCGGCCGACCCGATCAATTTCCAAGTCTCTTCTGGCATCTACGTCTCCTCGAATAATGGCACCTACGGTGGGTGTGTGCCCACAGGTCCTCTATCCTACCGCGTCACGGCCACACCTTGCGATCGGTGGGGATACGCGATACAAAAGAAAAATTCCTCTCGATTCGATCCCACCTTGGAAACCACTAGGAATGACTACTCGTTTGTTGAAATCCGACAATGTTGATCCAGTCCTACAAAGGGCTCTGGAGGCTGGCGGAGGGGTTCTTCGTCTGACGCCAACTTGGGTTCCTCGCAGTTTCCTGCATCCGGGTAAACGGATCAAGCTCCATCCGAGCGACTGGTATGCGTATGGCGGCGAACGTGGCGGGATCGACGAACGATGGTTTGGCAGTACGACCGAAGCCGCGAACGACGGGCGGGTTTGGCATGAGGGCTTGAGTTTCGTCACCTTCGAAGGATCGCACTTCTTGCTGCGAGACGCTGTAGCCGAACAGGGTGCGCGGGTGATTGGGCCAACGATGCACAAGAAGTACGGACGTTGGCCGGTGTATTCAAAGTTCTTTGATAATATGGGGCCAATCCCGCACCATATGCATCAAAGTGCTGCCGATGCGGCACTCGTCGGGCTCGAAGGAAAACCCGAGAGCTACTATTTTTCGCCCCAAATGAACAATGTCGACAATAACTTCGCCTACACGTTTATGGGTCTGGAGCCTGGGACGACCAAGGACGATTTGCGACGCTGTCTCGCCAATTGGCACCAGGGAGATAATGGTATTCTCGATCTATCGAAGGCTTATCGCCTGAAACGCGGTTCTGGGTGGCTTATTCCACCTGGTGTGCTTCACGCGCCAGGATCACTGTGCACCTACGAACCGCAGTGGGGAAGCGATGTGTTCGGAATGTTTCAATCCTTGGTAGAAGGTCGTGTGGTTCCTTGGTCGTTACTCGTCAAGGACATGCCGCCGGACAAACATCAGGATCTCGACTTCATTATCGGACAACTGGATTGGGAAAAAAACGTCGATACGCACTTTAAGCAAAACAACTACCTCGAGCCTATCGTTGCTGCGAGTGGTAAGGGATGGGTCGATCGTTGGATCGTTTACGGCCATGTGGATGGCAAGCAACTTTTCACGGCGCGCGAACTGACCGTTGATCCCGGTGTCACGTGTACCCTTCGTGATGGTGCTGCCAGCGGTTGGATCACTGTGCAAGGGACCGGTAAGATTGGCAATCTCGGTCTGGAGACACCTGCGATGATTCGATTTGGCGAAGAGACGAGTGACGAAGTGTTTATCACGCATGAAGCGGCGTCTGCCGATCTTGTGGTAGCAAATACTGGGCACGAACCGCTGGTCAGTCTGCGATACTTTGGTCCCGATGCGTTCAAAGGCGTTCCTCAGGTAGGCGACTATCGGAAGGCAGGTTGTTAATTATGACTTATCAATTTCCCAAATTGCATAATGCTGCGTGGCCAGGAGTGGTGGGGAAAGGTCCGGATTCTGAGCCGCCTATTGCTCTCGAAAAGATGCTCGATCTGACTGCAGCCGCCGAAGTGAACGGCCAGCGGTTTGATGGTGTGGACCTGTTCTTATTTGCCCCCCATGTTGATATCGATGCGACGGATGCCGAGTTGCAGCGATTGGCTCAGCAGGTGAAGTCTCGCAATCTGGTGGTCGGATCGGTGGTGGCACCGGTATGGCCTCCAACAAATGGTGGTTCGGCTATGGGTAGCGAACAGGAGCGGAATCAATTTGTGGAACAGGTGCGCAAAGGATGCCGCATCGCGAAGGCCTTACGGGATCTGGGAGTACGCCCCTATGGAGTTGTGCGAATCGATTCCGCGACCGATCCCGGTTCGTGGCAAAAGAATCCTGAAGCCAACCAACAATTGATCGCTGATACGTTCAAGCGCGCCTGTGATGTGGCGGAGTCGTTTGGCGAACAACTGGCTGCCGAGGGTGAAATTTGTTGGGGAGGAATGCATAGCTGGAAGCACATGTTGCGTTTGCTGCAATTGGTCAATCGCCCCAAGACGCTCGGGTTCCAGGCCGACATGGCACACACCCTGTTATACCTCTTAGGGTACAATGCGCCAGAGGATGCCATTTTACCCCAAGGATTTTCCTGGAACGACGATCAAAAGCTGAGCGAGTCTTTGGCGCAGCTTACCGAATCGTTGCGCCCGTGGACCCTTGATTTTCACGTAGCTCAAAACGATGCTACCGTAAAGGGCTCGGGAAGTCATGACAAAACGGGAAGGCATTGCCTGCCGAATGATCCCCATGGCAAGCTAAACATCGCGCGTGATGCCGGCCATTGGCTGCGAAACGCAGATGGATCGCTGACTAAGAAATTTCGTCACATTTGTTGGGACGGATGTATGTTCTCCAACGATATCATGATGAAGCCATCGACATGGAATGACATCCTTTTAGCAATGATTCAGGTTCGCGATGCTCACGGATGGGATGCGTAGTGGATCCGTTTGTGCCTGCAGCAGTACGTTATGATCGAAAATGTGATGATCGGAACAATGCGTCATGAGTAAACCAGTTAATATTGGCTTGATCGGGTGTGGTTTCATGGGCCGCACGCATTCCAATGCCTACCGTAAAGTTTCCAACTTCTTTACGACACAACATCGTCCCGTATTAAAGGCGGTGTGTGCTCGGAATAAGGAGAATGCGGCAGAGTTTGCTCGCTCGTGGGGGTACGAGTCGGTCGAAACCGATTGGCGAAAGTTAGTGGAGCGTAAAGATATCGATGCCATTGATATTTGCACGCCCAACAATACGCATTCGGAAATTGCTTTGGCCGCACTGAAGGCTGGCAAAATGGTTTTGTGCGAAAAGCCACTATCGATGAATGCCGCCGAAGGCGAGCAAATGGCGCGTGCCGCTGAAGCGGCCGGCGTTCCCAATATTGTCTGGTACAACTACCGTCGCGTACCTGCTGTCACCATGGCCAAGAAGCTGATCGACGAAGGTCGCTTAGGTCGAATATTTCACTACCGCGCGGTGTTCTTACAAGATTGGACAATCAATGCAGATCTTCCGCAAGGTGGAACTGCGCTATGGCGACTCGATGCGGCTGCCGCTGGGAGTGGAGTGACCGGCGACTTATTGGCCCATTGTATTGATACGGCGATTTGGTTGAACGGCAGCGTCGATCGTGTTTCTGCCATGACGGAGACGTTCGTGAAGGAGCGAATGCATAATCTGACCGGTAAGGTAGAAAAAGTAGGTATCGACGACGCCTGTGCGTTTTTGGCACGATTCAAGAACGGATCTTTGGCCACCTTTGAGTCAACGCGGTATGCCCGAGGGCATAAAGCAAAATACTTTTTCGAGATCAACGGTGAACATGCTTCGATCGCCTGGGATCTGCATGATTTGCACCGATTGGAATATTTTGACCACCGAGACGAATCTCAGCTGCGGGCTTGGCGCTCGATTCATGTCACCGACGGAGACCATCCCTATATGGGGCACTGGTGGGTGCCCGGGCTGCAGATCGGATACGAACACACTTTCGTCCATCAAGTTGCCGACTTCTTGCAGGGGTTGGATGACGGCAAGCCTGTTGCGCCAACGTTCCGCGATGCATTGGAAACGCAGCGTGTCTGCGACGCAGTGCTTGAAAGCGCGAAATCAGAACGTTGGGTCAACGTGTGAACAATCCAAACGACACATGAATTATTTCGCCCATGGATATCGTCTGATCGACGAGCCGTACCGATTGGCGGGGGCGTCCATTCCTGATTGGCTCAACGTCGTCGATCGATCCGTTCGGGTGCGAAAGCGGCATGCTCAGCCGTATCAGACGGATGGAGACAAACGCATGGCCGAAGTGGCGACCGGTGTAGTGCGGCATCACGATGATGATCAGTGGTTTCACGCCACCGCTGCCTTCGTCGAAACGTGTGCCGAATTGACCCGGTTGCTGCGGGAGCACTTACCCGCGGACGACTCGATGCGATTGGCGTTTTTGGGGCATGTTCTCGTGGAAATGCTACTCGATGCGACTTTGATCCAGCAGGATCCCTCCCGATTGGAAGATTACTATACGGCAATGTCCGCTGTGGATTCGGCATGTGTCGAGGCATGCGTTCGTCGTATGACAGGCAAAGATGCTGCGGGATTATCGACGTTCATTCAACGATTTTGCGAAGTTCAATTCTTGCGAGATTACTCTCACGATGACCGCTTAGTGTTTCGGCTGAACCAGATCATGGGACGCGTCGGGTTGGATACGCTGCCGGGTCAGGTCATGACGATGATGCCCATCGCGCGGCGATTGGTTGAGAGTCGTTGGGAGGAACTGTTAGGAGTGTCTCGCAGTTCTTTCATTTCTACAAACGCGTACTAGGGAACTAAAAAGATGCAATTTGGCATGAATTTGCTACTGTGGTCCGGTGGAATGAACGACGGGGTGCTGCCGATTTTGGATCAGCTCAAAAAAATGGGCTACGATGGCGTGGAAGTGCCTCTGTTCGATTTGGACGTGAAAGCGTGGGAGTCTTGGGCTAAAAGATTGGACAATGCGGGTTTGGCACGCACCGCGGTAACCGTTCGTGGAGTGGATGATAATCCGGTTTCGCCCGATGCAGGGGTGCGACGGAAAGGGATCGAGTGCAATCAAAGGACAGTCGATTGTTGCGAGGCGGTAGGCGCAACTCATCTGGCCGGGCCCTATCACTCGGCGCTCGGTCGATTTACCGGGCGTGGTCCTACAGACCAGGAATGGAAATGGGCGGTAGAGGGGATGCAGCAGGTGGCCGAACATGCAGAAGGAACCGGTGTTTTGTTGGTTCCTGAAGCCGTCAACCGGTTTGAATGCTATCTCGTCAATTCCCATGCAGATTTGGCGCGGTTTGCAAGAGAAGTGGGGAGTCCAAAGTGTCGTATGATGTACGATACGTTTCACGCAAATATCGAAGAAAAAAATGTACGCCAGGCAATTCACGATTGCCAAGACGTTCTAGCGCATGTTCATATCTCGGAAAATGATCGCAGCACACCAGGAAAAGGGGCGATTCGATGGAACGAAACGTTCGACGCGCTGCGAGAAGTGAACTACAATGGCTGGTTAACGGTGGAGGCATTCGGCTTAGCTCTTCCCGAATTGGTAGCAGCCACGAAGATCTGGCGCCGCATGTACGATACGGAATTGCAACTAGCCGAAGATGCGCTGCGGTTCATGCAGGCGAACGTACAAAAGCGCTGGGGTTAGTTGCCGAAAATCTGGGATATTGACGATGAGCCCTTCAGAAGATTCCTCTGCGTCATTGCAAAATTTGCAGGCAGCCTTCGCCCGTATGCTGGGGAAACAGTCAAGTGCGGACGAGGAACCTGTCAGCGTCGAGGAAAGCAAGAACCTGCACCTGGCATCATCCACAGTGGATGAACCTGTCTCAGATGATCAACGTGCCACACCCTTGTCAATCTTAGAATCCATGCTTTTTGTTGGGCATCCGAAGGGGGAGCCATTGTCGCCGCGATTGCTGGCGGCGGTGATGCGGGGCGTTACGCCGGCAGAAGTGGATCAATTTGTCGAACAACTCAACCGACAGTACCAAGAGGATGGGCAGTCCTATTGCATACAGGCGTATGGCGACGGCTATCGTATGTCGTTGCGAGGCGAATTCGAGCCGTTGCGTTTACAGATCATTGGACGCGTGCGACATGCTCGATTGAATCAAGAATCGATTGATGTACTGGCAATCGTTGCCTATGAACAACCGGTTGGCGCCGACGTTGTGGATCAATTGCGTGGAAAGCCCAGTCAAGGAATCTTGCGGGCATTGGTCCGTCGGCAACTGATCAAGCTGGAGCGATCGCCGCAACAGCGTTCCCAGCGAATCTACCGCACCACGCAGCGATTTTTGGACCTGTTGGATCTCGATTCGTTAGACCAATTGCCGCAGGGCGAGGATCTTGAACGGGCTGTTCGATAAAATTGCAATTGCTTCGTGGTAATTGCCTGGAATTTGAAGCATGCAAACGGCATTTGGTTTTCTGAACGCGTCTTGATCACAATCCGGAGTTCGTCATGGCCAGCGAGAAATCATCGTCAACACGAAGACATTTTCTGAAGAAGAGCTCTATGCTGGCCGCCGCCGGTTGCATCGCGCCCTATTTTTCTTGGAACGAAAAAGCGTTCGCGAACGATGCTGCCAACGATCGTCCGCTTATCGCCTGTATTGGCCTGGGCGGTATGGGGACGGGAGATGCGCATGAACTCCGTGAATTTGGTGATATATCTGCAGTATGTGACGTGGATGCAAATTTTGCGGAAGCGGCTAAACACGATCCAAATATTGGCCAAGGAAAGTCGGACGTGTACCAGGATTACCGCAAGGTCTTGGAGCGAAACGATGTTGATGTGGTCAGTATCGTTACGCCTGACCACTGGCATGTAAAAATGGCCATCGAGGCGTTACAGGCTGGGAAACACGTATTTTGTCAAAAGCCACTCACGTTGACCTTGGAGGAAAATCAACTCATTCGCAACGCGTGTAACAAGTACAACAAGCAAATTTTTGTTGTTGGAACGCAACAACGGAGTGATAGTGAGAAATTTCTACGCGCCGTCAATATGGTGCAGAAGGGGCTATTGGGAGACATTCATACGATTACCGCTGGCCTCGCTGGCGCTGGAGCCGTGGGCGGACCCTTTGCGAAATTAGCACCCCCAGCGGAACTCAATTGGGATATGTGGCTCGGGCAGGCGCCCAAAGTGGATTACATCAAGGAACGATCCCATTTTCAGTTCCGCTGGTGGTACGAATACTCCGGTGGAAAATTCACCGATTGGGGTGCGCATCATGTGGATATTGCTACGTGGGCGCTCGGGCAGGACCAGCTTGGTCTGGGACCGATTGAAGTCGATGGGAGTCAAGCCGAACTACCGGTACCGTACAAGGACGGGTACCCGACCGTGGACGATTGTTTTAATACCGCCAGTGAGTACGTTGTGACGGCCAAATATGCAAACGGCGCGACATTGGTTGCCGACAGCCGTAGTGAAAATGGATTGCTCATTGAAGGCACCAAGGGGCGGATTTTCGTGGGCCGTGGCAAAATTTCGGGCAAACCGATCGACGAGAATTGGGACGCTGGGCAGTACACCGATAGTGACCGAATGGGCTTTTTCAAAGGTAAGCCGGTGGAAGGCCACAAAGCCAACTTTTTTCGTTGCATTCGCGAAGGTGGATTACCGGTTTCGGACGTCTTTAGCCATGTTCAAGCCATGAATACGTGTCATCTCATGGGAATTGCGGCGCGATTGCAGCGACGCATTCAGTGGGATCCTCGCGCGGAGAAGATTGTGGGGGACGAGCAAGCTGCGGCATTTTTTGCCAGAACCCAACGAGCCGGTTTTGAGATCCCGCGGGTATGATCCGACTCCGAAGCTGCCCCTGTCACGTGCCGGTCGCCTGCGCTGCGTCCAGATCCCAATCGCCGGGATGGAAAGGTTTCTTTTTCCGGAACTTGCGGCGTTGTGTTATCGTCGACTTGGAGGATCTGTGTGCTGCGGTTATTCACGTGAAATTGCCGGCGCTGCACTTGATGTCTTGGAGTCCGAACCGCTCCCCGGTGCGCATCCACTATGACAGGTGGAGAATGTTATCGTCGCACCGCCTGGGCCGCTTGGGTAAATTCGCTGGCGCTCCGCATTAGGAAGTTGTAATCGGTTGCCACCGAGATCCATTGCATTCCCTTTTCGAACCACTCGACCATTACTTCAGGTCCTCCTCCGGCGGCAATTCCAACCGGGACATGTGCCTGTCGTGCTTGGCGGATAATGTGATCGATTGTACTGAGGACTTCCGGATGGCGTGGTTGTCCCACAAAGCCGAGTGCGGCCGCGAGGTCGTTTGGTCCCACTACGATTGAAGTCAAGTTGGGAACCGCCAAGATGTCGCGGAGGTTGGTGAGCGCCTCGTTCTGTTCGATCTGCACGATCGTGATAACGGACGCGTTGGCACGACTACAGAATTCCGGTCCGCTGAATTTTCCGTACTGAGTGGGGCGCCGCGGACCATACCCACGCACCCCTTCGGGAGGGTAGCGACAGGCCGCCACTGCACACCGCACGTCGTCGGCGGTCTTAACGAGTGGCACAATGACACCGGCGGCGCCGATGTCCAATACCGGCTTGATGAGAACGGCGTCGTTGTTGGCCACGCGTACGATCGGAACTAATTCGCTCCCCTTAGTGGCCATGATATGCCCCTGGACGCTTTCCAGGCTCAATGGCGTATGCTCGGTATCGATCCACACGAAGTCCAAAATGTTCGCGAGCGATTCTGTGACGGTCGAGTCAGAAAAAGTGATAGCTGTTCCCACCAGCGATTTGCCAGCGTCAATCTTATCTCGAAAAAAATGCGCGTTTTCCATGATTGCTACTGGTCTCCTCGGTCAAGTTGCGTTGTTCACCAATAAAGCTGGGCCGCATTGCTACCCATGTTGGCCGCACGATCGGCACCCGTCATTTCGTTCGATACCAAAATGGGAAGCTCCATGGCGCGCCCGAAGCCGCAGGATAGCAGGACGTGCGGAAAGTCGCTCCCCCAAAGGAGACGCTGCGGTCTAAACTGAATTGCCAGCCGACACGGCACTGGTCCGGGCGGTGCTACTGGAGGCGGACGGGTGCCGGTCCCGCAGGGCTCCGGTTCACGCGAGATCGCCATAGTCGCCGGCGACTACGATCTTGTACCCGTTTGGATCCTTCAGCCAGAACTCGCGGTGATTGGCCAAAGAATTGATGTGAATCGGTTCCAGCACTTCGGCACCAGCGCGCACAGCCCGCTCAAATGCGGCAACGACGCCGGATTCATGAAACCAGAGTACAACACCATTTCCACACGCTTCTATTCCGGGGTCTCCCAGGTGCGGATGTTCATGGACGTTCCAATCGTGCAGTTGGAGCACCATCTCTCCGTTTGACAGGAGCTGCTCGTACTCACGGCCGCCATGTCCACTGGCAAGGCCAAGTACGCTTTGATACCACGCGCTAGTCGCTTCGACATCGCGCACCGCAATCATCGGCTGAGGTTTCACTCGAATACGCTCGCAATAAAAAGGCGTCGATTGTGCGGTTTTCACGCCCGGTGTCTTAAGGAGCTGAGAGGTCGACGCAGACGAGTTCTTCGTCGTTTCTGGCGAACAGACAACGGTTGGCAAACGCCGGGTGGCTCCAGACAACATCTCGTCCAAAACATTCGTTTGTCGGTTCAAGGACATGGAATCGACCGAGTTCTTCATAACGATCAGGGTGAAGTCGAGCCAAGATGAGATCGCCCAGCTCGCTGAACAGGAAAAACTTGTCCTCATGCTTCACGATATAGGCAGTTCCATGGGATGCTCGACGCTCGCCACGTGTCGTCGGCTCGAATGTCTGCCAGACCCGCTCGCCATCAGCAAGCTTCGCCCCAATAAGTGCCCCTGTTTGGCAATCGCTGCCATAAACCATACCGTTCTCCAAAAACGGCGTGCTGTTGGCACAGTTCACAGCCTGTTTGGTTTTGCCTCGCCAAAGGACCTCAGCCCCAGGGTGGTTGTCATCCAATTGCATGACAAGTGAAGTGTCGCCGATGGCAGAGGCATACAGCTGGTTTTGCAGTTTTCTGGGAGCTGTGATCGACATGCCATACCCCGGCTCCACGGGAATGCTCCAATACGTCTCACCATTTGCGGGATTCAAGCTATTGAGTGAGGATGGGTGCCAGATGAGGAGTTGTTCTTGGCCGCCATGTTCCATAAGGGTGGGTGGGCAATAACCAGGGTCCGGTGATTCTGCGTCGAGCGCTCGCCAGACTTCCTTGCCAGTTGCCAAATCCCAAGCGACGGCGATCGTGCCGTGGCCGCCGACGACTGCGTAGACGCGATTGTGTTTGACCAGTGGATGCGCGGAAAATCCCCATATGGGGGACTCGATGCTGTACTCGCTCTTAAGTTCATGTTGCCAACTCACCTTCCCATTGTTTGCATCCAAGCACGTCAATCGCCCTTCCGCGCCCAGCATGATGACGCGCCCATTCGCGACGGTAGGCGTGGCACGCGGCCCTTTGGGATAGGATAATTTATAAGGACAATCGTATTCATACTTCCAAATCAACTTGCCTGTGCCGGCGTCAAAACATTGGATCCGTTCGTTGCCTTGTAGTTCATCGCGAGTACCCGGCCCATTCGTAACGTCACCTTCACGATGGATAAAGTCGGTGATGTAGACTTTCCCCTCCGCGACGGCTGGACCCGAGTAGCCCCACGCCACGGGGATTCGCCATTTGATGGGGAGTCCCTGTTCCGGAATGTTCTTCACGATTCCTTCTTCTCGCCAGACACTGTCTCGCTGTTCGCCCATCCATTGCGGCCAATCGTCGCTAAGTGCGATGTTCGTCCAGACAACTTGAGATATCCAACACAAGGCCAGCAATATCGAGCGTCGACGCATGCAATTCCCCTCCATCGAAGGTCAAAGAAATTCTCTCATCAGTCTAGGCTGCCGTTCTAGATGCGGCAACTCGGTTGTCGGCCGTGGTAAGAATCGTAGCGGGAAAGTTGCGGTCATTGTACTGTTTTGCCGGCATTCGCGGACTGCTGCCGATCGATCCGTGATTTTGCTATGCTATAGGATGGCTTCGAGTGGCAATTAAGGGAGGAATCAACGATGGACCCAGCCAAGTTTCGCGAAACCCTGTCGCAGATCCACAACGAACTGGAAGTTGCTCATTCGGTCGACGACGAATCTCGTAAAATCTTGATTGAGCTACTGCACGACATAGAAAGAATCTTGACTGTAGACGCCCCGTCGGCCGGCGCTCAGGATGCCGGGGGCGTTATGGGTCAACTAAAGAAATCGGTTGAACACTTCGAGGACTCACATCCGTTCTTGGCAAGTTTGATTGGCCGGATTGCGGATGGTTTATCCAATATGGGAATCTAGCCTCAATTCAAATCACGGGAGGTGAAAATGTCGAAGCGAGGTCAAGCCAGTCGCGCAGTACGGAAGTATCTGCAGCAGCACCCAGACGCCAAACCGATCGATGTGGCAAATACGTTGAAGCGATTGGGCGTAACACCCAATTTGGTTTCCAATATTAAGTCGCGTACGAAACGAGAATCTGTTCTTGCGGCCATTGCTACGCACCCTACGGTTTCCGTACCCTTGGAAAAGTCTTCGGCCACTCGATTGGCAGATGCAAGTCCCGTTGGATTTGAGGAGCAGTTGCTCGCCGCCGCCGAATTGATCCGACGATGTGGAGATTTTGCTGCGGCGCACGCGATGGTCGACCTCGCCGCAAAAGTGGCACAACAGGTTGCTCGCGAGACGGCGCGGTAGGTCGTTTTAACTGACGAGTTGTTGGATAGGCTCGACCGGTTCCACGCCAACTAGTTTTTGATCGAGGCCCCCGTAGAAGTAGCTCAGACGGTTAGGGTCGAGGCCCAGCTGCTGGAGGATGGTGGCGTGAAGGTGCTTGACATGAAACGGCTGATCGACGGCTCGGCTTCCTAATTCATCGGTCGTTCCCACCGAAATTCCACCACGGACTCCACCCCCCGCCGCCCACATGGTGAATCCATAGGCGTTATGATCGCGGCCTGTGCCCGACGCGTATTCCGCAGTCGGTTGTCGACCAAATTCACCGCCCCATACCAACATTGTTTGTTGCAGCAATCCGCGCTGTTTAAGATCCTTGATGAGTCCTGCAATCGGCTTATCGGTTCGTCCGGCATGGTAGTTGTGATTGGCCACCAGATCGCCATGGGCGTCCCAGTTGTCGTCGCTGTGTGCACCGCCCGCATAAACCTGTACGAATCGAACCCCGCGTTCAATTAGTCGCCGCGCCAGGAGGCAGCGACGGCCGAAATTTTCGGTGGCAGGATTGTCGATTCCATACAGGTTCATCGTAGCTGCCGTCTCCTCCGATAGCGTGGTTGCTTCCGGTGCCGTCGCTTGCATGCGATAAGCCATTTCGTAACTGGCGATGCGTGCAGCAAGTTCCGCGTGGTTGTTGTGTGCGATCGCATGCTCCAAGTTCATCTGTTGAAGCGAGTCCAAGACGGTACGTTGGGCGGACCGTCCAATTTGGGCAGGGGGTTGTAAGTCCAAAATGGGGTCACCCTGCGATCGAAGGAGAGTGGCCTGGTACGTCGCAGGCATGTACCCGCTGCTCCAGTTCTTCGCTCCACTAATGGGGCCTCCTTTAGGATCGAGCATCACCACAAATCCCGGCAAGTCCTCGTTGACACTCCCCAGTCCATAATTTACCCAGGAACCCAGGCAGGGGCTGCCGCTGAGCAAGCGACCGGAATTCATCTGCAGCATGGCGGAACCGTGAATGGGCGAATCAGCCGTCATCGAATGAATGAAACCAATATCGTCTACGCAAGTGGCCAAATGGGGGAAGAGATCGGATACCCATTTTCCGCACTCGCCGTATTGATTAAATTTCCACTTGGGCCCAATTACACGTCCTTCATTCTTGTCGCCTCCTCGCCCTTTTGTTTTCACCGTGATGGTTTTTCCGTCCAAGGCATAGAGATTGGGTTTGTAGTCAAAGGTATCAAGATGGCTCGGGCCCCCGTACATGAACAGAAAAATCACCGACTTGGCGGGTGCGTCAAAGTGCGGTGACTTAGGGGCCATGGGGTTCCGGAAGGGAACGTTTCCATCTCCTGCTTGAGAAGGTTTTGTAAAAAAACCGTCGCCATCCAACAAGGAGGCGAGCCCAAGCCCTGTGAAACCGCCCCCTGCTTGCCACAAGAACTCGCGTCGAGTACGTCCGCAAAATTGATGCATAGTTAATCAGTCCACATAAATGAATTCATTTAGATTGAGAACCATCAAGCAAAACTGCTGGATTGCCAACTCTTCTGAAAGTTGATGCTCGACACGCAAGGTACTGATGAGTTTCAGGCCGTGTTCGATCTCCTTGACGGTAGGCTCGCGCGAAAGGGATCTCGCAAAGGCTGTGCGAACAACTCGGCTAAGGTCACCTAGCGATTCTCTTTGGGCAAATATTGCAAATTCGGAAGACAAGCGAGACAATTCATCACTATTCAACATCGTTAGTGCTTGGGTAGGTTGTGTTGTCGTAAATCGTACGGGGCAGCTGAAATCAGAATCGGGTGCATCGAATGTATTCAGTAATGGAACACTCAGCGAACGCTTGGAAAACACATAGACCGAGCGTCGGTTCTGATCAGCGGGAGTGGATTGTCCCCAGCCAGCTCCGGGTCGGCTTTGTCCTTGCAGCACTGCGAGTGGAATTGTTGGGTAGATGCTGGTCCCTCCCATCGTCGCGTTTAGGTTTCCATTGGACGACAGTATCGTGTCGCGTAGTTGTTCTGCAGAAAGCCGGCGAAGTTCAGCTCGCCACATGAGGTTGTTTTGTGGATCGATTGATTGGGCGTGCAAATTGTCTTGCGACGACATGCGATAAGTCGCGGACAGCAGGATTTGCCGATGGATGCGCTTAAGACTCCATTCGTCGGAAATCAATGTGGCAGCGAGCCAGTCTAAGAGCTGCGGATGTGTTGGGCGGTCTCCTTGCAACCCAAAATCGCTGGAAGATCGGACCAGTCCCCTACCAAAATGGTGCTGCCATAGCCGGTTGACAATGACGCGCGCCGTGAGTGGATGCTTGGGATCGAAAAGCCATTCTGCGAGCACACGTCGTTGTCGACTCGTAACTGCTTGCGAATCGATTTGCGCAGGAAACTGCGGATCGCCAAAGCCCAAAACCTCCGGAAACCCGGGTTGAACGCCTGTGCCCGGTGTGTGCGCATTACCCCGTAATAATATGAACGTATTTCTAGGCTGGGGGCCATTTTCCATGACAACCAGTGCTTGTGGAAAATCGGGAGCTGGTAATTTGGCGTCGGCTATCAGTTTTCGTAGTTCCTGCATGCGGGTCCAGTTCGTTTGACCCAACACCGCTTCACCTTTGCCGTCGATCAACCGGTTGCGCACTCCGGCGTCCTTGGCGTCTTCCTGTTCCGGTCGGGTAAATGACTCGGTAACACGTTCTTCAAGCCGGCTTAGTTCCAGTTGATGCAATTGAATCTTTGCTTCAAATTCCTTGCGAAACGTTTCATAGGCAGCTCGTTGTTCCTCAGTTGCAATGTCACGCTGGGTATTCAAAGTAAAGGGGGTCTTAAAGGCCGTTGCGCCTTCACTTGTTGTATCGTTAAGGATGTTGTGAAAAAAGGCCATGAAACGGTAATAGTCCGCTTGCAGAATCGGGTCGATTTTGTGGTCATGGCAGCGGGCGCAATTGATCGTCAACCCCATGACGGCTTGACCGGTAACTGTTACGACGTCATCCAAATGGTCGTAGTAGGCCTGGAGTGCATCGGTCGGCTCATCGTCCCAAAGTCCAAGGCGATAGAAGCCAGTGGCGATCAACGAGTCGGTGGTGACCTTGTCGAGTTCGTCACCTGCCAGTTGTTCCAGAATAAAATTGCGATAGGACTTGTCGGCATTCAGAGATCGAATGACATAGTCGCGATATCGCCACGCATTCGGCTTGGGATTGTCTCGTTCAAAACTGTTGGTTTCGGCAAAACGAACTAGGTCCAGCCAGTGTCGAGCCCAATGTTCGCCAAACTGAGGCGAAGCAAGAAGTTGATCCACAAGTCGTTCGTAAGCGTCCGGCCGTGGATCCTCTTCCAGCCGACGCACCTCTTCTAATGTCGGGGGGAGGCCTAGGAGGTCGAAATACAATCGTCGTGCGAGAACACGGCGGGGTGCCTCGCCATTCGGACGAAGCCCGGCGTTGTTGAGTGCTTGCCAGACGAACCTATCGACGGGGCTCCTGCACCAGGCCGACCCATTCGTCTCCGGGATGGCAGGCGGACCGATTGGTTGGAAGGCCCAGTGTTTGCGATCCGAAGTCGAGATATACGGTTCAACACCAGTATCGTGATCGGCGGTTTCGCTATCCCAGGGTGCCCCCATTTGAATCCATTTTTCAAGCACCTGCACCTCGGAGGCTGGCAGCCGGCCCGTCGGGGGCATTTCCAGTCCGTCGTAACGGACGGCCTGGAGCAGCAAACTTTGGTCAGGATTCACCAGATCGACGGCTGGCCCCGTTTCTCCTCCCCCGATCACCAGTTCTCGCCGCGTGAGATCTAATTCTCCCTTCCGATGTTCACGATCGTGACATTTCCAGCACCTTCTCTGTAGGATCGGCTGAACCTGCTGCCGAAAGAATGTGGCGTCCTGTGCGTTTTTCGTTGCAGGGGAGGGGGCTGCTTCCGAGGATCGGTCTACACTTTGAGCGGCGATTGAGCCCAGGAGACTCCCCCAGGTAAGTCCCGCGACAGCGCAGCAATGCCAAGCGAATTGAAACGGTCCTCGTCCGAAGCAGCGCAGCAGAATTGGTTGGCGGACTTCTGGAGTGGGCATGGCAGGCGGCAAGAAAGCAATCCTTAGGGCAGACACGACTGTCTCACCCCATTATCGCACCCCGCTCACGGCGCGACAACCAGCGGGTTACTCGGCGGATTCTCCTCCACCCGCAGGCGCCAACCCGTTCTTGCCAACTAGGCAGCCCGCCCTTGGACGTTGCTTTCCCCGTGCAAGGCGCGAGCTTGTTCAACCCACTGGTCCCGGCGAATTCGGTCCTTGAAGGAGAGTAGATTCGAGAACGCGTCGATATTCTGGTCGGTCCAGGCCATGATTTGTTCGAACCGATAGACCCCCAACTCGTTCAACCGCCCCTCGAGCACCTCAGTAATTCCCACGATTCGCTGCAGATCGTCTTTTTGTCGCGGTGGTCTCGTATAGAGTGGCCCCAAAACAGGATCCAAACTCCCGTAGGGTTCCGCTGCCAAGGAGAGTTCGCGTGGCTCCTCCGCGTCAAGCGCCACGCGCATTGCGTCCGATAGCCTTACGCGTCGAGTTTGGAGTGCCTGTAGTTCGTTCGCTACCTGCTCCTTGTCGCGTTCTACATGCTGTAGCCGTTCCAACGCCTCACGCGAAGCTTCTTCTAGCTCGCGGATACGTTCGTTGGAAAGGTCAGCGGCTTGATGTGCCGCCTCAAGGCTTTCGTTCGTTTGACCGATTTGCGATTCCAGTCGCTGTCGCAAATGAGCAGCTTCACGAAGATCGAACGCCAAGTGTTCCACTTCCGAGTGTCGTTCTTGCAGTAGTGTCTCGACGCGTCGTAAGGAAGCTTCGGCGACGGTTCGCCTTTGTCGCTCGTCTTGCAGTGCGGTTGACATCGCTTCCAATTGTCGCTCGAATTCGGCACTCGCCTTTTGAGACTCTACCAATTCTTGTTTCAGCTGCTCATTGATCTCTTGGAGATTCTGAAGTTCAATTCGTTGCTGATCCAATTCATCGCCGAGATGGGTAATTCGAAGATCTTGCCTTGTAACAACTGCCAAGCCTTGTTCGCGTTCTGCTTGATAACGGTTGACCTCATCAACGTAACTTTCAATCCTCTGTTGCATTTCGGATATTTGGCTTTCGAGCGGTTCGACTAAGTCCGCACGCTGTGTCAGTTTGCTGATTTGGTTTTGGTTAGCTAGTTTTTCTTTTTCCAGTAGTTGGCGGGCTTCGCGTTCTTGCTGCCAGGTCTTCAGTACCTTCTCTTTGCTCTGTTGCAATTCGTCGAGTCGAGTCTGATGTTTTTCAATTTCTGATTTTAGTCGCTTGACAACCTCATGTGAGTTTTGCAGTTGTTGCTCGATAGCCTTGATTGAATCGCGTTCGTTGCCGAGCAACCCTTCAGAATGCTGCAGCGCATGGCTCACTGAAAAATGGGCTTGTCGCAAAGCGCTGATCTCGTGTTGGTGATTGGCGCGGATAGCTTCCAATCGTTCCAGAAGACGTGTACGTCGTGAACGTTCTTCTTCCCACTTTGCCAGCGTTTCTTGCCGTGACTGATCGACTCGATGGATGGTGGCTTGATGTTCCCGCAATTGTGATTCCAATTGCTGTAGTTGTTCGTGCGACTCACGCCGGATTCGTTCGGCATCTGTTCGTTCCCGCGAAGTAGCGTTCAGTTGGTCTTGGTTTTGATTGAGAGCCTGTTGGAGTGTGACCCTTTCTTGCCGCAGATGGTCGGTCTGTTCTCGCAACTGCACAATGGTCTGGTCTCGCTGCTGCAGATCGTGACGTAGGCTCCCGATTTGATGTCGTTCCTGTTGCCACAGTCGAATTGTTTCTTCGCGTTCTTGGCGCAATTGCTGAACTGCCTGCTGTTCCGTGGCTAGTCTCGCTTCCAACTCGACGACCCGCTGGTTGGTATTACGAAGTGAGGATTCTGAATCGTTGCGGATCTTCTGGAGCTGGGCAAGTTCCTGCTCGCTGTAGGTGAGGGCCGACTTGAGCGTCTTACCATGTTTTTTGAGAGCGTCGATTCCTCGCACGTGCTCAGCCACTTTCATGAGCTGTTCTTGTTTTGCCAGTAGATCGCGTTCAATCTTGACGCGTAGTTCCCGTTCGCGACGCAGCTCGTCCTGAGTCGCGGTTTGTGCGTGCTGAAGGTGCTCTAGTCTTTGCGCCCACGGCAACTGGTCTGGTGGCGAGAAATTCCCTGCTGGCGGTGCAGATCGCTTGACCGCCGGTCTTAGGGAAGTCGCTGGCGGTGACGAGTTGCCGCGTTGTACTGAGTTGCCCAAGCGAGAACTCGATTCCTTCAACTGTCGGAGTTCATTCGCCAGTTGTGTTTGATCACCCCCGTAGACGTACCAAAGCGCATGGCTGACGAGGACGCCCACAGCGACCAGCAGGATCGCTGAACACATCGGGTCGAACAAAAATGACGTCATACGAATCTCCTCGGTCAGAACACGCACCCACTACTCGACGTGTGTAACGCCGCTATATGATCTAGGCTCGGCGTTATTCCTTGACTTCTTGACAAATTCTGCGTAATCCGCAAGGTCGACAGTGCTGTCATGGCATGCATGTCGCTTGTATACGCCATCAGAAAGGGATTCGACATGGTTACCAACAAGAAACGCATTTTGATCTTGGTAGGCGAGATTTACGAAGATCTTGAGCTGTGGTATCCAAAATTGCGGTTGCGAGAGGCAGGGGCGGATGTCGTCGTGGTGGGTCCCGAAGCTGGTCGGACCTACGCTGGAAAACACGGCTACCCCTGCCTCGCGGACACAGACATCGCTAGTGTCCGCGCGACCGAATTTGACGGCTTCGTGCTGCCTGGAGGGTTCATGCCCGATCAGCTTCGACGTGATCCAAGGGTGCTTCAACTGGTGAAAGACTTTCATGCTGCCAGCAAGCTCATTGCTGCTATCTGTCACGGCGGTTGGGTCGCCATCTCCGCAGGGGTGTACCGAGGGGTTCGTGTGACAGGATCACTGGGAATCCGAGATGACCTTATCAACGCGGGTGCAATATGGGAGGACCAGCCGGTAGTTGTGGACCGCCACTTCGTTTCAAGTCGGAAACCTGACGATCTCCCCGAATTCTGCCGCGGAATGCTGTCAGTCCTCAGCCTGGGGCAACGTCACCCTACCTGATTTATTTTGCGTAAGAAAAGATTGGGTCTTAGCGAAATTGGTAAAGTGAAAAAAAATCGAAATTCTCATCGGGGACTCTGAGTCGGGGAGTTATCTTTCGCCCTCCGGGCAACGCCGTAGCTGATTTAGTTTTTCAAAAAACTGGGGTTTGGTTGAAATTGCAACAACGAAAAAGGAGCATTCCTCTAGCCCAGAGGGCGACA
>JAQCHP010000060.1 GCA_027619595.1 Planctomycetota bacterium
TACCTCGATTAGGAGCGTGACGCGAGAACTAGCACGACGCGCAAGCGGGTGATGCCGCGCGGCCGAGCAAAATTCCGTCCATCGGCGGCCAAGCACTGTGACAGGGACACGAAACACGGTTGAACGAATCGCAGGCGCCCCACGCATCCGGAGGCTTAGGAATTTCTCTTAGGAGAAGTATCGTCACGGCCATTCCATTTGCGTCCCGTAGAATTCTATCCCGCTTGTATTTCCTTCAATACGCCAGTGCTGTCACCGTGAGACTTTACTTCAGCACCAACTCCGTTCAACAATGTCAGCCACAAGTTGCATAACGGAGTGTTTTTTTCCTTCAAAACGATGTGTTCGCCCATTTTGAGGCCCGCTCCCCGACCCGCAATGAACGTGGGACAATTGTCGAGATAGTGGATTGTTCGAATGTTGCTCCCGTAGACCAGAATCGTGTGGTCAAACAGACTTGAACCATCCGGCTCTTTGGCTTCCTTCAACTTGTCAATGAGCCCCGCCAATAACTCGGATTGGGCACTATCCCGCTTTTGCGACGCCACAGTCCGTTCGCCAGGCAAATAGTGACTGACGTCATGTGGGGCAAATTTAATGGAGAGACTATTTAACAATGTGCCCACTGGCTGGCGATAAGAAATAACTCGCGTGCTGTCGGTCTTAAAGGCCGCCACGATCAGCTCATACATCATACCGATCTCCTCTCGTCCAGCGAGTCCTTCTTGTGGCTCTTTCAGCGGAGCACCCGGTTTTGGGATGGACAGCCATTGCTCTTCTTTATGGAGCCGAACTTCGATGTCGCGGATACTTGTAAAGAATTCATCTAGCTTGTCGGCATCGGTGCGGCTGAGATTGCGTGCGACGCGCCGCGCGTCCGCGAGAACCGCGTCAAGAACGCTACGACGCTGCGCTATTTGGGCTTGCCGTTGTTCCAGCGGCAACGAATCGGCGGAAAACATGCGATGGAAAACGCTCACCGGATTGTCCAAGCCAGAGATGGGCTTACCCTGCGCATCCCATGCCAGGGACAGACCGGGGCCATGTCCTGACGTTTTGACGTCCTCGCTACCCAGTTGAATTGAAGAGAAACGTGTGTCGGTTCCCAAATGTGCAGCGGCAACCTGATCGGCAGAAATACTATTGTGAAATGTTTGCCCAGGTTGCGCGTACCGGTTTGCACCCGTTAGCCAGAAAGTACTCCCCCAGTGGGCCTCATTGTTGTACTGATTTGACATTCCTTGAATGACAGTAAAATCGGACTTGTGGCGTTCAAGTGCTTTCAGCCCTTCCGGCAATGTGTAACTGGGACCGGTCTGGTTGACATCTGGGAACCATGTCTCGTTCGTGACTCCATAACCAAAACCAAGGAACACGACCCGTTTCGGTCTTGCGGCGGAGATGTTAGCGGCTGAAGCGAATTGCCGCTGTACCCCCAGCGACTCGAATGCGGGGAGAGCAATCATCGTTCCGGCGGCCTTTAGAAATCGACGTCGAGAATGGTGTCGCATCGTTTGACTTTCGGTAGGGTTTACGCGGGGGTGGTGATTCGGTTCAGTCGGGGGATCGTTGGCGGAATACTGGACTGGCAATGAGCGTCTGAAAAAATTCCCGCATTAAGAAATTCTTGGTCTTCGCTTGGTCCACGATCTGTAACACCAAATCATGGTCCGAGAAACCGCAGGGTCGTCCTAAACCGTATTCGATGAGTGCTTTCGAAAATCCCTCTGCAAAATCAGTTTCACGTGCTGCAATCAAGTCTCGTAATTCAAAGTAGTTCTTGAAGGATGGGCCGTTGTGAAAAGCTCCAGCGGGCTCGATGGTCCATTCCTTCTTGCCGATACCTTCTTTGGCGTCATTGTCCACAGTCCGCCAGGCGCCAGCGGCATTAAAGTTTTCCAGGCCAAGTCCGATCGGGTCGATCTTGCGGTGGCACGATGCACATTGCGGTTCCTCCTGGTGGGCTAGGAGACGTTCATGCGTTGTGAACAACTTGCCTTCCAAACGAGAGATTTGCGGGACGTTGGGCGGTGCCGGTGGCGGCGGATCGTTGAGGAGCTTACGTAGCACCCATGCTCCACGTTCGACTGGACTGGTGACTTCGCCGTTGCTGCCCATAGCAAGTATAGCAGCCATGCCCAATAAGCCCCCTCTCGGGGAGTTGGTAGGCAATGATACCGGGCGGAACTCATCGCCGTTGACCCCATCGATTCCATAGTAACTGGCGAGTAGACCATTGATGACAACGAAATCGGATCTTAGCAGGGAACTCAGACTCCCATTGTTTCTCAGGAGATGTTCGACTGTGGCAAAGACCTCGGTTTTCATAGCCGCCTTTGCACTCTCGTCAAAATCGGGGTAGAGCGTTGTGTTGAACTGGAAAAAGTCGAGCCGTTCCATCCCGAGCCATTGGTGCGTGAATCCGGTGACGAACTCGCGTGATTTTTCGTCCATGATCATTCGGTCGACTTGCTGAGCAAGTAAATCGGGCCTTTGTAGATCGCCGCTGCGCGCTGCCGCTAGGAGTTGCTCGTCCGGTGGAGCGCTCCAAAGGAAATACGAGATTCGACAGGCAAGCTCCAGCGGCGACAGTTCGCTTGATTCGATTTGATCTTTCGTCACAGAGAGATAGAGGAACCCTGGTGCAGCAAGTACGGCAGACAGTGATTCTTGGAGCGATTCCTCGAACGATTTGCCCACCGCACGGCAGGTTGCGAATATGTTTACGAGACGATCTACGAAATCAGAATCGGGGGTACGGCCACGAAACGCACGGGTCGCGAATCGTTCGATCATCCCCCTTGCCGATTCAATTGTCTCGCTACTGTTTTGGCCAAGAATCTCGCGAAGTTTGTCATTGTCCGAGGGGGTGGGGAGCGGACCATCCCATTCGACCCAGTCGATCCACAAAGCCGGGTCCGGAATGACTCCGGTTCGCTTGATCGAGTCGAGGAAAAGCGTGTCGATGAGACTGATCGGCCGTTTTTCGCGGAATACAAACGAGCGAGGACCGTCGGCCGTGATATTGACGTGGACTTCGATAATCTGTGGGTGTTCTACCGTGCCGGTGATCTCAAAGCTGCGTTGGAAGGCGAATTGCACGTTGGATGTTCGCGTCCCCATTTCGATGTAAGGGCGTTTGGGTGGCTTTTCTGAGGTGGATCCAATTTGAAGCCTTAGCAAATAGCTTCCTGGTGCTGCAGGTTCGGTGACCGTTTCGTCCAATTCGGATGCTTTGTCGGGCGGCAGTGCGATGACTTCGTCGGCAACGCTAAAACAGGTTAACAGCGAGCCGGTGTCCGCCAGTGGATTGGAGAGGTACGCCGAGTAGCTGGGGCCATATTTCTCGAAGGACGAAACACGGTAGTCCACTTCGGCTTCGTCGGTGAGACCAAATTCACTTGGTGGCTTGCTGCGGTCGGATGCCCGCCATGCAAGGGCCTGTTTGTATCCGCCGAGATAGTAGGCGTTGAACACGTGGCGTACCATTCGCTTGGCAAACACTTCGGCTTCACGGTGATCTGTGCGGCGTGTTCTGGCTTTATGTTCCGACCCAATGACGCTACGTGCGAATGCTTCATGGAGCGCTCGCCGTCCTAGGGCATGGTACTGCTCAAACTGATCGCTCGACATGAATAACGAGGATCCCACCGTATCGAAACCTCCCACGCCGCGGTCGTCCGGAAGATCACTCACGTCGATGTCGATGCCAAGCAGTTCCCGGATCGAATTCTTGTACTCGCGTCGATTGAGGCGTCGCGTCGTAATTTTGCCTCCCGCATCACTCAGCGACTGACGCGCGTTAACCAGGGTCTGCGCCAAGACATCAAGGAAATCAGTTTTTTCATCGTTGGTGGGTTGTGCTGAGTCTTTAGGCGGCATCTTGCCTGAATTCAGCTGGTTGAGGATTTTTTGCCAACGCTCGGCGTTCTCAACGGAATCGAGTGAGAAGGAGATGTCGTCCAGCTGTAAATTGCCCTCCTTGGTTTTCGCATTATGGCATTCGACGCAATAATTTTTGAGAAATGCCTGATGCTGTTCTGGCAAGGCCACGACCGACGGTTGTGCAGACTTGACGCTTGATATGAGTGAAAAACTCAGGACAAGCGAAGCGATCAAATGTGTGACGCTCATGGTTCTTCGTTTGTTCGCCCTTCACATGGTGACGGATGTGCTGGCAAGGACGCATTTTCTGAGAAATCGCATTTTGTAACGAATTCGCAGTCGCTTTGCGTTATACGTTGGGCCACTTTATCGAATTCTTGGTGGGGTTAGGACGAAAGAATTTGGTAACCCGTTCGAGTTCCAGGATAGTCGAAAACAAGGTGATTGTTTTGCGGGCGGGCTCGAACCGTTTCGATTCTCTTGTAATCCTCTCGGCATTGGAATTGCCTGAGTGGACAGCCAGACAACCCGATTCTCCTCGCTGTGAAACCGAGAAACACATAGCCCGCGTTCGATCCTCCGATAGCAGGGCATTCTGAATCCGTTGGGGACGGAGTGGTCCGTGGTCAAAGGGAAATGGACAGCGGAGGATGGAGGGCTCACCGCGGCCGAGATTCCGGATGAGAAGCATGTTTCCGTGCTTCATTTGACAACTGGTCCAGTGAGTCTGGTGGTTCGCTGCGGGTAGAGACAACGTGCAGATTCGCAACATCCGCTTCAGTGAGGGACGGCCCATCGAATCGGCGAAGTAACGCGCAGGCTGGTTGCGCTGGGGTCGAGTCTGGTTTTGCGTCATTCACGCCGGAAAACGGCAACCGTAACAACACCGGGATCAGAGATCCAAGACATCGGATCTACGCGCCCGAATGGGCGATGATGGTTGGTCGACTTCTTGGAGGAAATTGATGGCGTGTGGGCGTGTGCTTTCTTGCTGCATGTGCCGTTCCCAGTGAAGAACCGCCGCACAACAAGTACCAGACATTTAAAAGCCACGTCCGAAGCAGTTTGGACGCTTACGATCGTTGAGGCGTACGAACGCATAGCCCCGCAGGTGTTTACGGTAAGAAGGTACTCTGTGTGAAATACGGTGCATTGCGTCACCTCCAGATTGCTTAAAAGGGTGTTACACCCTTTTAAGCCTTCCGCAATGTGCCGCACCGCCAACCGATGGCAGGTACCTAAGTCAAGATTCGACAAAGAGTTAGATCAAGTGGAGATGAAGGGATTCGAACCCATGACCCCCGCCGTGCAAGGGGAATCGGCACGAGGCCGAAAATCCCTTGAACACCCGATAAAAACCAACGATTTAAGCAAGCTG
Organism: Planctomycetota bacterium; assembly: GCA_027619595.1. Lineage (GTDB taxonomy): Bacteria > Planctomycetota > Planctomycetia > Pirellulales > Pirellulaceae > JAQCHP01. The sequence continues at coordinate 5,264 of JAQCHP010000060.1, forward strand.
ACGCCAAGAATAGCACTTTCGCATCCGTTTGCAAATATGGCTTAAAACAAGCACTTTTCGTAGGTAGTCAAAAGCCAAGAGGGTAGCCAAGAAGGTAGTCGCGTGTACGTACATACCGTACCTGGACGTCTGTGAGTTGTTTGGCGAGATTCCCCTAGGATTTGCCTGCGATCGAGACAGAACCCGCCGTGCCACGAAACCAAGCCCCAGATCTGCCGTCTAAAGCGTTCAGTTGGTACGACGCGACATCTTGACCGCGATAAGGCAGGACGCGTTAGGGAGCCGATCTTAACGTTTCGGCTTGTCGATATGCATTTCAGCTAATTCCGGCTGCTTCGCAAGTGCGTTAGCGACAATGTGTGCCTCGTCGTGACGTGACAAACCGTCTGCACCGATCAGATTGACCCAGCGGACGCGATGGCGGTCGATTCGGAATCTCCACGACTCGATTGAATGTACTCTTAGAGTGGCCAGCTCAGGCCGAGTCAAGAGACAACCAGTGGACCCCAAAAGCCGAGGCCAGTCCTGGAGCTGGCGACACTGACGACCCAGGACACGCCCTCCTTACGCACCTGGGAGCCGAATTCGTGTCGTCCGTGCGAGTACAGATTGGTCGCACTCTTGTAGAATTTGTCGAAATCAGACGCGCGTGCTTCTATGTTATCGGATCGGTGCGCGGATGACTGAAGGCGACAACAGGTTGATCGGCGGGCTTGAAGACACCATGAGCAACCACGACGAGTTTGCAATAACAGGGCATGAAAGGACTGCCGGCGAATGCGACCTGCGTCGACCATTGGGCTGAAACGTCGCGGGCTGCGACCGTTGCATCGTGAGAGCAACTGCCCTGCATCAAGAGAATCAACCGTCAATGGGACCGCAATGTGATGGAACAGATCCCACAATTCCTCAACGAGCATTTCCACGACCGGAATGGTCCTTTACTCCCTCTCCCAGGTAGACACGGATACCTCCGACGGTTACCGAGATCGTTCCATACATACCCGGACGAAGCTGCGACTTGTCGTCGGTGACTTCAGCCTCGACTCGCAGAGTGCGCGTTCGTTTGTCGAGTTCTCCGGCGGTTCGCTTTATCTCTCCAGTGAACGAACCCTCCTTGACTGAATCGACTTTCAACTCCACCTTCTGACCAATTTGAACGTGAGTGGCGGATGATTCCGGAACGTTAAACACGATGCGAAACCGACCGATGCGATTGAGTGTAAACAGTGAAGCTCCCATCGTTTTCGCGGACGCGGCCGAGATCACAAAGTCGCCGGTATCGACTCCACGTTGGGAGATTCTGCCGTCAAAGGGAGCTTTGATTTTGGCGTACTCCATCAGGGCCTGCGTATGAGCGAGAACCGCTTCCGCTACTTTGCTCTGTGATTGTGCGTAGATGAGATCGGCCTCCGCCTGCTTTAAGTCGGCCTCAGCAACCTGTACACCCGATTTCACCGCTAAGCTCTGAGATTGAGCCGATTGAATGTCGGCTTCTGCACTGGCGAGGGCCGCTTTGGCGGCGCGGAGCTGTTGCTGTTTTTCGTCCTGCATTGATGCGTTGACCGCTCGTGAACTGACCAGCGTTGTGATGCGAGACAACTCGCTTTGAGCAAACGCGATGTCCGCTTTGTGCTTTTCAAGCTGTGCGTTGGCGGCGGCGACCTGTGATTCCGCGGCGGTGACTCTCGCTTTCGCAGCCACAATTTTCGCTCGGGCCGACGCGACGCCGGCTTCGGACTGGCTGATCGCCGCTCGCGACTGATCCAGCAGAGCCTGCTTTTGCAGCAGCTCCCGCTGCATTTCCGGAATCGACAGTTCCGCAAGCAACTGCCCCTGTTTCACCACGTCGCCAATGTCGACCTTGACAGTCGAGACGAATCCGGACGCTTTGGCGAACAGTTCGGCGCGTTCATAGGGCTCGACCTGTGCGGGAGCAGAAATGGTTGTCGTCTGAGCATTCGCGAGCGTTCCAGAGATGACAACCAGGAATGCGAACGTGGGAAGCAGTGCGTGACGGTTCATATGATGTTTGCTGACTGTCGGATGGTGATGAGGTGTTGACGCGAACGGGACGGCAGTCGGAAAGAACAACGACACGCTGAATCGCTCTACGTCTGTTGGACTCCACGGGTATTTGCGCCTTTGAACATGACGTACAGGCACGGCACGACAAAGATTGTGAGTAGTGTCGACGCTGTCAGCCCACCGATGACGGCTCGTGCCAACGGCATCGTGGGATCTCCTTCATGCAGAGCAAGTGGTATTAATCCAAAGACCATCGCCAGTGCGGTCATCATGATGGGCCGCAGACGAACGGAGCCGGCTTCGATGGCGGCTTCCTGTGTGGTGCGACCTTCTTCACGCAGACGATTTGCAAATTCCACCAGCAGAATCGAATTCGTCACTGCAATCCCGATCATAAACACGCCGCCCATCAACGATTGAATGTTGAACGTCGTGTTGGTCAGCCAGAGAATCCCCAGCACTCCGATCACGCCGAGTGGGACGGCAAACATGATGATGAACGGGTCGAGGAACGAACGGAACTGAGCCACCATGATGAGATAGATCAGTGTCACGGCCAGAATCATGCCGTACGCGAGGCTGCTGAAGGATTCTTTCATGATGCCGACTTCGCCACGCATGGTGATGGAGTAACCTGACATGGCATCGCCCTCTTCATCACGCGGTACCCACGACACATTGGAAATCGTTGAGCCTGCTTGGGGGTCCTTTCGAATCGCCCATTCGGTCATCACTCGCTCGATGTCATCCGAAACCGCGCCGATGTCGCGACCTTCGACGTTGGCATAGATGTCCACCACGCGGCCCAGCGCCAGGTGGGCGACTTCAACCGCCGATTCTCCCACGGTCGGTTCGTCGACGAGGTTCTGTAATTGAATGGGGAAACTCGAATGTTCCCCCGTGATGGGGACAGTGCGTATCGACTCAAACGAATCGATATCGTCTTCTTCGTAAGTCACACCGACGAAGTAGTGGTTGCCCGATTTGTGATCGAGCCAGAAGGAGGGGTCGAATGATGTCGAGCTGTTGAGCATACTCATCAGGTTCTTGGTCGCATCCTCCTGAGATATCCCGGACAACGCCATTTTGGTGCGGTTCGGGTTGATCTTCAGTGTTGGATAGTCAATCGGCTGTTGCACGCGAACATCGACGGCACCGGGCACCTTCTCCGCAATCAGATCACGCAACTCGGCCGCAATGCGAGTTTGTTCTTCCATGTTGCGTCCGGAGATCTGGATGTCGATGGGCGACGGCAGGCCGAAGTTCAACGCGGCCTGCACCATGCCGCCGGTGTTGAACGCGAACGAGATGTCGGGGAACTTCTCGTTGAGTCGCGCTCGCAGTCGCTCGGCGTATTCTTGCGTGGTTACATGCCGCTGATCGGCTTCGGTCAACTGGCACAACATGGTCGCATCCATCGGACCTGCGTTGGGCGTATAACCCGCCGGCCAGTCGTACAGCACGCCGATATCCGTCACCACCATCTGACGATCTTCAGCCGGGATCACGCCGAAGATTTCCTGTTCGACGGCTTGCGTGATCTCTTCAGTTGCTTCGATTCGTGTTCCGGATGCGGCACGCACGTTGATCAGGATTTGTGCCGCGTCGGTCGCCGGAAAGAGTTCTTTACCGATGAATGAATAGAGCGGCAAAGAAGCGACCACCAGAATCAGTGCCGCCGCCACCGTCAGCCAGCGCAGTCGCACGGTGACACGCAACAGCCCAACATAGATTTCGCGAACCGCTTCGTAGGCTGAGTCCGTAGCAGCGAACAGGAAGAATTTCTTCTCATCCGGTTTGTGTGCTTTCAGAAAATAGGCACAGAACGCTGGTGACAATGTGCGCGACAGAAAATACGAAGCGAACATGGCGATGGTCACACTGACAGCCATCGGCGTGAACAGGAACTTTCCGATGCCGAACAGAAACACCACCGGAAAGAACACGACGCATGTTGTGATCGTGGCCACCAGGACCGGCATCGCAATTTCAGTCGCACTATCCAATGCCGCGCGAACCGGTGACTTGCCCATGTCGAGATGGCGAAACGTGTTTTCAATGTCGATCAGCGGGTCGTCAACGAGTCGTCCCATGACCAGCGCCAAGCCACCCAACGTCATGGCATTCAGCGTATTGCCGGTAAAGTACAGCCCGATGATCGCGACGAGTGCCGACAGTGGAATCGCCAGCGCGATGATTAGCGTTGAGCGGAAGCTGCCGATGAACAACAGCACCATCAGCGACGCCAGCACGGCACCCAGGATGCCTTCCTTGGTCAGGTTGCTGATCGCTTTGCGAACATACACCGACTGGTCCGCCACGACGTCCAGATTCAAACCCGATGCTGGCTCGCCGGTGTCCGGATCGGTGTAGCCTTCCTTGGGAGGCAGCCGTCCGAGGAATTCCGGAATCCGCTCTCTAACTCCATTGACGACATCAATCGTATTGGCACCCGGTCGGCGAAAGATCGGAACGTAGACCTGTCGTTGACTCTTGAAGTTCGGAGCACGACTGATACGAACAATGTTTGTCTGAATCGCGGACGCATCCTCCACGTGGCCCACGTCACGAACGTAAATCGGCCGTCCATCGATGACCTTGACGACAATATCATCAAAACTGGGCACATCCTCGATCATGTTGGCCATGTCGACCATGTAGTCGGTGTCGCCGATCTTGGCGGTCCCGGTGGGGATCATCAGGTTGTTCTTCTTGATCGCCTGCTGGACATCCATCAGCGACAGTCCGTAGTTCTCCAGCTTCTGCGGGTCGAGATAGATGTAAATACGCCGCAGCTTGCCACCAAACACCGCAGGAGCAATCACGCCCGGCGAACCCGAAAGCATGTTGCGGACGTTGTAGTACGCCAAGTCGTAGCTTTCTTTTTCATCCAGCACATCACTGGACGCGGCCAGCAGCGCCGTCGGTAACGGCGCACTCGGATCGAACAGCATCACCATCGGCGGCACAGTTCCCGGCGGCAGGTAATACATGTCGCTCATCGCATAGCTGGTCACCTGCGAGAAAGCGGTATTGGGGTCAATGTCGTCGCGAAAATAATCCTTGACAATCGACACACCCATCATACTGCGGGATTCCTGTCGCTCAATTCCTTCTGACTGGCTGGTCCAGCGTTCAAGTCGACTGGTGATGTCGCGTTCCATGATCTCGGTCGGCATCCCGGGATACAGCGTCAATACCTGTACGGCTGGTGTTTTGAACGATGGCAGAATGTCCACGGGAATCTTCCCGATGGTCACATAGCCCAGCACACAGATCAGCAGGCACAGCACGATGACCAGAAACGGATTCTTGATCGAGATGCGAACCAGCCAGGATGCCTGTTTGTTATCAGGAATCAGGTCCGCAGCGGTTTCTGTCGGCATGGAATCTTCACCAGATGTGCCCGACGACTTCTCACTACCGAGGGTCGGCTCGGTTTTAGATTCTTCCGTTTGCGACAATTCACTGCTGGAGTTGTCAGACTTGCCGCCACCGTCAACGCCGGAACTCGCGTCTTCAGTCGGTCTTGCTTCGGCTTGCTTATCTCCGACTTTGTCTTCGGATGCAGCATCCTTGCGGGGAGTTTGATCATCTTTGCTCGTCATGAGTCTTCTTGTCTTGCAGTGGTGATTACAAAGTGTGTGGGTAGGTGCCGTACGATTTCAACACGCGCGTCAGTTTTGCGCTGTCGACGTTGCCCGCGACCAGAACGAGATTTCTGTCGACGATGGACAACACCATTTCGGTGTCGCCTTCACGGCATGTTGTCAACTGCATACGTTGAAGTTCAGCCCGCTGTTTTGGGAACGCATCGAGACTGTCCTTTGACAACACAAAGATGGAAACCGGTCGCTGATCGACAGTCCCAACAACGTAAGCCGCTGGCTGTTGCGAAAGTTCGCACAATCCAGCTCCAGCGACCGCGAAGCCCGAGTCCTTGCGTGGTGGACAGCGAACAGGGAACGACACCTTGTTGAGTAGATATTGGTCCACTTCAATGTCGGACCGACTCTCGAATTCCGGGCGCAGACTGCCGGCGGAAACATGCTGATGAACCTCAGCTGACAGATAGGACAAGCTGGGCGACTCATCCCCAAAGGGAAGCCCGTACATTCCGACAATCAACAACAAACTCGCAGCCAGCGCCAGAATCGAGGAGCTGAAAAACAACCACGAGCGCGACTTCGCCGCCGGAGTCACGCCTGCGCCCGTGAGCACGCTCGACCAATTGACCTGCGGAGCAAGTTCCACTGACGCCGCAACACCAAGGCGCTGCTCAATCAGAGACTCCAGCCGGCTCTGCTTATCGAACCACTCAGCACACTCGACGCAGTTATCGAGGTGCTCATTCAACTGAAAGTGCAGTTCTGCGTCTCCTTCCGAGTCGTAGAACAAATCCCAGTATCGACGTGTTTCTTGACAGTTCATGCGCTGTCGCCTTTGGAGAGTAAACCATGCTGACGAGCATAATCGAGCAGCTTGCTGCGAAGCTGAGTTCTCGCCCGCGACAACAATCCCATCACCGTGCCTATTGGAATATCCATAATCTCTGCGATCTCGCGATACTTGAAATCTCCAACGGCTCGCAGCAGCAGAATCCTGCATTCCTGATCCGTCAGTTGACTGATGCTTTCCGCCACAACTTCGTCGCAATGGTCCAACACAGCATCGGGATCATCCAACAACGTTTCCAGACGGAACGACGTGATGTCCAATGTGCGCGGTGCAGAAAGTTGCTGTTCATCGAGTTCACTCGGCAAACGCATTGCGGCTCGATTGCGATTGAGCGTCTCCAGCGTGACGTAGCGAAACATCCATGCTCTGAAATTCGTTCCTTCGGAATACTTGTCGAAGTCACGAAACGCAGTGGCAACCGCTGACTGCAACACGTCCGCCGTCTCGTCTGCCCGATTTAGCGCACGCGAACAGTAGACCGCCAACTGATGCTGGATCGGTTCAAGGTATGCGACGAATCGCTCAGCTTTCTCGCGATCAGGTAGAGCCAACGTTGCCTTCCCGGCGATTGTGATTCGAGACCCAAAGGGTCGTTTCGGTCCGTTTGTGACGATCAGGAAAACTGTCCGTGCCTATCTTGTAGATGTTGGAACTGGGCTGCTTTATTACATTTTTCTTTTTTTTCAAAATGTGCACCAATCCCATTCTTCCTGCCGAAGAGATGGTAACGATTGCTCTTGACTTTGCCGTTTGGACCGGTCACGACCATCAGCCCGTACGACGGCGAGACCCATATCTGTTTCAGGGATGCCCGACATGAAACCAGTCAACTTCGACGTTGAGCCGCAGTGCGAGCGGTCGAAACTCGCTGTCGCCACCACCTTGATAATAGTGGGAATCGCTGCTTCGATATCCGTAACAGGTTGCCAGACGAGCGGCGCGACTCGGCTTTCGCAAACAGGGGGCGACGGTCCGTCGGCGTTGGTCTCCAAGCCGGTTGCGGAGGGCATTCCATCAGCAAAAGGCACCGCGACGGATGGTACCCGCACGGCCGTCGAAGTCCGAACCGTGGCCTTCAATCAGGTACAACCCGAAGATTCGGAACAACCCGCACCACTTGAACCGCCAAGCCCGGTCGTATCGGCACCGGAAGTCATTCTATCCGAGTCCGAGTTGAGCGAGCCAGCTGAGATCATTGATGGTGGTTTGTCACCAGCGAGCACCGAATACCCTATTGACCTGATGACCGCCATGCGGCTGGCGGGAGCGAATCACCTGCAAATCGCTCTGGCAACCGAACGTATCCGCGAAGCCTGTGCTCAACTTCAACAGGCGGAAGTCATGTGGGTGCCGAATCTCAACCTCGGAATCGGCTACAACCGACACGATGGCCCAATTCAGGATACGAGTGGCAACGTCATCGACGTGAGTCGGCAATCACTATACTTCGGCGGTGGGGCCGGTATCAGCGGTGCCCCACTGACAGGTGCTTCGGGTGGACCGGCGCGGTTATTCGTCGATCTCTCGACGGCTGATGTCTACTTTGAACCGCTGGCAGCCCGGCAGAATGTCGCTGGGGCACAACACGCCCGTCACGTGGCCCAGAACGATAATGTTCTGCAAGTGGGTCTAGCTTATCAGGAACTGGTTCGCGCACAACTTCAGGTCGACGTCGCTCAGGAAGCCATCGGCAATGCGGAAGAACTGGTGGATCTAACGAAAAACTTTGAGGACGCCGGAAAGGGTCTGGCAGCGGACACTCAACGGGCACGAGCCGAATTGGAACAGCGTCGCCATCAGCTCGCCGGCGCACGTGAACGCGTTGCCGTCAGCTCGGCGGAGCTGGTCCGCCTGCTGCGCCTGGACCAGGCAACACAACTGACCGCCGTCGATCCACAGCCGCTGCCTGTCGAACTGATTGCCACTGACACTCCGATTGAATCACTCGTGACGCAGGGTTTGAGTCGTCGACCGGAACTGGCCGTGCATCAGGCTCGTGTTGCGGAAACGATGACACGGATCAAGCAGGAACAGTGGCGACCGTGGTTGCCGCACCTGCACCTGGGATATGCCGGAGGAGGTTTTGGCGGCGGCAGAAACAGTGACTTACAAAACTTTGGCGTCCGTGGGGACTTCGATGCATTGGCCATCTGGCAGGTGCAGAACTTCGGACTCGGCAATCGTGCTCGCCAAAATGAACGATCCAGCCAGCACCGTCAGGCACACCTGCAATACGAATGGATTCGAGACCAAGTCATCGCAGAAGTGACTCAAGCCTGGTCGCGGGCACGATATCGCAAAGAGCAGATCGAGTTTGCCGAACAGCAGGTTGCCGCCGCAACTGATGCGTTGCCGCTCAACCTGAAAGGAATTCGGGACGGAGTGATCCGTCCCATCGAAGCTCAACAGGCGATTGCGGGTCTCGCTGCCGCCAGAAGCCTGTATCTGGCATCGGTCGTCGACTTCAACCGCGCCCAACTCGAACTGATTCGCGCCCTTGGCGAACCGCCCCAAGACGCAATGTGATGCTTCAAGCATTGCTGCACATTCGACATGATCGCACCGAGATGCTTCAGGATGCGGTGACTCCGAGCCCACAGCGGCGATCGCGCCCAAATGGAGAAAGTTCGGCCTGTCATCAAACCGACGGCGTGGGACTGAAGATCATATTTGGTGACTCTGAAACAGACCTGTGCGTAAGGACGAACCGACATTGTGCACGAATCGGCTGCCGCCAAACTCCACTCGGTCACATCGACCGAACGCGTTCGCGATACTTCTTCGTGCTGGCGGTTGGACAATCCTCCCGCAGGAAGCGGTGTGGGCTTCCTGCAGGCGGTGGCGGACACCTCTGCAGCAGCGTTGTCAGATCGACGACACTTCGGAAATGGTTTAGTGATCGGCCGCTGGGGCGCCACTTCGTGACACAGGTGGGCGTGTCCTTGCACCCAAATTGGCTGCCCAACCTGCTTCGGTCCGACGGACGTCCGACACACCGACTTCACTTTGCGCTATTGGGATCCTGCGGCTAGTGCCCCGTCCAGACTAAATTTTCGGGTTGTCAAGAGCTCTCACAACGGCGAAAGCTCTCCTCGTTGTTTGGGTGGCGATGGTCAGTCGCTTGAGTCCCCAACGACCGCCGAAGATGTCGTAGGGCATGTCAAAGCGTTTCATCCCGATGCCCAGCCCGACAGGGCTGGGTTGTGGTTGGCACCCGGTCATTGGTGCTGCCGCCGAATGCGGCAGATCTACGCTTTACTCAGTGGGAATCACCAGGCCGTCTCGTCGGTCGCCAAGGGCATTGAGGACGAGTAGGTCGATGTTGTAGTTGATCAGGCCGACATGGCCGTCCGCGTAAACGGAGTTGAATCCGGCCACATGTGCCGCTCCGAAATCATATCCAACATCGCGCCCGTCGTCATTGTCAACACCAGGCTGGCTCGCCGTGTAGCGAATAATATCGGGGTCCCAACCGTCGGTCCAACCAATATCGTCGTGCCAGTCCCCTAACATGTACCGATTGATCTTGAGCCGCTTTTCCCCGACGACCATCGTTTTCGAGGTCCCGTCTGTGATGTCCTTGCTTTTACACGGTGGACTGGCAATCGTTCTCACGATCACACCAAAATACTCCTTACCCGCAACGACATTTCCATGTGTGACGCCTTGCCAAAACCAATCCTGAGTTGGTCTTTTGTTCTGATCGAGCGCGTTGGCGGGCGTAGCACTGGCATAGTCATTCAATGCACATCCCTTCGAACAGTCCTCTCGGCCGCCCGAGTTGATATGCAGCGCAAATTGTCGACGCGACGGGCAATAATACATTCCGATGGGGGTTTTCCGTACCTGGATGTCCAGTTGCAGATCCCCTTGCCCATACCCCTTGGAGATCTCGCGTAGTGCCACTTCTTCCACGTAGGGAAGAATTTGCACCATCCAGCCGTATCCCTTGGCAAACTTCGTATCCCCTTCGTCATGCCAAGGGTCGGTCCCTCCCGTGGGAAACTCCTGCCGTTCGGATTCGTGATTTAAGAACGCAAGCCCAATCTGCTTAAGATTATTGACGCATTGAGTCCTTCTGGCTGCTTCGCGAGCCGCCTGCACGGCCGGTAACAACAGCGACACCAGGATGCCGATGATGGCAATCACCACCAACAACTCAACCAGTGTAAAGCCGCTGTTGCGTTTGTGGGAACGCATAATCGTTGTCATACTCGTTAAACCTTCTGCCTGAAGAGAAACTTGTGCCCCTGTCCCTCGAAGACCCATCTGAACTTCTGCGCCTACGGTTTCGCCATGAGCGTTTGGAGTTCCGCATCGTCCACCAAGCGGCTGTAGCCCGACTCAAACCCCACCAATTTCTTGCCGCCGTAGCCCTCTTTTTCGGCGACTACGACGCTCCCCGATGGATCGACCGACATGGGTTTCTTGTACTGGATTTCGTATCGCTGTTTATCACGTCCCGCGTACGGTCGATGTCCATTGGTCGCATCGAGCACAGTTCGTCGGGACGAATTCCAGTGAGCCGTTGCAGTCGCACCATTGCCTGAACGATAAGTGGTAGGTGTCCCAATGTTTTGTTGACGTCCTCGTCGGCTACTGGGCTAATTGGATCGGTTTCGGGGGCTTCGGTTCGGCCGGCGCGTAGGCCCTCTACGGTCGCCAACTTCGCGGGGACCTCGTGCGAAATCAACTCCTCACTGGCGGCCCACTTGAACATATACTTGATCTGGCCGCTGATCCGGTTGACGTAGTTGCGGGATCCGCCATCGCCGACCATCGACTGACGGCAAGCCTTCAGGGAGAGAGGGCTAAAGTCATTCGCTGACGTCCGCCCATAGAGTTTCGTGACAACCTGGATCGCCTTAATTACCCGGTGCTGGAGTTGCGGATAGTACAGCTTGGCGTGCCTGAGATAGGCGGCACAAATTTCCACGATTGTGGTACTTGTCTCGTTAGAGGCGGGTAACCGCCGTCCATTGGCGGTCCACTCCGAAATCACCCTGTCGTACGCCTCCCGACTACGCAGACTGCGATACGGGCCCAAGTAGATGTTGCGGCCGTCAAGATACACAAAAGCTTGCCCGGAGGCGTGTTTGCGGTAACGGGGCAGTTGAGAAATAAGCCGGGGCATCAGTGCTTCTCCACGAACAAAGAAAACACAAGAAGGTAGGCTACCTTCTTGGCTTACTCGAATCGCGTCGCACTCCCGACCATCGGAAGGTTTGTAAGTTGAACAATCGACAAGGTTTAGATCAAGTGGAGATGAAGGGATTCGAACCCATGACCCCCGCCGTGCAAGGGCGGTGCTCTCCCAGCTGAGCTACATCCCCGAGAGTGCCCGAATTGTAGCTCAACTTCTTGTCCCTGCAAAGGTGTCTTTCGGATCGCCGCAAAGATTCCTCCCCACGGAGCGAATTATCTGGTAAGATCGTTCGGATTGTGCCGTGGGGCTCGCTTGGATGTCGGCGTGGATCGGAGAACGCATGAGCTTTATCATGGTGGATGTGGAGGCCGATGGCCCGATCCCCGGTGACTATTCGATGGTCTGTTTGGGGGCCATCGTGGTCGATCCGCCACTCAATAAGACGTTTTACGGGCGTTTGAAGCCGATTTCCGAGAAGTGGAATCCAGATGCCCTGAAAATTGCTGGGTTCTCCCGCCAGGAAACGCTTACCTTTGACGACCCTACGACCGTCATGGACACGTTCGATGCCTGGGTGCGGGAAGTCAGTCGTGGACGCCCTTTATTTATCTCCGACAACAACGGATTCGATTGGCAGTTCATCAACTGGTACTTTCATCACTTCTTGGGTAGCAACCCGTTTGGTTTTAGCTCCGCCAATCTCGCGTCACTCTACAAAGGGATCGTTCGCGACACCTACAGTAATTTTAGGCATTTGCGGAAGACCGAGCCTACTCATCATCCTGTCGACGATGCACGCGGTAACGCCGAAGCCCTGCTTCAAATTCGTGATCGATATGGCTTGAAAATCACCCTGGAATAGCCGTCGGTTCTACGTGTCGATTCCCTGGCGAACACGGCTTCCTTGGCGGTCGCTTTTGACGAAATATCGATATTGGTTATTAACTTATTCAGTGATATGTTGGGTTTGTGGGATGGAACAGGAAGGGTCAGGGAAGATCTATGCGCTCCTTAGCTTGCGTTTTGGCATGTTGTTGCATTATTGAGACAGCCGCCCAAGGGGCGGATGAATCAAGCCCGGGTGTGTCGTCGCGGGAGCGATCATCTGCCCAAGCGTCCCCCATAGCAAAAATAAAAGTTGATCAAATGATCACGCATGAGGAAAGTGCGCCGCACGACGAAGCATCCGACGCCTCAGTTGTCGAACAGACCAGCGAGCAAGAAGCCGATTTTGGCGATCGCTGGAAGGCGTTTCATCTGCCAACCATTGTGGAATGGGTGGCGTCGATGCCTTATCCGGCATTACATCGGGATTGTGCAGCTTTGCAGTTTCAGCGGCAGCAATCCGAAATGGTCGCTGCGATTTGTGGCGAAGATAATCCCTTTTGCGCCGGATTGAGCCTCGTCGCTGGTCATCAATATCTGGAAGGCAATATAAATCCAGAGCAATTCGATCGTGCCGATCGGCACATTTTCTTGTCGGGCACGACCCGAGTCGTTCGACGGCAGTGATTTGAGGATAAGGTCCTTGATCTTCTCTGTTGCTGTTGAGTTAACTGGCGATCGGCCTTCGTTTCGATCGGCTCGGATTTTCCAGAGAGAACGCGGTTCACAACCAGAACGCGCGTTGTCATTCGTTGGTTACCACTCGGGCTTAACTCGGTAGAAACAATCTTTCGATACGCGGCTTTCCAAAAATTCCGCAGGTTTGGGGACTGGCCCCTAGGGCCGAAGTCAAAATGCGAAGGGGCCACGCAAATGCCCACGAAGGAAGCCAGCCGACCGTCCCATCCGCGTTGAGACATTCCGTGTCGCCACTTAGATCGCAACCTCCTGGCCGGAGGATCGAAGGTGAATCGTTTTTCGCTCCAGGTGGTGTTCCGTCGTCATGTAACGAACCGTTCCGCTCTTCGCACGCATGAGCACCGAATGCGTTGTAACCGTGGAGCCGCGGACTTCGACTCCTTTGAGGAGTGGGCTGTCGCTGATCCCGGTGGCGGCGAACAAGATTTCATTACCACGCGCTAGGTCTTTCGAACGGAAGATCGTATCGAGCTGATCGCCCCAGCCACCAGCAACCAATGAGGCTCGTTGCTCGTCATTGCGAGGCCAGATTTTGGCCTGCATGCCACCACCTAGGCAACGCAGGGCAGCCGCAGCTAGGACTCCCTCCGGCGCACCCCCAATTCCGACGTAGAGGTCGATGTTGGATGAGTACAGGGCAGGTGCTAACGCGGCGGCGATATCACCGTCTCCAATCATGCGGAGTGATGCGCCGATGTGGCGGACCTCCTCAATGAACGATGCGTTGCGGGGTCGATCCAGAACCATGACTACAACGTCCCGAATACTCTTACCAAGGATTTTGGCAGTCACGCGAATCACTTCACTGAGTGGAGCATCGACATCGATGGGCAGCCCCGGATCGTCCAGCCAAGCCTGCCGGACGGAAGCGGGATACGCCAATTTTGTCATGTAGAACGCCGGGATCTCTTGCAAGGCGGGCTCCGATCCGTTTTCCGGAATGGCTGCGGCAATACAGCTAATTGCGTTGGGCATGCCCTTGCTCATGTTCGTTGTGCCGTCGATCGGATCGATAGCAATATCGAACTTGGGCGATCCCTCGCGCCACATTCCCACACGCTCTCCCTTAAATAGCCCCGGTGCTTCGTCTTTAATTCCTTCACCGATGACGATCTCTCCGCACATGTCGGTAATATCGAACATCCCACGAATCGCGTCGCAGGCTGCCTCGTCAGCAGCTTCTTTGTTCCCTTTGCCAAGCCATTGCAGACAATTTAGTGCAGCGATTTCGGTCGCACGCAAAAAATCAAACGCTACCATTCTTTGTATGTCAAAATTCGATGGGCTCGATTGGCGGTTGACGGTCTCTGAGACTCCCATGCACAGCATCTCCATCCGAAGGTACAGCAAAAAAAAATCGCCAAAAGGAAAGCAAAAAGAACAGCTTGGAAGAGGTTACGACCCCTCTATTTTATTTCGGGTCGAAAGGCAGTTCACCCCCCTTCGGTGGGGAATGCCGTTTCTCGGAGGGGAATTTAACGCGCGGAGCCCCCACGATCCGCTCATTCCTTAGGCTCACGCCACAGAAACAGCATAGCGAACACGCTCAGCATGGGGATACATCCGACGACCGCGATCGGCCAATCGAACGATCCTGTCTGGTCGACGAATCGGCCAAACAACTTTTGTTGCGACGCGGAGCACATCCAGGTGGTAAAGCTGAGCATTCCTGCGACGCGTCCCACTCGGCCGGCGCCAAATTCTTGGATTTGCGCATAATAGCAGGGGAAAGTGCCCAACGAACCGGCTCCCACCACTAACAGCACGGCGAGCAATGGCCAGCCTTTCGGTAAGCTCGCTGCGGCAATGGTCAACATGGTGAGCACCGAACAGGACGCCAGTAAGGCGGTCCTAGCGGAATGGATGCTCATTCCGCGCTTGGCCAGCCACAAAGCGCCTCCACCAATCACGATACAGCCTACATCGGCAGAGACATAATACGCGGACGTAAAATAGAGTGTTTCGGCTTCAGTGTAACCACGTCCTTGCTGCAGGAATTTTGGGAGCCAGACCCGTAAGATATGCCAGCAGGTATTGATCGATATGGTTGTAACGCACAAAGCCCAAAAGCGGGTGTCTGTAAGGATTTCGTAAAGCCAGGCAAATGCCGGCGGGCGAGCGTTGTTGGTTGGAATTTGTGGTTGCGGTTTTAGGTCGTGACGACCCACCGATGCGAGCCAGAAGATTGCCCAGACGCTACCGATGGCACCGATGACCAAAAAGGGCAGTCGCCATCCATTCTGCGACGACTCGTCGCCCGCAAGACGGCCAATGATAAGCGGAGTCATGATCGCGCCAATCGACGCTCCGCTTTGTAGAATGCTGCTACCCATCACGCGATCGCCGCGCGACATTAGCGATCGGATCACGACCATCGCGCAAGGGATGTGGGCTGATTCAAAGAATCCTAGCAGAATGCGGCAGAGCAGTAGTGAACTATAGGACTCAGTGAGGCCGGTGGCGAACCCCATCGCGGACCAGGCGACGAGCGCGGCTGGGTAGAACCATCGCAGAGAAATTTTATCGACGATCATGCCAAACGAAAGCGCCCCAATCGCAAACGCCACGCCAAACCCAAACTCTAAGTTGCCATACTGTTCCTGCGAGAGCTGGAACTGATTTTCGATGCGCACGGCCAGACTCGATAACGTCTGCCGGTCCATGTAGTTGATCATGGAGGCAAACAGAAGGAGTCCTGCGATCCACCAACGCCAATAGAAAGTGCGTGTGTCTTCGACGTTATCCAAGATCGTCTCCGGACAGTTCCGATCCGAGGTGAAAGAGACAATCTCCACGCGTTGTCCGACCGGGGACACGTTTGCACAGCACGGTACCGTCGCGGGCGAAATATTGGTCGACGGCAGGTTTCCCTGGAGTTTCGGGAAAGTGGATTGTACCGGATAACTGCCCCTTGGATACCGGATCGCCCAGATCGCAGCGGGGTTCGAAAACTCCCGTCTCGCCCGCATAGACAAAGTATTCGGGACCGCCGACCTCCAAGAGTCGCGATGGCGGGGCCGCAACTTGCATCGATTCGGGCAAGATTCCGGCGTGTACCAGTACATTGCAAATGCCACGTTCCGCAATGCGAAGGGCGTCGCTCGATACCGTATTTCCGCCGCCAAGTTCTGTGCCGATGAGCAGCGGTCCTTGACGCTCGGCAGCCCCCCGCAATGTCTGTTGAGCCCCCGTTCCGTTGCCACCGCCGGTTATGTACGCATGCGGAGCCCCGAATGCTCGCAAGAGCGACAGATGGAGCGCGTATCGATCTGGGTCGGGGCACCTTCGAATCAGTGCTGAGGGTAAATACTGCAATGACGAGCCGCCTGAGTGTAGATCGCAAACTACGTCAGCTTTGGGTAATAAGACATGTTCGATGAAGTAGGCAATCTGTTCTGTTACTGTACCGTTGGGACGTCCTGGGTAGCAGCGATTGAGATTTCCGTTGTCGATAGGAGATGTTCGCAGGCCGGCCGAGGCTGCTGGGAAGTTTGCCATCGGAAACAATATGACACGGCCATGTAGGCCGCGATAGTCGAGTGATTTGGCCAATTTGCATAGGGCGATCTGCCCCTCAAATTCATCGCCGTGGGAGCCTGCCATCAGCAAAGCGGTGGGGCCGTTTCCGTTGCGAAACACGACGACAGGAATTGGCAGGAAGCCGTAGGCAGAGGCATGAGTTGAATGAAACAACCGAACAAACCCCTCGTGGCGGCCGTCGGTTTCAAAGTCGACTTGTGGCACGAGTTCGCTAGGATCTGGATTCGACATGCTGGCTTACCTAACGCGATGCATTCACAAGGTATAACATAAGGTACGATCAGCGACGTTCGTGAGAGCGTCGATCCCGGAGCGATTCTAGCGAGAAAGTCTCGCCGTTTCTACACTGCCCTGGAGTGTTTTTGGCTTGGCGAGCAGCATGATGTTTGACCGTCAATTGGCAGACGCTCGCGTGTACCGCGAACGCCTATCGGCTGACGGTTAAACATTCCAGGATGACCAGGGACCGGTGAGGGACCCCGGACGATGATACGCTACAGGTGTGAATCGTCTCTAAAGCGCACGCCCCATTTTCGAGATGCGCTTTCGTGGCGAAACTATACACGTTTGAGGCTACGACGAGTTAACCGTCGGTTTTTAACTGCGACGGCGCAGGACAACCAGCGAAAGTACCAGCATTGCGGATCCGGTCGGCTCAGGTACGGAACTGGTTGGACTCGCATCGCCGGTCCAGCTGTCGTAGATTCGAGCCAAATCGGCCCCGTCGACCGTTCCGCTGCCATCCTTATCGGCCGGGTTGCCTGAACTTACCGTGCCCCAATTGTTGTATAGGATCCCGACATCGGCGCCATCGACACGACCATCTCCGTTAAGGTCGCATGGGTCGGCGGCGTTGGCGTCAAAGAACTTCACTTCATCGATCAATGTCCACGGCCCGCTTGTGACCAGCTTAAGTAGCAAGGAATTGCTCGAGTAGCCAGTCAAGTCAATATCGGTCCACTTCGGCCCCTGACCGTTGCGTGGCGGAAAGTGCTCTGGCAGAGTTTCCCCGTTGATCGTTACAAACATGCTTCCTGGTGCAAAGACATCGGACGGGTGGTCCTCATAGTGCACACTCACCTTAGAGAAGTTGATGGATTGCGCGAAGTGAAATGTGATCTCGGGCTCCGGGATATTGTTATCTGGATTGGGCAAACTATGAGCACGCCAGCCCACGTAGGGACCGATCCCATCGGAATCTTCCAATACCCCGGGATTTTCGTCCAGGGCCTCAGCGACATCCCAATGGTCTTCGGTGACAATACCGTCGGTCAGGTCGCCGAGCCCTCCCGACAAGAAGGCGCCGTCGGTCGTCGTGCTACCGGAGCCATTGTATTTGCGGTCCCAATAATGGCGACAATCGCAGCCGGGGGAGACCCCATTTCGCATGTCGTAGCTCGTAGCAAATACCTCGGCAGACCGTGCGACTTGGGGAACTACTAGGACACTCAATATGGACAAACAAAGTAGAAGTTTCATGTAATTTACTCCGCAAGGAGCCAAGTGAACCGACAAACACCTGGACATTCCACACCTGGATCTGCCCCACCGGCTGAATCTATCACTTGAGGCGTCAATAGTCAAATTGTTTCTAGGACTATGTCGATGAAAATTCCCATCGGCCAGCGAAATGGAGAAAGTCACGGGGTGGAATTGGCGGTGGTGGGACAGCCTCCGGATTCATTTCTCCTGGCAACAGCCGACCGAGGTATCGTCACTTGAGTCCTACGGAAGCAACAAATTCTTGTTCTAAAGATCGAGCTAACCGTGTAACGTCACAGACGGATGAATTGAGTAGTCGTGGGCGGGCAGTGAGTCGAAGGTCACTTAGGTATTTCGACGCCGTGGGTGATGCGGCGAATGAGATAGCGAACTGTAGCATCTCCTCTTGCGAGTCGTGGGCGAAGGCGGAGAACGGTCCATCGGCAAGCAGGCTGGCGCTGGTGCGCGATGCCCAACGATCACCGCGAAAAGTCAGCACGGGGACCCCTTGCCAGATGGACTCGGTCGTTGTAGTGCCACCATTGTACGGCCATGGGTCTAGTGAGATATCAATGTCATTGTAGTTCTTGAGATAGTCAAAGTGGGTCGCGCCGCCTCGTAGCGAAATACGGTTGGAGGATATTCCCTCACGTTCCAAGGACTTGCTCACGTACGTTGCGACGTCATCCGACTCAAGCGTACGATTGGCCAAGATCAGCCGACTTCGAGGGACATCTCGTAAGAGTCGTGCCCAACCGCGGAGGACATCGGGTGTAACCTTGTACTGGGTGCAAAGGGACCCAAACGTGATGTGGTCTGCCGTGCAACAGGGTGGCGAGACAATGTCGGGTGCTGGATGGGAGACGTGAAACGCCAAGTAACTCAGAGGCAATTGCACGAGTTGTTCATCGTAGAACGGTTTCTCCGCTTCGTGCATCGTTTGCGTATCACCGACCAAGCAATCGATCCCCGGTAACGACGCGGGTCCAAAATGATTAAACCAGCCGATGACGTGTGACGCAAGTCGAACGGTATAGATCGCCAGTCGTTGCATTGCGCTGTAACCGTTCAGGTCGACAAGCACATCGAGGTTTCGACTACGGATGCAGTCGACAAGCTGCGTGTTCGATGACGCTGACACTTCATGCACCATGCTTACGGCAGAATTCTCGAAACATGCCACTAATTCGGGCGACGGGGGACCATCGTGGAACAGTTCGATGTCGACAGTGCTGCGGTCGTGTGCTTGAAGCACGGCATATACCGGTTTCATGTAATTCGGAAACGCAAAGAACGAAGAGACGTATCCGATGCGCAACGGTCCGGCGGGATGGCGCGGATTGCGAACGCGCGGCTGCCATCCATTGTCAGGAATGGCAATCATTTGAGCGTATTCACTACGGACATTTTTTACATCGGTGTGGGTTGCTGTGGGGTCTCCAGCGATTATCAACGCAAGATTGCGCATGCCGATGGGCCGGTCGATCGCGAGACTTTGCCGGAACGCCAAAGTTGCCGCGGTAACGTCTCCGACTTCGAAACACGATTTTCCCAAGTTGTGCCAAGGGACCGGTTCGTCTCCAGGTAGTTCCGTGCCGGCGGTGAACATCTCGATGGCGAGGGCAAAGTTGCCTTGGTCACACGCTACGTTTCCGCAAAAAAACGCGATAGCACGTGTCCTCCGCTGCAGGCCCCAAGCGTGCTGAAACGCCCGCGCAGCCTCCTGCCGACAATCGATGGCTGCCAGCGCTTCGCCCCACAGTTCGTGCACAACGGCATCGTGGGGTAGACAGTTTGCCGCTCGTGACAGCACGGCTGCAGCTTCCGCATGAGCACCTATTCGCAACAGGGCGCCCCCGAGACTTGCCAGTGCGTCGGCATTGTTGGGGACGAGTTGCAGTACTTCACGGAACCGGGTTACAGCCAATTCTGGTTGATCGGTGTCAAGTAGACTCTCGCCGTGCTGCATGAGCAGGTCCCGGTGCGCGTCACCCGCAGTGATACCCTCACAGAGTATTTGCTCTGCCTCACGATAACGTCCAGCGAGGGTCAGCAAGTTAGCGAGCTGCAGTCGCACGCCTGTATTCAGCGGATCTTCGGCCAACGTTTTCCGCAGTAGCGTGTCGGACATTGGCGTCAAGCGATCGTGTCAAGAAAATGGACTGGTATTCGTCCGAGCCCGATGTATCGCCTGATTGTAACACGGCGCGGTGAAGACCAGGAGTCCAATGTAGGGACGGCTCGATCGTACAGATCGGTCCTCATGCCGTCCTCTGAGGCACATTTTCCAGGCCTCCAGCCAATGAAAGTTTCCGATCGAGCTGCCAGCTTTGCACAAGAATTCCCCTAAAGTGACAGCGTCAAATTTGCGGCAGGTTTAATTGAAACGGGATAAGGACCAGTGTAATCGGGAGGCGACGTTACGCGTTGATTTCAGCTTTTTCTTGACACGCGGATCCGGTTCACGCAATTGCTATTTGTCGTGTGCCAAGGCTTTGCGATACCTTACCACCTCAAGTGGCACACCAATCGTTTCCATCTTTGTCTTGCCATCCAATCGATAACCTGCAAGTTCATAGAACTGACAAGCACGTTGATTGTCTTTTAATGCCCAGAGAGTGACTTGTTGATAGGACTTGGCGAGAATCTCCGCGATGGCAGACGTAACCAGGAGCTGGCCAATTCCTCTTCTCCAAAATTCCGGATCAACATAGATCGATTGAATTTCGGCAATTCTTTTCGGATCATCATCTTCGTCGCGTGTTGAAGAAAAGGATGTAAATCCCACAATGTCGCCGTGCCATTCAGCGACAAGGGTGTGGCTGGAACTGTCTGTAATGTTCGCCGCCCATTGCGTGGCGCGTCGGTCAACGTCTAGGCCGTCAAGGACATCGTTTGGTACCACCAAACGGTACGCCACTCGCCAAGATGCGACGTGAACTCGCGCGATGGCAGGTGCATCGCGTTCGACGGCGGGGCGGATCATCATCGAGGAATGTCCAGAAAGATAACGGCAGGCGTCACCCGGCACACGCAGAAAGTTTTACCTTCAAAACTATCTGAATCGCGTGCACACGATTGTTCGTCAGGATTCGGGTGCAAAAAATTAGTCGTCGATCTCGTTTTCAAGTGTTCAGCTACGCAGTTTGACACCCGTTAGGTCGGCAAGTTCCAGCGTAAGCTGTTTGGTCGCGTGTTTCGTCAGAGTCGCTTTCTCGTTGTTTTTGTGTGAGCCAGGGGAAGTGAACGTTGCAGCGTTTGCAGCAAGGTCGGATGTTTTGACTGCCGTAACGTCGACGGGAGCCTTCACCGCGTAATCTTCGGAGCGGCCGGATTGCAGGTCTGCGATAAAAATGTCAACTTCTGCCAGTGCACGTTCAATGGCTACTGCCATTTCAGCTTCGTCGTAACCACCTCTGACAAGCGTGTCGGGACTGGTCGAGCAACCGATCGCCAGCGCGAGCATCGTGAGCAGTTGAGTAAGAGTGTAGAGTTTCATTTAAGTGGGACAATCCTTGAGGAAAGCGATTATAATCGGGTAACGCCATCGTTTACCTAACCGGCGGTGAACGGCATTCATTCCAAAAAATGGTAACTTCGGCGGATTAGATGCAACGGCGTGTTCTGTTGCGAGGCCGCTGATCGCGATTCGCAGCAGTCAGGCGTATCGTGAAAGGGGAAATTCAAGTGTATCGCCATTCTCTGATGCTTGATAAATCTTATCAGTTTCAACGTCGAGGCACGACAGCCATTTGCCGCCGTGTGGATAGGTGTCGATGCAGACCCAGCCATCGAATACGAGTGGTTTTCCGTCAGCTTGTGACGTGTGGCCGCAAACGACCCGTTTTCCAGAAATGTGCGGTCGCTCAGAGCCGCCTAAATGTTTCCATCGCAAGAAATCAGAGGTTTGGTTTGGCATTGAAATGTCCGATTCAAGGCAAACGTGAACAAATATGTCTGTTTCTGTTTCATGGAACGATGAAGTCGAGACGAGTAAGCGAATATGTTCTGGTGGAATATTATCGATTGAGCCACCGTACGAATCTAGGGTCGCCTGCCCTCCCGCTTCGAGCCAAGCATTGAAGAATCCTTGGCCCGAGATTGCGTTACGCATCATTTCTTCGTGATTGCCACCAATTAGAATAACCTTGCATTGTTTACGCAGTGACAAGACGTGGTCAACAACTTGTTTGCTAGATGGTCCGCGATCGACGAGGTCGCCAAGAAATATGGCTCTTCCGATGAATCCGTGGGTAAAACGGGTCAAATCGATTGCGTTCGTGCTACGTAGGTAAG
>JAQCHP010000061.1 GCA_027619595.1 Planctomycetota bacterium
TGTATCACAACCTCGGAGCACTACCCGAAAGGAAATTTACCCACGAATTCTTCTGAAGAGGCATATTTCAAAGGGTCCAGCAACGGCCCGTGTTTAGCGAATCGCGTTGATTTTGCGGAGAGATACGATGTACTGGGTTATCGGATACTGCGTTTTCAGCTGGGGTGTTGGTGCTGGACTTTGGGCTTGGGTGAACCGACGCTTTGATTGTGGAGCGATCTGTGCCCTAATGGAGGGCGCCGCGTGGCGATTGCATAGTAATAGTATTAGGGTTTTGTCCGTTCTGTTGATGCCAGTAGTCTTGCCGTTATTGGGTGTCTGGATGGCCGTATTGTTCGCCAGATGCGTTCGCAACCAAATGCGAATCATGGGAGTCGCAAAGTCTTATCGTGAGCCATGCTTTCGACCCACAAATGAAGGCGACCTGGACTCGGAGGTGGGAGAACTACTTGACTTGACCACGGAGCGGCTTCTCGAACTCGGTTTTCGAAAACTGGGAGACTATCAAACAAAGTCCGATCCGGTCGCCGTGTATAATCGATATTTGTCAGGATTCGGTGGAACCATTTTTGGCGATATTACCTTAGTAATTGACGAGTTCGGCATCGGGTTCATGTCGGTTTTGGAGGATGGGACGTACGTAGAGTCTGCCGCAACCGATCCTTATGCCATGTCAGGCGAAGTCACGCCCTCAGATTTTCTGTCAGTAAACTTGGCAGGCCGAGTCACACCAGCCGATTTGTTGGAAGTCCATCTTTTAGCACTTGAACGTGAATGCAAATCTCGCCACACGCGAGTTCTGCTCTTCGGAGACGGACAGCTGGCCGACGTTTCGGTTTATGGACAGCGGCGTTTTTGGACTTGGCGGAAACGCTGCGGTGAGAACACCGGGGACGTCCCATCGCCCGTCTTGCCGGTTGGAAAGGCAGTCAATTTCGACGAAATCCGAGCGGGAGATGATGGCCGCGGCAACGCTCAGAGGTCCATGCAGGCAAGTCGCGACATCTTGGTGACCACTTAACGACCCTTCGCGTACTTTATCACAAAGTCGACGAGTGCTTGGCTGCGGAAAAAACCTTCCCAATAGTTGTGGCCTTGCCCCTTGGCAATGACCAATTGCACGCACTGTTCCGCACCAGCTTCTGCATAACTTCGCTGTAGCGCAGCCGAGTTGTCCTGTAATGGCACGACGACATCCATATCGCCGTGGATCAGAATGGTCGGAATGCGCGCTGTAGCCACAGAGCCGGCACGCGCGATCGGATTGTAACTGTCAAGGCGATCTGCCAAGACATCGGCCGTCGTGCCATATGCGACGGAGGCCTTTTCAAGACCCGGGTAGCTTCTAAGGTCGAACACCGGATAAATTCCGGCCATCCCCGCTACCAAGTCGGGGTGCTGGTTGGCCCAGCTCAACATCATGAGACCACCTCTGCTGCGCCCGAGCATCAATGGCTTTACCGCGAATCGGCGGTTAGTAACCAGTTCCTTGTATAGGTCTTGGAATCGGTCATGTCCCGTCGTGTTACCGTACGATTCGCCCACGTCGATGCCTGCCACAGCGATTCCCGCGAGCCCAAATTGTTGAAACATCCAAACTTCGTGTTGATCGGGATGTCCCGGTAAGGTCGGTGCGTACCAAACCCACGGTTGATTCTCTTGGCTGCGTTCCTGTGGCCAAATGATAAACGCCGGCAATCCGTTGACCAAAAAGGTTTCACCCGGCAGCGGGAGTTGCTTGACGGGCAACGCCTCAGTGGCGTTGGCTGCGGAAACCAAAAACATGCTGATCCCTATTGCGCCAAGTTTCAAGAGGGTTACGTTTGTCAAATGCATTGGATTTTCTTTCGTTGGGTAGAGTTCGTGCGAAGCCACTAGGCGGCGGCAGTTATTATGAATCGTCTACGGTGGTCGTCTGTCCCTCGAGTCAATACGGCGATTTTTTCAGTGTGGAAGCATGCGGCAAATAGTCTAGACGATTTGTCGTCAGGCCCAAGTTTCGACCAAGGTTGCTCGGAAGTGCTCTTTCGCGTAGAGTGTACCGCCGCGTCGAAAACGCGGACGAAACCTTGAGTAAAATTGAACTTTCCGAGTAACCCTCGTGGATCATATTGTCAATTGCATTGCCCGCGGCGCAAATGCATCGCAAAAAAAAGCAGGCTCCAGGCATACGATTCTTAAGTGTCGGCATTGTGCTGGCGCTCATCATACGGTTGGGAACCCCAGCCACTTTGGCCGACGGTGTATCAACAGCTGAGGCAGCGTCTACGGCTACATTAAACACTCCAGCAGATTTGCTGCGATCCGGCGTCCAGAAATACCGAGCAAGGATTACCATTGCTACTTCGTTTCGCATCGGGACGGCCTTGGAAGACTCAGACGCGGCCAAGACAGTTGCAAATGCGTTCCTCTATCTAACGCATGGTTGGGGGCCGGCTGCAGCCATGTCGGCAGTCTATCTTATCGTATCGATTTTGACTGTTTTGATCACCAATAACGCGGCTGCGGCTTTGATGTTTCCGTTTTTGTATGGCGACGGCTAAGCAACTGAATTGAAGTCATCTGCCATTTGCGATTGCCCTTACTTTGGCGGAGTCGGCCAGTTTCATGACCCCCATCGGATACCAAACCAATATGACGGTTTTCGGGCCAGGTGGAAATAAGTTCAGCGATTTCTTGCGAATCGGATTACCCCTGAATATCGCTCTATGAGTGGCCGCTAAGATCCTGATTCCATGGTTCTTCCCGTTTTAGCTTATATCTGAAGCTTGCCAAAGGTGTATAGATGAGGTAACTTAAAAGCCAGGGGCCTTGCTGGCCCTCCCGCTTGAAGCCCTGAATTAGGAGTATCACACTTGTTTTCACAAGATGCGTCCGCTCGGCCTGTACGCGCCCGTGGCGCTTTTACCCTGGTGGAACTGTTAGTAGTCATCGCAATCATTGGCATCCTGGTCGCATTGCTCCTGCCAGCGATCCAATCGGCCCGCGAGGCGGCTCGACGATTGCAATGCTCCAATCATCTCAAACAGATCGGCCTAGCGATCCATAATTTCCATAACTCGAACGACAAGATTCCGGCATCCCGTGCTCGGTGCTGGAGCGGATCCTGGTGCAACCTGCTGTGGCCCTACATTGAAGAAGGGGCCATCACGTCGGCATGGGATTACTCGAAACCGGCGGAAAAGCAAGGGAGAGCCGTACTGGAGACCGATGTGGCGGTCTACTACTGCCCGACGCGGCGGTCGCCCCCGCAACGGAGCTTGGGGGGTGGCTCCATTCCGGTGATTGGCGCTTTGTGCGATTATGCTGGTGTGGGTGGCGATGGGTCGATCAAGAGAACATCCAATCCCACGGATTACCCCATCTGTCCTGGTCAAGACGATCCCCCAGGCTATTTCATGCATGCCGGACCCTATGACAACGTGGGAGGTTGCTTGATCCCGTGGGATGGCACCGGCGCGTCAACCTTCAAATGTCCAGAAACCTATAGCAAGGCGATCCCGCCTGCCAATGAATTTCCAATTGGGTTTCGAGACATTACCGACGGGTTGAGTAAGGCAATTCTGGTCGGCGAAAAGCACATCGCGGTGTTGCCGGAAGCCGAATGTCCGACGTGTCGCTTTGGAGATCCGAGCAATGCGGATGGTGCAGCCTACGATCCCTATTGGAAGACTGGGTTCATCCGATGGGTCGGGCACCGGGCTTATCCCTTAGCTCAATCGGCCACCGACCGTGGTGAACGCGTAGCTCGGTTTGCCCCACTGACGGACGGTAAGTTAGGAGCATACCGAGGGTTCTTTGGCGGTATCCATCCGGGTGTCTGCCAGTTCGTCTTTGGTGATGGTCACGTCGCCCCGATTAGCAATCTAACCTCGATGACCGTTCTCCAAAACTTGGCACGCCGCAATGACGGCGGCGCACTGACGAACATCGAATGATACGCGGTGCAGCCGACCTTCCTTTTGCAGCAAAAAAGAGATTTGCGCGGCTGATTCCCTTTCCTTATGACGGCCGAGTCCCGTTGTCCTTGTCTTGTTTTGAATGCTCGTTTCATAACGGGACGATCAGATTAGTCGTGATCAATCGGCTGCACATGGGACACGGTTGGTGTCCACAAGCGAAACCGTTTGGCCAAAAGAAACCCGAATCCAATATAGAAATGCAACTTTGCATTTGCCAAGCCATTGGAGGCCCCATTCTGCACCCTATACGGCAACGAAGTAAAACGGCTGGGAGATCGGGTCGTCGTGTCGGCGTTTTCGAGTTATCGCACGTTTCGATCGCAATTTGCCGTACGACGACGTGTGAAGAACGCCCATCCCCCGGCGACGACCAGTGTCAGTGACCTAGGTTCGGGAGTCTGCGCACGCATCAACGCACTGAGCGATCCGCTTTGGCCGAAATGGCTCTTCCACAGGTTGTAATCGTCGTGGTCGACGACGTTATCTTCATTGGCGTCGGCGGCAACGTTGCCCGTCATATCCAGCGAGTCGCGCCAGACTGTGAAGTCCGCCGCCGTGACCGATCCATCGCGATCGAAGTCGCCCGTCAGTCCGTCGGAGTTGAGCACCAGCGTCGTCACACTGTAGCCCGGGAGGGTGTATTGAAAGGCGTTGAGTAGGTCCAATGCGATGTCGGTATGCCGAATAATGTTGGGAGAGTTGCTCGTTAGGCGGTAGACCTCGGCGTGGTCGAAAATCCGGTCGTGGGTTATGCTGATCCCCGTTGTGATTGGGTTGGCCGTCCGATTGATGGCAACGACCACCATCCGATTGGGATCGGTCGAATCAATGCTGGCGTAGACGGCGGAGTCCGCATTTTGCGATGTGTCGGCGTCTATCGAAATGTCCCCGAACTTTCCCCCTTCCCCGTCGAAGTTGCGATACATATTGAACGCGGCATTAATATAGTTCGTCGCGCCGTCCAGGTCCCAATAATTGGCGGCGAACACAGCCTCACGACCGAAGATACCGAGTACATCTGCCTGCGCCACGGCGCCAGATACGTGGTTACCGCCGCCATAGTTGTACTCGGTGAGGGCTATCTTCGTTCCCGGATTAAAATCATCAATGTCGCGCTGCACGCGGGGTAGTAAGCGGATAGGCCCCGGATTGCCCGGGCTCCCTACCCACGTGCCCCATTGGCTGATCCAACTGGTTTCGGTATACGTTGGGTCCCACAGCGATCGCGGTGCTTGCACGCGTGCCGCCACAACTGCCGCAGAGTTGTTATTGTCGATGATCCGCACTCCACCGCCTTGAGCTTCTGGATACCAGTGTAAGTCGAGCACATCCATTAACTTACGGCCTTGGGCAATTTCTGCCTGGCGGACTTGTTGCAATAGATACTCGTTGTAGTGCATCTCTCCCGATTGATCGCCTCCAGGGTGCGATGGACTTGTGACCTGGTCAGATGCCAACTGCATCGACACGAATTCGCTCCATCCGAAGCCAACGCCACCAAACACCAACGCGTTTGGATTCACTTCTTTGATCGCCGAAGCGTGGGCAATCGTCTTGTTACGCATCTCGCTAAACGTAGGCGCGGACGGATGGATCAGCGGATGCGTGCGGCCACCGGAACTGGGCTGGATTCCGGGATAAGGTGGATTTTCCCAAGGTCGCGGCGGGTCCCCTGACTGCCAGCCCGTCGGCAATGCTTCGCCCCAGAGCCCTGGCTCGTTGTCAAGGCTATACCAAATCGGCTGGTCATCTTGTTTGAACTCTTCCGCCCAGTGGACGAATTCGTCGGTAAACACATAGCCGTCTGACTTGTTTGGGGTTGTTAAGAGCGGAGCACCTGGGTAAATGGTCGTTTTCTTGGCTTCTACCTTCTTCCAACGCGATGAAGGTGCCACCTGGGACTCGTCGACGGTGCCGTTGCCGTCGGCCGCCACGTAGCCAGCCATCGGCACAGTGACGAGCGCTGCGCGACCGCTTGTACCGGCACCGGTGATCATGCTGCGCACGGCTGAGCCAGGGGGTGCGTTCGATTGATTGCCAACGAGACCATAGTCACTGTGGTGATACCAATCGGAGCCCGCGTTGGAAGCGTTGTTCTCCCAGTTGTAGCCCGTCATGCGGTTCCCACCGCTGCGGTCGAACGTGCGGGCTGCGATATTTGCAGAGTTGGAACCGTAAATCCAGGGTGAGATTGCCTTTACATTCTCACCCGAGTTGAGAGTGAACCGAATAGCGGCCGGGCCGGGATCATCAGGCGGAATTGCCAGTGTCGAGTCGATCGACCCATTCCATATGACCAACGCAAGCGTCGCGCCCATCCACGGCCACATTCGATTGTTGCTGCCATTCGCCATCAACCGCACCTTCGCTTCCCGTATATGCACCGCGCGGCGGCTCAATACCATGCTATCGCAACACACGACCGCTCACTTTCCGGCACCGGATCCGATTCGAAATCACCCATCGCGATTTCAACAAATAATACGGACATAAAATGATATGATACCGAAAATTTCACCGGCTACAATGAAAATGTGATATGAGCTTGAGTAGTAGAGCTCAAGGTGGCGTGAGTATCAATACCATGGGCCCGAGTCAGGTGGCAATAGTCAATCCATTCCCTAGACCCTTCAATCGATTTGCAGATTTTACGTTGTGAACACTTTTGGTTCTTGGTCGTATGGCGACTGCGGGAAATCGGGTCGGAGAGCGATGGTATGGCATCATCAAAACGCCGCGGCAGGGGCTTTGAAGCGTTTTTGAAGTGAGAGATCCTCTGCGGGTCGTCGACGTTCGGGAAACGCTGTGTCCCTGGATCAAACTTCCGCGAAGACTCTTGTAACGAGTCGGCGGCAAACAACTGGTCTTGTTTGATTTGCTTCGGCAACAAACGGGATTATGTTGCGTTCGAGAGGTCCCGGCCCCAAACACCCCGGGCACCCTTTTCGTGTGAGATTCGCGATGTCACCTGAAAAAACGATGCTGCTGACAATATTCAATTGGCAAGTACGTTGCCGGTTTTACCGGCCGACGAATTGGCTCGCCGTAGTATCGCCGTGTTGCGCAATGATGATCGAGGTGTCGGAAGCAGCAGAGGAATTTTTGCATCGGCGGTAACCGTAGATTTCTGATCGGGTTCTCTATCAGCATGGAATTGACTTTCGAAGCAAGTCAAATGGAAGTCTTCCGAAATCGGAATCCTGGGACACGGCGAAGGGGCAGCTTTCGCCGTGGAGTTTGCGGTTAAATATTGTTATCGATTGGATTTTGGGTCTTGATGTCGGGCGCGGGTTGGATGGGTTGAAACCTCTTTGTGGAGCAATCGGTATTGATAGCGGAACGGCAGGGAGCAAGTACTCGCTCAGGGCAATCGAGATTCCATGGAAGCGGCGCTGTATTCTGGGATTTCACATCGTCTCATCAAGTTTGAAATCTTGCCCGATACAAATTACCTACTTTAGCCATGCAAAACAGGCTTGCGGGCTGAATACGTGGCCATCGAGACGACGATCCGTACCGAAATCTAAGAAAATTCGCGTCGTCTATTTTGCGTGCTAGCAAGCAACGAATTCGCATTTTTTCGGCCGGTCCTGTTCACGTAAAAGACGCTCACGTTGGCTCCGTCGATTCTACCGTCTAACGCAAAGTCACCTTGGACACTCTTGATTAATTCCCCATCCGGAATGGGGCGGTCGGTGACAACTGACAAGAGAAAAGTGAAGAAAAGTCAGGGACGGTCCTCTTCCAAAGGAGAGAGAAGGTCAAAGACAGTCACTTCAAAGAGTCGAAGACAGTCATCTTTTATTTCAAGACAGTCATCTTTTTTTTAGTTTGAGGACAGTCATCTTGTAGTTTGAGGACAGTCATCTTGGGGAGTTAGTGGCGGTGACGCGACGCCCTGACCTGTGGGAGAGGTTTTCCGGGCTTGTCTTGACAACAGCCGGGGGGTTATTGGGAGAGATTCACGGTCACAGGACGCGAAATTTGCGAGAGGTCGGTCCTAATGGCCGTGTGTTGGCGCAGTGGGAGCGCACGAGGTCCAAATTGGCGAAAAAAATTGGCCTCAGAGACCGATTGTTAAACCAGTAGGTCCGATGATTTTGAATTGGGTTCCACGAATCGAGCCCGGCAAGCTCGAATTCCTTTCACGAACTTCTGGTGCAACCGACGGGCAATCGCTTCCAATTGGCTCGGCATCGCCACGAAGTCGTGGAATAGCTCGGCATAGCGGTCGATCGTGTCGAGCCAAAACTTGGGATCGATCCCCAGACCCGTTAGCAAATCCTCGATGTGCTGAGGGACGATCACCTCGTTCCGCGTTCTGGTACTGGCGTCATTGCGTGCCCGAATGTGAGTGGCCGTCCAGAGAGTTATTTCCCTATAGTCGGACCAACGCAAGGGTGTCATCCCCTTCTCAGAACAACGGGAGGACGGGAATTCGTTTGCTTGTGCCACACGCCGTTCTATACCTTCCTGATCTTCGGTCATCTGCGTAACTTGGTCGTAGGCACTTGACCGTTCATTGAGGAATATCGGTGCTAGCCAATCGGCCTCGCCACGCTCTCGCCGAGAATATGAAGAAAAGGGATGCCCCTCCACCGTGTCACAGAGTTCCGCTCGGAAGGCATTGAGAGCAATATACACACTGCACGTCAGCAAACACCCGTCACTTTCGATCCGCTTGCAGCGGAACCGCTCGGCCACAAAATGCCCCTTCTTTTCGTCCCGCCGATTGAATTCTTTAGCAATTGGCTCGAGGAACGACTTTTGGAAATGAGAGAGGCAACTTAGCTCGCGACGCGCTTTCTTCACCAAGTCCTTGTCGGCCACCGCATGGTCCAGGTCGTCTTCCGAAAGTTTATGGTCCTTGTCTTCTCTGGCGGCAATATCGGACGGATGCAGTGTCAGCCATCGGCGAGCCACCTCACGGTCCGACCAAGCCGAAACAACATCCGGTCGGTTACGCAACAGCGTATGGATGTGATTTGATAAGAGCGAAAATTCGAGCACATCGATGGCGCAGAGCGAAGCCAGCTGCTGCAAGCGAAGTTCACAGAAGTCCCATCTGCCCGTATTCTCAGCCTGCGTCGTTTCGTCTGGCCCTATCAAGAAGAGCTGCCGGACACAACGTGTAATACAGTGATAAATCCCCACATCGTTCGGGTCAAACGTGTCCTTGCGTGGCCTTGCCATTGGATCTTCCTTTCGTCGCTGTTCGCTTGAAGTCGGCGATTCGTGGTGACCGGGGACGCACTGGACAGCCAACGCGATGAAATCCTCCGGTGCGGGCAATCGAGCGATGTCGGACCAATCTTGCCGTCGTCGACCGTCCCTTCACCCACTGAGACGCAAAACGGGGTGAAAAGCGAACAGGGAAATCTGGAAAAAAATGGAATTGTTTCGGCCTAAGTTCCTGGGTTGGGTTCAGAAATGGGAACTTCGCCATGCTATCGAAACGCGATTCAGGTGAAAGTGACTCCCAGTTAGAACTATGTTGGGGAAGAAGTGGGACTGCGTTGGGGAAAAGTTGGTGCGAGATATTCGCCTATCCGGTCCAATTCGAGTACAACAGGCTCGCGTCGCCTCCGTCGATCGTACCCTCTAAGTCAAAGTCACCCTGGCCAATTTTAATCAATTCACCTTCCTGTATCGGGGCGGCCGGTGATGTCTGATAAAACAGTTTCAAGTCGGGAAGTCGCGGTAGGCCAACGTGACCCAGGTCGATGTCGGTAACCGTAAACGGTTCGGTTGCCGATTCGCCAATGCGTTCGTCGGTGTCTTCGACTGTTCCGGTGGTGTGAGGAAGGTTATTTGGGGGCAAACCTATCAGGCCTCCCGACGGACTTTCGACATACCAACGAACGACGCCGTTCGTCGATATCGAAAGCTGGCCAGAAATGAGGTTGAAGACCCCACGTGCGGTGCCCGGTATTGCGGCGTCGGCCGGGTAGCGTGCCAGAACGGTGCCGGAACTGGTGGGGCCAAAACTGACTCGCGATGACGTGAGCGTGATATCGGCCAGTCGTTTTTCAGCGAACAATCCGAGGTTCAGATTCGAGAAGCTGAACCGAGTAAACGCCGATTCCTGAAGCCGCTGCGGCGTGTTCGTAACGATGCCGTCATTCAAAGGGATCACCGCCGGTAGCACGCCGGCTGAAAGGCCACCCGACGGGCTTTCGACGGTCCATGCCGTAATCTGATTCCCCGAAATGACAATTTCGCCCGTCCATGGGTTATAGCTCGCCGACGCAAGGTTTACCGGAGGGGCGGGGGGGACGATCGTTGGGAGAACTCCCCAATTGGCGAAAAGGATTGCCGCATCGGCTCCGTCAACAAGTCCGTCGGCATTGAGGTCGGCTATCGCAAATCCCGACGCTACGACTTGAATCGTACCCGTTATGGAGAATTGCCCTAACGAGCCGTAGCCCGAATATCCGGTCGGGACCGGTTCATTGCCCGTCCCTTCCACCGTAAGGTAGTACAAACCAGGTAACAAGTTCTCGCTGATCGTTGCGGAGAGTTGATCCAACGGATTGCTTTCGGTTAACAATTGACCGTTGGTGTCAAAAATGCGTACGAGGATGTCAAGATTGGCCCCATAGGTCGCGGGATTGATTCGTAGATCGACCACACCTTCCGATAGGCCTAGATCCAACAAAAAGACGTCGACATCCGTCCCACGTTCGATCACCCCGCTAATCGCAACAGTGCCCGTCATCACGTCTATGGGCGTGGCATCCTGTCCTTGTGCATTTGAATGATCGTCGGGGCGGTAGGATAAACGCGTTTCGAGAATTGTTGAATCGTCTTCAAAGTTAGTGGCATTGGCGTATTCACCGCGGCTCCATTGAGT
Source organism: Planctomycetota bacterium (assembly GCA_027619595.1). Lineage (GTDB taxonomy): Bacteria > Planctomycetota > Planctomycetia > Pirellulales > Pirellulaceae > JAQCHP01. The sequence continues at coordinate 10,816 of JAQCHP010000061.1, forward strand.
AACGGCACGGTGGTATCCAATTCCCATAATGGGAGCCCAACTGGTCGCGCCAGAACCATGCCCCCGATAATATTCTTCGTTCCCCTGTCCATCGTGTAAGAGTCCCAGAGTATGGCCCGTTTCGTGCGAAGCAGCCTCAGCCAGGAATTTATCGGAAAACCCAATCGTGTCGTAGAAAACCCAAGCCGGAGTGTCCGTACGCCATGCCCACGAATTGATGTAGGCTACACCGCCTGCATTTTCGGGATACCACCGGACGCCCGTGCCGCCAACTCGAGAGTCGTCGAGTCTCGTCGAGAAGAGAATTCGAATTCCTTGACTGCCGGCTGTAAAGACCGAAGCGTTTGGCTCCTCCGTCGTCACGTCGATATCAAACGGTGCGAAGTCTTCTGAGACGCGTTGCCAAATCTGATCAATCTTGGTCAGCTCGTCGGAGTTGAAGGTTGAAATTTCTCCGTCCATATCGAATGGAATGGCGTGGATCGTTGATGGTGTCGACGGTGAATTCCACTGCGTTCCTGTTACCGAGTGGCCATCAAAGTCGAGGAAGATCTTCTTCGCCGAACTGCTGCGACTGTGCAGTGCCGGCAAGCCAGACAGCGGAACTGCCGATAACTGAGCTAAGGGTGGAGTTTGGTTCCGCGTTTCGCCACCGGTGGTCCCGAATTGTGATTCGTAACCTCCGTGATGAGTGTCGGATCCGTAGGCGTTTCCCGCTGCGTCGTATCGTATAGATCCCAGGCCGTCGGGCATCTCGATAGCCACTCCAGTCGAACCTGACAGTAGCCGCCTCGATTCTAATTCCTCCACTTGTAGCCGACGCATTTTCAACGAGAAGCCTCTCGAAGTCACAGACTCGTGGTAAACCAACATGCTCCAGGATAACTGAAAGCCCTCATTTTGTGGAGGTTCCGGGCTGCGGACCCGCCTGACGCTTCGATCAACGGGGTCCCATTCAATCCGTCGAGCAAATAACTGAAAAAATTTGTCTAGATTTTTGGTGCAATTGCCATGTAGATTTGGTATTTTCGTGTTCTGTCCGGGGAATTGGGACTTAGCGGGCCCTTCGTGGGCGGACCTTTATTTATTAGGCGGATGTATCCTAGGCGAACCGATGATGGGACTCGGCAGGCATCAGCGACGAATCGGTCGAACTTCGACCGGATCCACCAGGATGATCGAGTCTTTGGAACTGCGAATCGTCCTGACGGGCGATGACGCCTTCGTTGAGCAAGTGGCCGCGATCATCGGTCCTGAACTACCTTCCCCGATGGCGCCCGTTCCCTCGAATAACGAATTCGAATTGGATGATCGAAACATCGTCAACTGGCGAATCGGCCGTTGGCAAGATCAAAGTAATGGTTCCGCACGCCATTCCACTCTATCGGTATCCGCTGATCCGGCTGCCTATTTCGTCTGGTACCTGCACGATATCCCATGGCGCGAATCGTTTGACGTCTATGTTACGTGGCCTGCCGCGGAGGACGCTACTAGCCAGGTAAATTTCGAATTGGGCGGTCTCGATGCAGTCGGCACGTTGGCGACTTCCGTCAATCAAAAAATAGCGCCGGAAGGGCCAACGCACCAAGGTACAACATGGCAGCGGGTCGGCACCGTGATTCGTGGTCCCGTCGACTTCGTCCCCTACATCGCCATGTCCAACGCTGCGCTACAAGGAGTACTCCAAGCCGATGCGATCCGAATCGTTCCCCATAGCCCTTCTAGTCCGATTCAAATCGTGGGTCCCCCAAGTCAAGAGTTTGATCGTTATGAGTCCGTTTCGCTCGCTGCCTGGGCGCTGCCAAGCACCCTCTCTCCATCAATGGAACTAGCGATCGACGTGCCGATAGGACGATTGCGCATTGCCGAAATTCCGTTGGGTTTGCAAGTAACGGGCGACTCACGAGATGATTCGCATTTAATCCTGCGTGGAACAACACATCAGATCAATACCGCACTGGAAGACATGACTTGGCATCCGCCAGACGGAAAACAGTCCGATGTTGCACTAACGATGTCCGTACATGCCGTCGATGGTAACGTGACGATTGCTGATATTGAGTCCCGTGTCATTACCTTACTCTATCGGCCCACCGAATCGGCACCCGACTTCCATGCACCGGAGGAACTCTTGGTCGATCGTGGTATCTCACAAAGAATCAATCAAAACTGGCCATCGTCAATCGCTATTTCATCCGGTGCTCAATATGACGCCTTGTGGGAATTGGAAATTGCATCGGACGGTGGCGAAATCGATTTTACGGAATTGCTTACCGGCCAGACCGTCCATGGAATTCGTGGCTCGGGACAATTGACGATCGTCGATACCGCAGAGCGACTCGACGCGCTTCTACGTAATCTGGTGTATCGTCCCCTCGTTTCATACATTCACCCACTTGAGTTTGTATTGCGTGATCCGCTTCAGCGTGTCGTCCATGCGGCACGATCGATTACGATTGTTCCCCAAGATGAGGCGATGGTGGCAGGGCATCCCGGAAGAGTTGCTGCTGCCGAAGGTTCACAGTTCGATCTAAGATCGCTTTTTGTCGTCCCGCTACCGGGAGCGGTTCGTGAATATCGCATCCAGTCTGGGACAAGTCCCTGGAATACCTGGGATCCTTCGGTTGCGCTGTGGCCAGTCCCCGCCGTGTCGGCTACTCCCCAGAAAATTCGCGTGCGGATGCAGGAATTCGAGACAGCTTCTTCCACCGCTCCGCGTTCCATTGCCGAAGTCGTATTTGATATCGTTGCTCCATCCAGCCACCACCATCCCGTGCTCAAACAGTGGAATGAACTGCACCGTATCGAGGCAGTCGAGGATGGCAGTGTCGTGATTCAGGACCTGGCAGGTTATGTCTTTGGGCCGGGGCCACTGCAATATCAAATTGCGTCAGTCCTCAGCCATGCCCCACGTGGTACTCCGGTACTTGCCCAAATCGTCGGGCACGAGTTGCGCGTCACACCGCTGTCCGATCGCTTTGGGCCAGCCACCGTCGTAATCAACGTCGTGGGTGCACTGGGAGTGCAAACCAGTTGGCCGGTAGAGCTATACGTGACTCCAGTACCTGATCCACCCCGATCGCTCGTGACCTTTCCAACGCTTTCCTTAACGGAAGACGTGGAGATGGAACGGCTAGAGATTCGTAGCTGGTTCGATTTTCCAGATGCCGCGAACGGCTTGTTCTCCGGAACGATATCCGCAGTAAGTCGTGATCCAAATCGACTTCAGGTAATAGTCGACGGTAGTGACCTTGTGTTTATTCCGCAGCCGAATGCGTTCGGCGAGGTGATTATCGACGTTTGGTCGAGCAATCCAGCGGGCGAGTCGGGATCTGTGCCATTGACCATTCTAATTGCACCGCTCCCAGACCCGACGCAAGTCGTCGAAGCGATCCCCGCCGTCGATATCCACGAAGACAGTCGCGACGTGTGGATTCCCATGGATCGTTACTTTCGCGACAACGACGTGTCCGATGGCGGCTTAAGCTATTCGCTCGTGACAACGTCAGGAATACCGGTCGAGTTCCGTATGGCCCGCGATGTCGGTGGTGGCAACTATCTGGTCGTCGATACGATTCCCAATGCAACAGGGAGCGGGATAATCACGATCGCTGCCAGTGACCCGGCCGGAGGATTGCCGGCAACCGCGATCGTACCCGTGGTCGTGCGACCGATAGACGATTCTCCCTACGATTCTGCCGGATTCAGCGATGTGTCCGATCTTGTGCCTGGGCAATCGATTTCTGTGAATCTGTTAGGGCATTTTGTCGACATCGAGAATAGCCCGCTTTCGTACTCTGTGGAGTCTCGCGGCGACTTGCTCTTAGAAAATTTGCGGATCGAAAATGGTACCGAAGTGCGATTCTCCGTACGTTCCGATCTAGAGTCACTACCACGTGAACAAGTCACGCACGTGCTAATTACGGCGACCGATGGATCGTCCCGCGCGGTTGCCTCCTTTGCCGTACGGCGCGATGCGAACAATGCCCCTACCATCCAGGGAGCCGATGAAGAACGCATCTTTGAACTGACGGCAAATTCCACGGGATTCTCACATCAGTTTACTGCCAGCGGAAACGGAGTGAAACACTGGAAGTTACGATCCGGTAGCCCCGATGGGGTTGCCATTGATGCAAACACGGGTCAGCTCACTTGGGGCCAAGTCACGAACCAGCCCGGGATCTACTTTGCCACCGTGGACGTTGAATCGGAAGGTGTACTTTTTGGCCGCTCCGTCGTGTTTCGCGTGAACCCGAGCCCCGTAGGAACCGGGCAGTCGGTTGTGCTAACGAAGGTCGGATTTTCGCCGTTTAACGTATCGACTCGCTTTCTGGTCGACGAGGAGCAACAAATTACGCTGGTCATTCAAGCCGACGGACCACGCCCACATGACATTCGATATGAGATCGTGTCAGGCCCCGGAACCATCAGCGGCATGGGCCAATATCAATGGACGCCGGACGATACTGCCGTCGCAACCAACCAGGACCCGCAAGACCATACGGTCTTCGTTCGCGCCTCCGATGGAATTACCAGCGATATTAAGTCGTTTGGCATACGAGTGTACGAAATTAACTATTCCCCTAGATTAACTGCGCCATCGATGGTGCAATTCGAACCTCATGAGATTGTGGATGTCACATTCGATCCCTTTGTTGCGTCAGAGCAGGTTGCTGATTTGGGAGCTGCCGGTCCCTATTTTTACGACTTGGAAGCCAGTTTATTTATGGAGATCGATCACGCCACTGGTGTTGTGTCGTGGCAGCCTGGTTTGGAAAGTCGGGAATTGGGCCCTGTGACGCATGCCGTGCGCGTGAGTGCCAGGGATCAGGGTTTCGCGGTTGGATACGGACTCTCGCATGTACTATTGGCTGGTGAACATTGTATCACCAGTCAATCCTGTCATTCCGTATGGGCGCCGATGGCTCGCGACCTGGAAATCGAACTGTACCCGGGCGAAGAGATCGATATCGACGTCGTCGATCGACAACTGGTGGACGATGTTGACGGTAATGCGTCTTCGCTCAGGATGGTATCTGCCGGATATATCTACGACGGACGATACGTTACCGACATGGGTATGACACGCTTTACGGTGATGGCCCCGGTCAATGTGGGTGGTGCACGCGATATTCCCGTTAGATACAACGTCATCGACAACGATCAACTCTTGGGTAATTCGGGAGAAGTCCGGGTCGATGTCATTAATTTGCGACCTGATATCGATATGGATCTCGATGGGAATGGGATGATCGAGCCGGCAGATGCGACGTTACTCGGAAATATCAACCTGTGGAATGATGACTACCTCGAAGAATACCGACTGGCCCAAGTTCCACTCCATGGTCCGGCTCAGGAAATGATTTGGGGTATGGACGGGATCACGGCAGAAGGGGTTCCATCGGAACTGGACTACTTGCTTGAGATTTCGCAATCCGGGACTGGGCTTGTGGAGCTGGTCGACCTTCAGGGCTCGGCGATTCCTCTGTCGTTTTCACTGGAATCAACGAACGTGGGTGGCACTTGGTATGTGAAGGGCATCGAAACGGGTGATGTGAACATCACGCTGACTTTGAGTTTGAACGGTGAGGAGATCGCCTTCGACCAAGTGACCGTATCCGTTTATGATCCGCCGATCGGCGCGATCGACGTACACCTTGAGTTCCTCAATGCGTTCGATCCATGGATCCCCGTCGCCAGCGAGGACGATGACAACGATGGACTTCCACAGCGGGCCGAAGGATATGGATTGATTGCTCCGCCTTCGAACGATGGAGGTATCGGCAGTCCGCGCATGAAGGGGGTTCGCTTCCGGATTAGCGATGATGTGCAGAATGTGCCGGGTGTCTTGTTTGTCGAATACGATGCGTCACCACCCGAACGAAATGTCATCAGCGGACCAAGTTATGGTACAAACGGCTCGCTGCCTGCTCTTATGGAGTTCGCGCCAGGCTACCTGCGCCTGTGGACCGCAGCGCATGACGCTCGTAGCGCGACTCCGGTTACCATGGTTTCCGCCGGTGGTCATTTTGTTTCTTCCGGTCCGTTGGTCGTTTCTGATCTGTCGTGGTGGCGGGATAGCGAGTCGCTATACACAATATTGTTTGTCGAGGCAGTGCACGCTTCCAGCCAACCGCTCGATTTGACCGTTCGTTTCGTGCCGGACGACTTGCCGGAACTTGCCGACGAAGCGAGTGTCTTGATTTACCCGATTGAAATCGACGTGGATCTAGACAGTGACAATTCCAACCTGATTGGGGATCATCCCCTGGAAGATTCACTTGAACATCTTGCGTCGGCTATCTGGCCTGGGAAATGGCTTCGAGTCAGTCGTTCGGATAGCGATCGTGATGGCGTGGCCGACGTACACGACTTTCAAGGTCAACTGGGGCGAACGGCAAGTGAACGATTTACGCCTTTGAGGCTGGATATATTGGGGCCCGTTTTGCCTAGTGGCCCCCTGTTGCGCGTTTACTACGATGCGGACGACCCGCAATCGACTGATCGCGAGGGGTCGCTGCGTTTGTGGTCACGCGACGGCGACCAGGACCGTGACGTACGCGACGTGATGCAGGGTGGTGATTTTGTGCCGGGCGATGGTAGCGCGTTTGCCGCGTCGGATATCGGCTGGTCGGGGATGGGGCCCGTGACGCTATTTATAGAGGCTGTGGCCGGTGGAACGGTGCAGTCTCTGAGATGGGAAGTCGATCCGGACGGAAGTGGTCCGGCCGATTTTGATAGTGCCGATCGAGTCATTGTACGCACCCTCTCGGTCGATATGGATGTTGATAGCGATACTGCCAACGGGTTGGAAAGGTCCCTGGCCGAAGAGGGAATGGAAGCCGGAAATGGGAGCTACGGACAAGTGCTTCTCGTCGATTCGGACGATCGAGACGGCGATGGCGTACCAGGGTACGCGGAGGGGCTTCAGGGAATTGATCCGGGCGGAACCGTAGTAACGTGGCCCGGCGCGCCGTTGATCCTGGAACTATCGGGCTTGCCGCAGTACGCCCAACTGCGTTTCGTCTATGACGCGTCCGATCCAGCTGAGGTCGCCTATTCGAGGAGTCCAAGCCTGCCGTGGAGTGCTGGCTCCGGTGTCGATGTCGCCAATGGCCTGACACAGTTCTCAGGTAATGGAAACTATTCATTGCCTACTGGATCACTGCGGCTATGGCGCAAGTCGGACACGACGTCGCGCGATCCCGCCTCGCTCCGGCATGGCGGTGATTTCATTGGAAGCAATCAAGCCTATCGAATTGACGAATTCTCACGTGCAACGGCCAACACGCAGAACGTGTACCAACTTCTAATGGAAGCGGTGCGCGCACCAGAATCTCCTCGTTCCATCCTCTTGCAAGTTGATCCCGATGGCGAAGAAGGCCTGCAGGCATGGACGACGTGGGACGAAGTTGTGGTGTCCCCCATGGAAGTAAAAATTCTTTCGCCACCGATCGCTGAGTATGCGACACACGCCGCCACGCCCACGCAAAATCTCGCCGACGCTTTTGGTGTTGTGGTCAGCGCGAATCTTGGCGATCGCGACGGTGATGCAATTCCAGACTTCGCGGATGGCATGAACCGGTTTGGACAACAAGGTCCCCTCGCCAGTGCTGCATTTCAACCAATACAGGTTTCCGTACGTGGTCCCGCCGAGGTACTTAACGACTGGAGGCTGCAGTTCGTCTATGACGCGTCCGATCCGGCGAATGTCGTGCAGCTATTGGAGTCGTCTCCCTATTTCTCGACCTATGCGCCCGATCCGGGTGGGAATATGCGTCTTTGGAATCGGGATGGAGGGACCGCGCGGAACGTGGCAGATGTCGCCCAAGGTGGAAATCATGTTTCTCCTGCGTCCTCCTATTTGTGGCAACAAATCGCGGAGCACGGCTCTTCTGCCATGTTGTACCTGGAAGGGATCGACTATAGCTTGGGGCCCGCTTTGCAAGACATCGCGGTACATTTCGTCCGCACAATTGGTCAGCTTGAGTATACGTACAACCCAGCCTCCGCTACCGGATCGCCGGGAACACCCCAGTCGGGGTCGGCAACCGCCATCGATCGGTTGAACGTTACTGTAGTCGGCGTAGATCTTGATATCGACACCGATCAAGATTGAACGATCACGCAATTGCGTCGCGAGGACCAGTTTGAAGCCTATCAACCGTCGGACGGAAATCGATCAGCGTTCCCGGGACAATTGGTTCAGCATTGGCCCGGTGATATCGATTCTGATGGTGTCCCCAACGTATCGGACTTCAGCGCGCCGTCCGGCCAGATACCCTCACCCAGTTTTACGCCGGTGCGACTGTTTCTACCCACACCCATCGACCTATCGCGGGCGACTGTCCGATTTCACTATCCCGCGTTTCCTGCCAATTCCAATAATCATCAACAGGGAGTGGGTGGTAGCATTCGATTGTGGACGCGGGATGGGACCCAAAATCGACTCCCGTGGTCCATCGATCAGGGAGGGGACTTGGTGTTGCCCGACACGACCTATCGTGTGTCGGAAGTGGGGAACTCGCAGACTCTGACCCTCTTTGTAGAAGGGGTGTCGCCAAGTCTTGAGTGGGCCGATGTACTCTTGGAAGTATCACTCGATCCCGATGGTCCAACCGGACGTTTTGCCAGTTTTTTGTTAATCGATGATGATCCACCCGCGTCTGCCGAAGGCCGCGCGACCCACCTTGCGCGCGATGCTGTTCGACTTACGATCGAATCCGTCCAAACGGTACAGATTCTTGCCAACGATCTTTTTGCTACGGAATCGCAACTGCCAATCGGCCAGGGAGAGGATTTCGCGGCGTTTACCGTGTCCCGGGGCGAGCAACAAGTGCAGGGTGATTTGTCGGTGGCCTTTCGCCTGGACAACTTCCGTCCTTCAGCGGCCACGCCTTTAACCGACTTTGTGCTTTCCGCATCGTCCAGTTTTTTCTTTGATCCAGTCACACAAACAGGAACCGTCACGATCCCGGGCGGCCGGTCCTCAACGCTAATTTATGTCCATCCCGTCGATAATTCTGTGTCCGAATGGGACGAATCGGTAACACTGGAGTTGCTCCCCCCTGCCCTTTCGGGCTCGATGTTGTCGCCCAAGAATTACGAAGTGGGGATCGGGCGCGCCGTGGTCAGCATATTGGACGACGATGGAGCAACATCGGTCCTCCATCAAAACGCCGATGTCGTCAGCACAAGTCAGGCTGTAGAGACGATCAGGGGCGATACGCTGGAGGTAAACCTCCACGATGGCCGTGTGCGCTTGCTGGAGACTCCTGGAACGACAGCGTTTCAACCGAACTTCGTCGGCAGTGAAGGAGCGCGTCCCATACTATTGTTGGATCTCGATCTACCGACTACCGGTACCGGTGATCGCGTAAAGTTTTCGGTCCGATTCGCGACAATGGGCGTGCAATCCTTCGAATACCCACTCGCTTCTCGACAAGAAGGACCTGTTCGAGTGGCATTTCCGATCGATGCAACGTCCCTGCCGACCGGTAGCTACGACTACGACGTTGAAGTCCATCTCCTGTCGGCTAACTCTGTTGCACGAACGAAGACCGTACGGGGTCGATGGTCGATACAGAACCTATCCAATAGGAACGAAGGCGATTCTCATTTTGGCACGGGATGGTGGGTAACAGCGCTCGATCGAGTCGCATGGGACGATGGGTTGCCGGAGTTGCCATCCCGTCTGGCGAATGAGGATTCCACGTATCGACTTGCACGTCAGGGCGCACGCGTCGAACAAGGTGTGGCGTTGCTTCGGGGCGATCAAACGGCTGCCTGGTACAACCTACCGGCTGCGGACCTTCAAATTGCGCACGTCGTTAATGATCGCAGTTCCGCCGCGGGTTATGTCGAGTCGCATGCAGCCAACTGGATCGACGGAACGAATATCGGTGGTTATTTGGGTAACTATCGTGTCACCCGGGATGGGGCTGCGGCGGAAGCGACTTGGAACTTGTCGTTGACAGATGATGCTGTCGTGCAACTGCTGACGACTTGGGTACCGGATCTTGATCGAGATCCGAATGCCACGTATACCGTACAAGGAGTACGTCGGATTGACGACCCCGCAGGGCCTCTTGCGTGGAGTGTGCAAGTCGATCAGCGAGTTACTCCCGGTGCGCGATTCATCGACGGGCAGCCATGGTACAGTCTGGGGTTTGTGCAGGCAGTCCCAGGAATGTCGCTTCGTGTTGTCGCCTCCGGCAGCGGTCAGGGCCGACTCGTTGCGGATGCAATTGCTATCGCACGACCCATGGCAGCCGATGCGTTCGAGACGCCCAACGGCACATTCGGCCAGCTATTGTATCGCGACGACGAACTCGTCAACCAAGATAAGTGGGGGCGAGCCACCACGTTTGACGCTCAGCGCCGATTGGTTACAAGCACTGACCGTAATGGCAATCCAACACGTTTTACCTACGAAGACGCTGACAATGACGGGCGATCCGACGAGTTGTCCAGTGTTCGAGAACCATTCGGCGGCGACACACACTTTTTCTATAGCAATGGTCGCCTAGACGGAGTTGTCGATTTCGCAAATCGCCATACGTTATATTCTGGGGACACAACGCGCGAAGTGCGATTACCCGATCCTGGGTTTGGGCAACAAGGGTCAGTGACGTGGACAATCGTCACCGATATTGAGGGGCGATTGACGACGGTGGTCGATCCGCGTGGCACAGCGACAGAAGTTGTCTACGCTGGCCAATCGTCGCGAGCTTCTCAAGTGATTGAAGCCTCGACCGAAGCAGAGCAGGCGCAATGGACTATCGTGTCACTGGTAGAACGGGCGACGGCACACAATGCATTGCCGAAGAGTCTGAACGCGGTGGAACAAGCCAGGCATCAGGATGCTCGAAGTAATGTATGGACCTTTGAAGTCGATTCATTTGGCTACGCTACGAAACGCACGAACCCATTCCCCTTTCAAGCAACTTGGAGTTGGAACCGCGACGCCAATGGACTTGTGGAACAGTGGACCGAGCCAGCAGGTGCTGGTGGCAGTTTGCCGTTGCCGGAATTGACTACGGCATTTCAATACGATGCGTTGGGCAATTTAGTACGCGAAGTGTACGCCGACGGTACCGCACTTGAGCGGCGTTTTGACCGGCAATTCAGCCAATTGCTGTACGAACGGGATGCGATTGGACGTGAAGTGCGGTATGAATTGGATGGTCGCGGGAACATCGTGCTGCGGGAGAAACGTAATCGGAGCGGCCCGCATCGATTGACGCGGTATGTGGTGTCTCCTCCTTTCATGGCACCTGGGGACTTGCCGGGAGGTCTACTGCAGGAAACGACGGTGGCGGCCGATTCACAAGACGCTGTAACGACGAAGGTGGTTTACTACGTGGGCGGGAGTCGCAACGGTTTGCCGCAAATGCAGACGGAGGCCTTTGGCACCGCTCGGGCGCGAACCACGGAATGGGACTATGACGCGGCACGCTACGTAAATCGTCAGACGTTACAATCGGCCGAAGATGGCGATCGTACAACGCTCTTCGTAACAGATCCACTCGGAAGGCAGGTGACACGCGTCGAGCAGGATCCAGGTACCAGTGACCATGGTCCGGCGGTATCCAGCTGGAAATACGATGAGTTGGGGAATGTCGTGCTAGGTGTCGATGCGAGAAACTCTCGTACATTCTGGCAATATGACGCTCGCGGCCGTCTGGAACTGAAAATTTGGGTCAGTCCCGGCGGTGCAGTGGATGCAAACCAGGCGTCACTTATTCTTTCCTATGTCTATGACGCAAACGGAAATCTTGTGGGGACTTCCGATGGGCGTGGAATTACGCACCACGATTATGACGAGAGGAATTTCAAGAGCCGTGTGACCTATCCACCGCCAAATGTTCCGGACTCGCTGCATGGCACGTCGACCATGACTTGGACATACGATTCGGTCGGTAACGTGGCGGCTTCGCGCGGAGTCCGCAGTCATTCCGAAAACGACGAGTACTATACCACGTATGCTCACGATGCGCGGCATCGTCGTACCCATACGATCGAGCCGGAACCAGGCACACTTGATCATGCCGCGTCGCAATTCGTAACGCATTATGACGCAGTCGGGCGTGTTGAACGGGAGGAGTACCCGAGCGCGATTGGGAGCGTTGCGAGGACCTTTCGCTACGACGATCTGGACCACATATTACAAATTATTGAACCGGGTGGCGTGTCGGGCGCGGCAGTCACGTCGTACAACTATGACCTGCGGGGCAACCTGACCGGTCGTACCGATGCACTCTCGCGTCAGTTCGTAAACACGTACGATGAACTGGATCAGCTTACGTACGAGCTATGGCCTGATACAGGAACGGGGTCCGGTTCGCAGTTGTGGCATCGCATTTACACCGATTGGGGGGAACTCGAACGTTTAGAACAAACGGCGACGGTATCTGGAAGCGCCATACGGGCGTGGGACTACGAATACGATCTTTTGGACGACAGGTTTTGGAACGGCATCCCGATCCAGACGGCGGGGGGGTGCTTCATCCCTACCAACGCGAGTATCACTACGATTCCAATGGCAATCAGACGCGCGTCGTTGAACATGTGGACGGAAGGCAGCTGGAGCATATTACGGAATACGATCGCTGGAATCGCCCGTGGCATTCGATCGGTCCTGTGGAAGCGGGGATCGGTACGGAAACGATTTCTGTGTACGACCGTTGGGGGCAATTGACCGCAGTTCGAGAAAAGGTGCAAGCCTCAGAGTATCGCGCCACGGACTATCAGTACGATGATTTGGGGCGGCTGATCGCGACGTGGCTCCCGCCGCATGAAGTTGGAGCAGCGCGCGCGGTGACGCAACTACGGTACGATGCTGCCGGCGACGTCCGACGGGAGATCGATGCAGCCGGTCGCGTTACGGAGCGATTGTATGATCGGCTCAACCGAATTGTCAGTTTGCATGAACCGCTGGATGTGTTAGGGCTGGACGATTCGTCGGCGGGGATTGACCCGCTCTCGACGCGTGACACCAGTTATCACTACTTTCCCGACGGGAATATCGAGCTGCAGATCGACCCAACGGGCGGGGTAACTCGACGTGCGTTCGACAACCGTGGAAAGAAGATCCTTGAAATTGCTCCGCACGGGGAACGTAGCCGTTGGGAGTTCGATCGGGTGGGCAACGAAACACTTGTCATGGATGGCAGTGGAAACGTGACCCGATTTGTCTTCGATGCTCTCGACCGACCGGTGGCTGAGGTGCTCTACGTGGGCAATGCGGTCCTTTCACGGACCCAGGCGTATGACTCAATGGGCGACCTCGTGTCGGTGACCGATCGGAACGGTCGTGAGATACGGTATGGTTACGATGGCGCAGGGCGGCGTGTTTCAGAGCAGTGGGTCGGCGATCCCAGTCAGTATAGCGCGTCGTATCAATATTCGGCCCGCGGTGAGCTGACAAATGCTGCGGATACGCAATCGATGTATACATGGCAATATCATCCGAGTGGCGTCGTCGATGCTCAGCAGCTCCGAGTCAACGTGCTCCCGAACAAACTGTTCGAAGCGGTGCATCGCCACGACTCTGCTTTGCAGCGTGAATCGACGACCTGGAAGGTAAATGGGCAAGCGGAATACGTTGTTGGTTTCGATCGCGACGACCGAGGCCGCGTCGAAAAGGTAACGCAAACGGGTGTAGTACCATCGCAAGTAACACGCAAGGAGGTGACTCTAAGTCATACGATCGACGACCGGTTAGCGAGTGTGTTGCGCGAAACCGTACGTGCGACAGGTCGGACAAGTATTGGTCATTCGCAGTACGAATACTATAACGATGGTTTGTTAGGCAGTATTGTGCACGCGGGACGGGAGCCGGAGGGTGCGTGGAATACACACGCTTACAAGTACGATCGCCAGGGTCGAGTCGCACTTGCGGAATCGGCGCAAGGGAAGGCAGAGCATTTTGGGTATGATCCTGGCGGACAACTCCTGTCACGTGACACCTCTGACGATGCTCCGACGGAAGACGAGTCCTTTCGCTATGACGATTCGGGCAACCGAATGGGAGATGTCCATCCGCACAATCAACTGTTTGAGGATGCAGTTGGACGTTATTCCTACGATCGGGAGGGGAACGTTCTGGAGCGTTGGCGATTTGAACCCATCAAGGCATTATTGCCGATGCCGGATGTGAATGGTTCGCTGAGTATTTTCGTACCAGCGTTGGTACGGGGCTGGTACCGACTAAGGCTTAATGAGGTGGAACTACTGAGTTTGAGTGAACCGGGACCGGTGTTGGTGCGGATCGGATATTCGCAAAGCGTTGCGGACGATCAGATCGGGATATGGCCAAACTTTGTGGAATTGGCGGTCGTGCAATCGAATCTGGTGGAACTTGGGAATTCACGTTATCAGCTCAGCGAGAGTTTTGCCGACATACCGCTGCCGGTGAATCTGCTGGATGCGTTCCTTGTTGTGCAGGTCGAACGGTTGGGCGCGGGGATCATCAGTGTATCGGGTGGCGTTGCTCATTGGGATGAATTGGACGAAATACAACGGTTTACCTGGGATCATCGTAACCGACTAGCGAGTGCTGAGGTATTAACGGCAGATATCGCGGCAACGTCAGCTGTGATGGTTCCGAATCCAAGGAATCGGTCGGTATTGGTAACCGCGCAACCTTTGCATCGGGTGCGGTATGTTTACGACGTGTTGGACGAACGAATTGCGAAGTTGTTCGACCTGTCGACTCGGTATTTGTCGGAGGTCAATGTGTCAGTTGAGGGACATGTTGTGGCCGACTACCGATCTGACGGAACGCTGTTGCGGCGTCACCTGTATGGTCCGGCAGTGGATCAATTGTTGGTGACGGAGGAAGTGGCGGTGGACGGTAGCGCACAGCGACTAGTGTAGCCCCTGACAGACAGGTTGCAGACGGTACATCAATTGGTGACGGAACGTCTTTCGTCTGGCGATCCATTCCAGTCGCAGGAAATTTTCTATGATGCGTTCGGTGAGCCGCGTGGGGAGTGGTTAGCGGACGACGCGGTGCGCGCGCGGTATACAGGTCGGCCTTACGATCCCGAGACGGGGTTGTCCTACCATCGATCTCGTTATTTGGTCTTAGACGCCGGACGATGGTTGAGTGAGGACCGGTGGTGGACCGAATCGGGGGATGCGAATCGCTATCGTTATGTGAACAACAGTCCGATGCAGTATACGGACCCGAGTGGCGCCTATGCGTTACCGGTAGTAGGTGCGATCGCTGTGTATGCCGCACGAGCGATTGGTCTAAGTGCGATAGAGACGGGGGCCGAGGCAGCGTTGGCGAGATCGGTCGGGGATCGTCAGTTTACGACACAGATTGTGTTCGGGAGAAATCTAGCGGTCAATCTAGCGATCGGCTGGGTGCCCGGTTTAACGGAGACCAAGGTAGGCCTACGGGCCTCTACAATTGCGGGACGCGCGGTGGGGGCGGGCGTCGCCCAAGCTGCCGTCAATTTTGGTGGCCGAGTGACGATCGGAACGGTGGGAGACGCAGCCTGGTCGATCGGCGTGGAGGAACAGTCGCTGCGGGCCGGCATTACGCAAGCGTTCGTAGGAAATCTGGTCGGCCAATCGCTCGGATCAGGACTAAGGTACGGCGCAAGAAGTTGGGCTGCGGCTAGGGGAGGAACGGTGGGGATTGGGGAAGTCGGCGACGTAACCTCTTCTCAATTATTCAATATACTCGACAATCATTTCATACCGAATACGGCGGCTGGGAATAAGTTGACCGCATTTGAGTTTTACACTAAAGAAGCTAACTTTTCGTCGATTCGTGCAATGCAACACATCGATGGTATTGATTTTACCCGACCTGTAACGCCGGTTACGATCTCTTATGGTGCCACGGCTCAACAATTTGTCGGCGCAAGAGGACCCGGTCGATACTTTGCTCCGGTCGGATCGTCGCCGCTACAATCGGGTATTCCGGCAACGGGACAGTTTCCGACAATGTTTCAAAGTATCGCGGAAGTTTGCGCTCTCCAGTCCTACACGCGCCCCGATTACATATATCCACCGGGTGGCGTCGTACCTGGTTCCGGTACTGGTGGCGGCCTACAATACTTCGTTCCGGAACCACATTTTTTTGTGCCCATTTCAAGATAGCGAGATTCGTAATATTGCGGAGTGAACTTAGATTGTAGGTATTCAAATGAATGGTCCACACAAGAGCGGCACGTTTAAGAGCGATTGCCTCCCGTCGGAACTTGCTTGGGAGACGCAATTTCTAAAGCGCGGACGAACGTATACAGTGACTAAGTGGTTTGTTGATGCGGATAACGATGCGCACGCTGTTGGAGAGGAATGGACATTCATTGCAAGTATGTTTTCGCGATTTGACGACGAATTGACGCTCTGTGTGCGATTTGCGACTTGCGAAGAGTGGACCATTCCGTTGCTTTGGAACACAGACAGTCAAGCCGACGTTATCGAAAATTTTTCCGGTTATGTATGTGAAGTGTCGAGCAGAGTCTGAGTCTCTTACGCCGATCCATCAACTATTTCGATGTGCAAATCTTGGAAGAATCGCCGCGACGTGAGCCGATAGTACGTAATGGAATGGGAAGTAAGCAGTTGTATATAGCATCTATGATAACGAACGTTATCGCACGGCGTTCAATTGATTTCGCGAAATCTCGCGCCGGCGCAATTGCGTCACATAAACCGTCGCCAATACAAGCACGACGCGCGAGCGAGTGATTGCGTCGAATCCCCGCGTGATTTCTTCAACTGGCACGTATGGATTGTCTTAGCGTTCACGAGCGTCACGCACGGGCCTGCATCAACGTGGCGGTTCTGGAGAGCGTGTTACTCGGTCGGTACTAGCACGACGCGCGAGCGAGTGATTGCGTCGAATCCTCGCGTGATTTCGTCATCTGGCACGTATGGATTGTCTCAGCGTTCACGAGCGTCACGCACGGGCCTGCATCAAGGCTCCGGTTCCGGAGAGCGTGTTACGCG
>JAQCHP010000062.1 GCA_027619595.1 Planctomycetota bacterium
TATCACAACCTCGGAGCACTACCCGAAAGGAAATTTACCCACGAATTCTTCTGAAGAGGCAGAAAAAATGGACTTTCATGCTACTTGGCATCCTTGAATCGTGAATCGTTGGGATTGCCACGTGAAAGTAAGTAGGCGAACAGGTCAAGAACTTCATCTTGGTTCAATGGCTTGAGTAGGTCGTCAGGCATGAGCGATTGGGTGGCCGGTTGCAATGATTCCACATCGGTTTTGGCCACGGTTTCTGTTTTGGCAGGGTCTTCGGGGTCGGTCAACATTTCGACCCGCTGGTCATCCGAATGGGTCACACGTCCGGTAAAGATTTTTCCGGAGGTCGTGGTGAGGGTCATGGCGCGATACTGATCGGAAATGACTTTACTTGGAGCGAGAATTGCTTCCGTTAAGTCACGGTAGCTGAATCGACCCGCAACATTTGTCAAGTCAGGACCCGTGGAGCCCCCGTCGCCAGCGATTCGGTGACATACGACGCAACGCGCCGCACCAAACGCCCGTTTGCCGTTTTCGAAGTTTCGTCCGGTCGCGTGCTGGGTAACCGTTTGTTCGACGTCCGATAGTGTCCACTCACGGCCTGGTCCCTGTGGCTTTGGCAGGTCGGCGGTGGGGATGCGCACGGCTTGCAATTCGGATTCCAGGGCCGCCAGTTCGCTCGGTGTGGCATTCGCCAGCGAATCCTTGCGCGTGTTGTCGATAAACCCCTGATAGCTATGGCCACCATTCCATTGTTTCGCCTGTTGGAGCCACTGGAGATACTGTCGACGTTGTTCCAGTGTCCATCCGTAGCGCATATTGCGTAGTGCGAACGCGTAGTGGATGTTTTGTTGTTGTGGTTGGTTTTCCATCATCAGTAGAATATTCTTTGCGTAACCTGAATTGCGCGTGAGGAGTTCATGGGTCGCAATCTTGCCAGAGCCTTCATCCTTTTGCTGCATTAACGCTAAGGTGCGTTCAATGACAGTAGGTGACTCAAAGTAGACTAGCAGCGAGCAAAGTTCACGGTTAATCCGCCAATCCTTGGCTGGGTAAAGTGATTCGAATTGTTGTAGTAGGCCTGCAGATTGTTCGGCGTCGGGATGTCCGAGTCGAATACAGACCAGCGAATACGCACGTAGGAGGTCTAATTGTTCATCCAGGGTAATCTGCTGCCAGGAGATTCCTCTGAGGTTTTTCAGCAGAGGTTCACGCACAGCGGGTGATCCTTGGCGGGCCAAGGCGATCGCACCGTGGATTGCGCGGCGGGGGAGCTTTTCCTTGAGGACTCGGTCCTGCCAAGCGGCGACGGGTTGGTGTTCTAACGCAATGCGGGCAGCGTAGCGGATGTGTCGGTCTGCATGCCCCAATTGTTCGAATGCAATCGGCACGACGAGATTGGCGTCGTGGTGGCCGCTGTGATACGTTTCCAGTTGTCGACGGACCTGCAGCAAGGAGGGAGCTTTGGAAGCGATTTGCGTCGGTTCCGAGTCAGTGCTTTCTTTTCCCACGTAGGTGACCCGATAGAGTTCCGATTGCGTTCCACGTCCCCCCACGAGGAAATAGAAGGCACCGTCTGCACCAACGGTGGCATCGGTCAATGGGAGGGGCGAACGTGCCACAAATTCTTCCATCTCGGCCTGATAACTGGCCCCGGCAGGTGTCAGGTGCACGGCGTGGATCGTGCCAAAAGTCCAGTCCAATATGAAGAGGGCTTGTTGGTATCGACTGGGAAATTTTGCACCGTATCCAAACGTGATACCGACGGGAGAACCAGGCCCCGTGTCGATCATGGGTGGTAAACTATCCGCATAGTAAGGGGGCCACTTTCCAGTTCCGCTTCGCCAACCGAATTCGCTACCGCTGGTGGCATGCACAACGCGCGTCGGCCGGTACCAGGGCGACCCCATATCCCACTCCATGTCGGAATCATATGAAAACAATTCACCGTCGGCGTTGAAGTCGATATCGTACGCGTTGCGGTAACCACTACTTACTAATTCCCACTTCTGTCCGTCAGGATCGGTCTTGGCGACATACCCACCTGGGGCGAGTATCCCGACCGCATGCCCGCCGGCGTCCCATTGCCTGGGTAGTAGATGATCTTCGCTCCAATTCGATGGCAGGCGACTGGCCGAAAAGTTCTCTGGCGGCTGCGTATGGTTGCCGCAAACAAGGTAAATCGACTTTCCGTCGGGAGAGAGTCTTAAACCATGGGGACCGTGTTCACCTGACCCTTTGATTTCTTTGAGTTTTTCCGGTGCACCAAATTCGCCCTGACCATTTGTGTCCCTCGCTCGATACAGTCCACTTTCTGGGCCATTATTGATCGACAAGTAAAGGCTATCGAACGCATAAAGAAGACCCTGGGCTGCGGTAACCGGGAGCACAAGTTTTTCGACGCGGGTCGGTTGTTGCGTGCCAAGCGGAGACGGAGTGATCCGATAGAGACCTTGACTTGCCTCCGCACTTGCGATCAATCGGCCTTGCGGGTCGCGGGTTACTGACACCCAAGATCCTTGCGTGTCGCTTGGCACGGTATAGAGCAGTTCTACTTGGAATCCTGGCAATACCTTAAACACACCGTCCGGAACAGATGATTCTGCGTCGGCCGTTGGTGGGCTAACGGTTGCGGGATTCTTCGCGTCCGGGGCGGAGGTCAAGCTGGAGGGTCGAGCTTCCGCGGTCGTAATGGCCGGAGCCTGGGAGAACCAACGTTCGGTGTCGTCTTCGGCCAACGCTGTTGAGCAGTAGGCAGCAATTCCGTAAGAAAATGTTACGGCGATCAATCTTAGCATCGTAAGGCTATCCCATCGCATCTTTATTTTCCTCTTCATGTCATTGGAATCGATATCGGACGTACCGACGGAGTAGGCAACTAGTGTACCATGCCCGTGTTAGTGCGCCACCGTCGGTGCCTCATTCCGCACATCAAGCTTTCACGTTAGGAAATCTTAGCGCCGGGTGCCTAATCGATCAGTCGGGCGGCGATCTGGTACGTGCAAAGGCTCGCGCCATAGGCCAGGCCGGTCATATAAACGAGTTGAAAGATGGCCCATTTCCAGGAACCGGTTTCGCGCCGAGTAATGGCCTGAGTCGGCAGGCACTGCATGGCAAGTACGTAGAAAACGAGCAAGCTCCAACAGGCGGCCGGGTTGAAGACAGCAGTACCATCGGAACGCGTTGTTTCCGCGAGTCTCTGGTAAAACCCCGCCCCGTCTTCGGTTGCGTCTTCTCCCATGCCATACAGGATTGCTAGGGTAGAAACCACCACTTCGCGCGCGGCAAAAGAAGTGACAACGCCGACACTCATTTTCCAATCAAACCCGAGCGGCGCAAAAACTGGCTGGATGGCCTTGCCAATGCGTCCGGCGAACGAATGTTCCAATTGCGTTTGGGACCACCATCGGTTAACGGCCGCTTCGTTTCCCGAAAGTTCAAGCTGTGCGAGGGAGGTCCGATGTGGCACGCTCAGGGAATCCTTCGACACTTTTGGATAGGTCGCCAAGCCCCATAACAGCAAAGAAATCACGAGAATGACCGTACCAGCGTTGCGTAAGAACGCTCCAGCCCGATCGACCGTCAGAGAGACTGCATTGCGCAAGCTGGGCCATCGATAGTTGGGAAGTTCGATGAGCAGCGGTTGCGTTGTTCCTGGCAAGATCGTTTTACGCAGGCACCACGCCGCGACGAGCGCCGCAGCGATGCCCAAGAAATATGCGGTCGCAAACGCCAGAGACGCCGCCAACGGTTGCGCCGGAAATAATAATGCCGTCAACATGGCGTAGACGGGAACGCGTGCCGAACAACTGGCCAAGGGGATGACCAAAATTGCAATCAAACGGTCCCGCCGATTTTCGACTACGCGGCACGACATGATGGCCGGAATGGCACACGCGTGGGCTGACAGAAGTGGCACAAAAGCCTTACCTGGCAAGCCAACACGCCGCATAATCCGATCCATGATGAGCGCCGCCCGGGCGAGATATCCAGAATCTTCGAGTAGCGATAAAAAGAAAAACAATGTACAGATTTGAGGCAAGAAGACGAGCAGTCCTCCTACACCCCCGATCAACCCGTTGGTGACCAAACTACGGAGGTCGCCCGCCGGTAAGAACGTGCCCGCGACCTCAGCCGCCCAAGAAAACAACCTTTCGATTAAGTCCATGGGGAATCGGGCTAACCAAAAAATTACAAGAAACGTCGCCAGCATCACCAGTCCGAAACAGATGAGCCCGGCAACAGGGTGCGTTGCGATTTGGTCAATTGCTAAAGACCTTCGAAGTGAATTGGCCGATCCCAGCGAATCGATCGTTTGATTGCTGATTTCTTCGGCCCAATCATGACGCGACGCATATGTGCACCCGCCACAGGCCGTCGCACAACCGCCGGTCGAAGGCTCGGATAACGCAGTAGCGGTTTCGCCCGGAATCGTTCCGCGCGATGTCCCGCGCAAGGTGGAATAAATAGAACGCCGTAATTCGTCGAGATTGCGTCCCGATCGTGCGGCGATCGGCACCACGGGACAATGCAATATTTCAGACAAGCGATCGATATTGATGCGGATGTCGTTTTGTTCCGCCAGATCGGCCATATTGAGCGCGATCACAGTCGGTCGATTCAGCTCAAGTATCTGACTCGCCAGAAACAGATTTCTTTGCAAGTGCGTGGCGTCCAACACCAGCACGATCAGTTCTGGACGGGGCGTTCCGGGCATTTCGCCCAGCAGGATCCTTTTCGCAATTGACTCTTCAGGAGCTGTTGAGGACAAATCGTAGAGCCCCGGCAGGTCCAATACAGTGGTCGACATCGCCTGTAGCTGCAGTGGCCCACGACGATGCTCGACCGTCGTGCCTGGGTAGTTCGCCGTGGTGGCTCGCAGTCCGGTCAAAGCGTTAAACAGAGTTGATTTTCCGGCGTTGGGATTGCCAATCAGCGCGACGATCGGGTGTGCACGGGATCCGGGAAGATCTTCGGTACGAAGAACGGGCAGTTCCATGCGCGAAGTGCCCCTAGTCGATTCGGACCGTCACGTATTGCGAAATTGCTGAAGACATACCGATGCGAGTTCCCAGAACCTCCACAATCGCTGGGTCGCCCCTCCGTACGATCGTCATCTTTCGCCCTTCACAAAATCCCAAGGCCTGGAGGCGATTCGCCAATTCCGGAGGGCCTCCCACGTCCGCTACCACCAACGTCCGCGACGATAAAGCCGGGTCATTCTTGGTCGGATCGTTCTTGGCCAATTCACTCAGAGGCAAGGATGGCATGATCATCGAACGCACCGCAGGGCCAACGAGGAGATCAGGTGGGGAAATAGACTCGCAGTGAGACAGTGTCTCAATAGCGTTGAGTAGCATTCATAGTACGGCAAATGAAAGGGTGCTGCAAGTGGCAGATCGCTGGGTAATTTGAGCTATGTGGATCGATCACTCGCTGATGGAATCGCTCAACATCGATGGCGAGGCCAGTTTCGATGACAGTTCGTCGGCACGGTTAGCTGAACAATTCTGTCACGATGCGCGGCTCTTCGACGCCCGTCAATCGCTGGTCGAGCCCTTGAAACTTGAATGTAAAACGCCGGTGATCGATGCCCATGCAATGCAAAATTGTGGCATTCAGGTCGTTAACGGGTACGGGGTCTCGTACGATGTTGTAGCTAAATTCGTCCGTTTCGCCGTGCACATATCCGCGCTTCATTCCGCCGCCGGCCATCCACATACAGAAGTTGCGGGGATGGTGGTCGCGCCCATAGTTGTCGCGTGTGAGTGTCCCTTGCGAATAGACCGTGCGGCCGAACTCGCCCCCCCACACGACCAATGTGTTGTCCAACAGGCCCCGTTGTTTGAGATCGACCACCAAGGCTGCGGTGGCTTGCTGCGTGTCGGCACATTGGTTGCCAAGCTGTTGGGGTAGGGAACCGTGCTGGTCCCATCCGCGGTGACAAATTTGCACGACGCGCACACCACGTTCCACCATACGTCGAGCCAGCAGAGCACTATGGGCAAAGCTACCTGGTTCTGTGACGCTCGAGCCATATTGTTCGAGCGTGGTCGCCGATTCGCCACTGATATCGACAAGTTCTGGAACGCTGGATTGCATACGGAACGCCATTTCGTATTGTGCGATCCGTGTCAGAATTTCCGGATCTCCGAAACGCGAATGCTCTTGTTGATTTAAGGCGTTCAGTGTGTCGAGCATGACGCGGCGGTCGGCCGCGGCGACCCCTGCGGGGTTGGGCAGGTAAAGCACCGGGTCGCCCGATCCACGCAGTGCCACGCCATTGTGCTGCGACGAGAGAAATCCACTCCCCCACATGCGACTGAAAAGCGCCTGGCCATTGCTACCGTTGGGGTAACGTGGTGTCAGTACGACGAATGTAGGGAGATTGTTGTTCTCGCTCCCTAAACCGTACGAAAGCCACGACCCAATACTCGGTTTGCCTGGCACCTCTGCGCCCGTCATTACATAGGTACAGGCAGGGTCATGATTGATCGCGTTCGTACTCACCGTTTTGATCAGCGAGATATCGTCCACAATTTGTGCCGCGTGTGGCAGCAAGTCCATATTGACAGGCGTTCCGCAACGGCCTTGCGGAACAAACCGGAATTTGGTTGGAGCGACCGGAAATCGCGTTTGGCCGCTCGTCATTGTCGACAAACGTTGTCCGCCACGAACGCTTTCGGGCAAGTCTTTATCGAAGAACTCTGTCAATCCCGGCTTGTAGTCCCAGGTGTCGATTTGGGAGGGTCCGCCGTTCATGTGCAAGTAGATCAAGGCGGTCGCCTTGGGCGTCGCGTGTGGGAATCCTGGCAAGGCTGGATGGACCTTGGCTGCTGTCTCGCTGCTTGCCATGGCACGAGGTGCTGCAACGCCTTGACCGGCGAGAGTTGCCATCGCCAGGCCACCAAGCCGCAGGCCCACGTCGCCAAAAAAATTGCGACGTGACTGATTCAGTAGATATTCACGCAGCGGATTCATGGTACTAGTTCCGGGTCAGAGTTTCGTCAAGGTTAAGCAACATGTTCGCCACCAGGGTATACGCGGCGAGTTCCGTTGGGTGGATCGCTGCCGCTGGTTTCGAATCGCCGTGCGATACGAGCTTCTCTGCAGCCGCGGCATCTTGCTGATAGTGTGATCGGTGCTTCGCTAACTGCTGGGTGATGATCTCCAATTCGTGATCGTTAGCGTCTCGCGCCAAAACGGCCTGGTAGCCGTATTGGATGTGTTGCGTATCGGTTGATCCACCTTCGAGTAACATGCGTTGTGCCAGACCTCGGGCAGCCTCGATGTGTTGCGTGTCGTTCATTAGCTGCAACGCTTGCAATGGCGTATTACTCCGATCCCGATGTGTACAGAATTGTTCGCGGTTCGGTGCATCAAAGTTGGACATAAACGGGGGTGGCGCGGTCCGCTTTAGAAATGTATAGATACTTCGTCGATACAGTGATTCACCGGAATCGCGTTTGTAATTCTGTGTATTGGACCCAGCAAAACCGACCGGCTCCCAGATGTTGTCCGGTTGGTAAGGACGGACCCCCTTGCCGCCCATTTCCCGACAGATCAGGCCACTTACGAACAACGCGTTGTCGCGAATCTGTTCCGCTTCCAGCCGCAAACGGGGCCCGCGAGCGTACCAACGATTGTGAGGATCCTGCCCCCACAGTTCCGCAGAAGCGCGAGAATCTTGGCGGAAAGTGTCGCTGGTCAGTAGGAGACGCACAAGCGATTTGACATCCCAGCCCGTTCGCTGGAAATGAAGGGCCAACCAGTCGAGCAACTCTGGATGACTCGGTGCTTCCCCCTGTGACCCAAAGTCGTAACTCGTCTTTACCAGTCCCATGCCAAAGAATTGTTGCCAAAGTCGATTCACTGTTACGCGTGCGGTGAGTGGATGGCCGGGATCGACCAGCCATCGTGCCAGATCTAAGCGGGTGGCGCGGTTTTGGCCGTCCGCTAATTTAAGCGGTGGCAAAATGGCGGGTACTCCCGGTTGGACCGAATCCCCCTTTTTGTTGTAGGCTCCGCGCAGCATCACAAAGCTGTCGCGAGGCGTGGGCATATCTCGGAAGATAAATGTACCCGGGATTGAGGCTTCCAATGCCTGTCGCGATTCACGTAGTTTGGTGATCTCTTGTTGATCGGTGAGAAACTGCGGCTGAGTGGCCGTGTGCACCGACTGCAAGTAGTACCACAAAAGACGTTCTACGGCACTGTTTTTCTCCACCGAAAACGTGTCGGGATTGGATGGCGGCCCTATTTTTGCGGCCTCGTTCACTTCCGGCGCAAGTCCCGGAGTATCCTTGCCGGTTGCGAGGCTCCACCAGGCAAGGAATGACTGCGCAGGGTCTATTGTCGGGTCGATCCTTCCCGTTATTCCGAATTGATCCCAATAAACTGTCCCGTCGGCCTGAGTGAACGCGAAGCCGCTAAGTGCATCGCCTGCCTTTAAGCCGATTTTGTCTGCTGGTATCTCTAATCGTACCCATTGTCCCGCAATCGGTAGTGCTCCCATGTGTACCCGTTCGTACGTATCGACTTTACCCCATTCAATGGCGTGGTAGTCTCCCCATACCGCTCGATGCAGCCAATCGGACGTGTGGAATTGCAACATGATCGAACGAGGTAGATTTTGCGATTCCAGCCAGACATGGACGTAGATGACCGCATCTTGAGGAACGATAAGCGGATGCTTGGCCTCTTTCCAAACATTTTGTGCGACTCCGGACGCGGAACTCTTGAGGGAGAGCTTTCCGCTGAACACAGGTGCGCCATCCGTTGCCGTCACGAACTGTGGTTGCGCCTTGGGGCCGTTTCCATCGACCTTCCCGTCGGAGGGAAATGCATCGTCAAGCCATACGATGTCGCCTGGTGTGGCCGGTGTGCGCGTTTGACGCGGGTCGGAATACTGGATTGACGCGGCTAGGTTGTCCATCCGTCGCTGGGCATCCTGTATCTGACGGTCGATGTTTGATAATTGCTCCCTTTGGCCCGTTGATTCGACCTTCAACACAGGATTCGTGAGTAGTGCATTTCCATCAAAGGCAGGGTCAGCTGCCGAATGAAAGAATGCGTACATCGAATAAAACTCGCGTTGAGAGATCGGATCGAACTTATGATCATGACAAACTGCGCAGCCACCGGTGAGTCCCATCCAAGCTTGCAGGGTGGTACTTGTTCGGTCGACTGCGTAGCGAAAGATGAGTTCCTCGTCGATCGATCCTCCTTCACTTGTCGTTACATTGCAACGATTGAAACCAGTGGCAACAAGTTGATCTTGCGTGGGGGTTGGCAGTAGATCTCCTGCCAATTGTTGAATCGTGAAATCATCAAAACGCAGGTTGTCGTTGAAGGCACGAATGACCCAGTCGCGATAGGCCCAAGTTTGACGTTCGTTGTCGAAATGCATGCCATGCGTATCGGCGTAACGCGCCACGTCCAGCCAATGCCGAGCCATTTCTTCGCCATAGTGGGGCGAGTCCAAATAACGGTCGACCATCCGGTCGTAGGACCCGGGGGCTGTGTCGCCTAGGAATTGGGCTACTTCCTGGGAAGTTGGGGGGAGTCCTGTGGTGGCGAATGCCACGCGTCGAATCAGCGTACGAGCGTCGGCTTCGGGGCCAATGACCGCATTCATTTGCGCAAGCTTGTCGGCAATAAACGCATCCATGGGATTGAGAAACCGTCTCTGCGCAAATTGGGGCGGTTTTGCATCGAGCGGCGGTTCGAACGACCAGTGCTTTTGGTAGACCGCTCCTTGTTCGATCCAACTCTTTAGCATCTGCTTTTCTGCCGCAGTCAATTCCTTGTGGCTATCAGGTGGTGGCATGACTTGGTCAGGATCGTCGGAATGGATGCGTGCCCAAAGTTCGCTTGCGCCGAGATTCCGCGGCACAACAGCTCGTGTTCCGTTGCGATCGGCATACGCACCCTCTTCGGTATCGAGACGCAATTCGGCCTGTCGCTTCTTCGCATCGAAGCCGTGGCAAGCGAAGCATTTGTCCGAAAGAATCGAGCGGATATCTCGGTTGAACGAGATGGAATGGGGATCTTCGGCGTGTGTGCTTAAATTCGCAAATGCAGCGACGGCAAAAACAGCCACTGTCAAGATTGTCATCGCTGTGGCTAGGGTCATGCCGAAACGTGTATTCGACCGAGCTGGGATCATGGTTGGATTCCGATAACGGAACTGAGTGGTAGGCGATCGGCGTGTGGCCGACCATGTAATTGTACACGAAAAAGCGGTTTTCATCGTCGTTTCCCTGCTGGTGAAGTCTTTGATTTACGGTATTTTTCCGCCATCGCGCAAACCGTTGGGGAGGTCCGTGGCGGGACGCGCCGTGGTACAAGTCTGCCAGGCTCCTGGGTCGCGTCGAACACGCCCGACGACTTCTAGGCGTGCCAGACAATCACCCTCTATAATGCCGAACAGTTCGTTGACTGGTCGATCAACCCCCAAATCTTGAGGAAAATGCAGCCATGAATACGAAAGAAGCGATTCAATCGGCGATGGACATGAGCCTGTTCGTGCTGAATACCTACCTGAGCGACCTAAGTGATGCGGATCTCATGCGTCGACCGGGGGTTGGTTGCAATCATTTGGCTTGGCAGTTGGGGCACCTGATTAGCTCCGAGGTCAATTTGCTCAACAGCGTTTGTCCCGGGAAGGGGGCTGAATTGCCGGCCGGCTTTGCCGAACAACATAGCAAAGAGATGGCCGGTAGCGATGACGCGAACAAGTTCTGTAAGAAGCAAGAATACCAAGATCTTTTCCAGAAGGTTCGCGCCGCTACCCTGAAAGCTTTAGCGGAAATCGGTGACGCCGAATTGGATCAGCCGAGCCCAGAGTGGATTCGAGCAACGTTTCCACGAGTCGGTCAGATGTTTACGCTGATTGGTACCCATCCGATGATGCACGCCGGCCAATTCGTCGTGGTTCGCCGACAGTTGGGAAAACCAGTGCTTATGTAGTAGGGATGGGAGCATCTGCGTCAACGTTCAACTTGCCGCCAGGACCGCACAGATTTTGGTTCAGCTGGCACACAAGTTGCTAGCTGAACCAAATTCGAGTCTCTCCGACTCGCCAAACTTATTTCACTCGGTGAAACGAAGCGTTATTTCGGGCTATGCCAGGACGTAGCGTTCCAGCATAATGCTGCCGCCTAGGGTCCCGAACTTCGTGGTGTGGATTGACGTAAGATTGAACATGGTTAGCTACCAGCGGAAATCCGGAAGGTTCAACAAAAATTCTGGCGTTTGTCGGGATAGCGGTGGGTTGGCTACCTGCGGAAACGCGTCGGACGCCGAGATGACACTGTCAATACACCGGGCCGTCGAACATGGCGAGTCGATGGAAATTCAACCGACTACGGACTCGACTGCCGCTATGCCGCTCCATTCGAAGGTGTACCAGTTTTTTTCCCGCCCTCGGCTGGCTTTCGGCCTACCGCTAGCGTTTCTCGGGATCACTACATTGCTGTTGCGGATTACCGACCTGGACGTAGCAGTGATGCGGCTCTTTTTCGATCCTTTGACGAACTCGTGGCCACTCTTGGATCGACAGCCGTGGATCACAATCTACATGTATGGCACCCTTCCCGGGTGGACGCTTGGCATCGGCGCGATGGTCGTATGGCTGATTCGATGCAAGCGTGGGGACCGAGCGGCAACCTTAGGTGCTTTTTGCGCTTTGACGGTACTCTTGGGTCCCGGGCTGTTTGTCAACACCGTACTTAAACCTCATTTCCATCGACCGCGGCCCAATCAATTGGTCTGCTTTGGGGGTGCCCATGACTTTGCTCCGGTATTGGTTCCGTCCGGTACGGACGAGACCCGCTCTTTTCCGTCGGGACATGCCTCGATGGGTTTTTACTTGATGGCTCCCGCGTTTGTATTTTTGCGCAGGAACCCTCGTCGAGCAATCGTGATCCTGATCTTTGGAATGAGTGCGGGTGTTCTACTTGGGCTGACGCGAATCGTACAAGGAAGGCACTTTCCGAGCGACATACTTTGGGCGTGGGCGGTTGTCTACTATTCGTCGCTGTCGGTGTACTATGTGCTCGGTTTGCCCTATCGGGACACATTGAGCGAATCCTTTAACGTACGCGGTGGCACGAAGGGCGCCGTAGCGGCCGACGACTGGGGACATGGTAACTTGGAAGCGGGTGCGGGTACGCTTTCAACGGGCGCATCGACGCGTCGTGCCGCCTAGCGTTTGAATGTAAGAGTTTGCCAGATGAAAATATTGCAACGATACGTGCTGGCAGAGACGGTCAAAGTTCTCATCATGACACTGGTTGCGCTGGCAGGGTTCCTGCTGTTAGCCGGGGCAGTGCGACAGGGGATGCGGAAAGGGCTTCCCGTGACTGCCATTCTGGAGACGCTGCCGTTCTTGATGCCCGAGATATTGCGATTTGCTATTCCGGCGTCTTTTCTGTTTGCCGTCTGTAGTGTTTTTGGGTACATGTCTTCATCGGGAGAGATGATCGCCGTTAAGTCGCTGGGGATTAATCCGTTGCGTATTGTCATTCCGGTGCTCGTATTGTCCTATGCATTGAGTCTCGTCACGTTTTGGATGTATGACTTATGTGCGAGTTGGGGTCGCCCCGGCATGCAGCGGAAAATCGCTTCGTGCGTCGATCAGATGGTATACCGTACATTACAATCGGATGGAGTCTTCGAAGCCGGTCCGGTCACTCTCATGGCAACCGGTGTTCGCGACGGTCGGCTCCTGGAACCGCGAGTCACGATTCGACGGACAGGTGAGCCGAGCGTTTATGTATCTGCACGCTCAGCGTCGTTAAACGCCACAGCGTCCGAGGGTCAATTGCAGATGCGTTTCCACGATGGACGTGTCGAAGTCGACGGCAAGACGACGTTTACCTTTCCAGATATGTTTGACCGACAGTTTTCGCTTATACCGACATCGCGACCCGACCATGAACGCTCGCCGGCTGAATTGCCGCTGTACGCAATTCGCAAACAAATCAACGACGAAGGGGAACTCGTGGCGAGTTTGACCGAGTCGATTGAATTGCCGATGGATGAGGAAATGCGGCGTGTTGTTCGCGGCGACTTAACGGCCCATCGTGGTCGGTGGTTTCGTCTGCGGGCTGAGCCACATCGACGCATGGCCAATGGTTTCGCAGTCCTTGCCTTTGCGCTTATCGGAATTCCGATTTCGTTGAGCCGTCAAGCGTCGGACACCATGACGATCATGTTCCTCTGTTTTTTTCCGGTGCTCTTGTTGTACTATCCTATGCTGGTGATGGGAGAAGAGATTGCGAGAAAGGGCTATTTGCCCGAAATTTCCGTGTGGCTGGCTCCGACCGCGTTGAGTCTGATCGGTGTATTTCTGTATCGACGGACCGTCCGCCTTTAGCCGGCGGGTAACTGCTAACTTCGTCATCAAGTCGAGTGGAATGGAATGCCCTTGGAAACCCAGGAATGTATGAGTCGCCGTGATGAATGGCTGTCCAGAACCCTTTGGCTCCTAGGCCTCGTCGGTGCCCTGCGAGTACTCTATTTGGTAGTCGTTCCGGTCGACTTAGTACACGATGAAGCCTACTACTGGGATTGGTCGCGTCATCCAGCTTGGGGGTACTACAGTAAGCCTCCGATGGTCGCTTGGCTCATCGGTTTGTCTACCTGGCTAGGGGGACCTGAGGCGGTCTTTGTGCGACTTCCCGCCGCGGTATTGTCGACGAGTGGGAGTCTTTTTGTGGCGCTCCTGGCGCGACGTATGTACGGTTCTTGGGCAGGGTTTTGGGCAGCTGCACTGGCGATTTTCACGCCTGGCAATACCGTTCTCAGTCTGGTCATGACGATTGACGCTCCGTTATTGTTCGCTTGGAGCGCAACGCTCTACTTTTTCTGGGTTGCGTTGGAGAAACCTCGATCCGCAATTACTTACGTGGGGTGCGCAGGGGCCTTAGGAATGGGTTGCCTCTCCAAACAAACGATGCTGGGCTTTCTTCCGTTAGCATGTTTGTTCCTGTTGGTAAGTCGATCGGATCGCCACCGATTGCGAGACTGGCGGTTGTGGCTTGCCACAGCGGTGGGGTTGCTTTGCCTCACTCCCGTGATCGTTTGGAACAGCCATCACGATTGGGTGACTTTGGTCCATACGAGCGAGCATTTTTCTACTGAATCCGTATCGATGGGTCGACGGGTTGTTCGCAGCTTCGAGTTTCTTGCGGCCCAATCGGCAGTGATTTCGCCGGTTACTTGCTGGGCTTTCGTCGGTGTTTCCGCCTCGCTAATAGGTCAATGGTCACGTGCCGATCGTAAACAGCTCTTCTTGTTGTGTTTTAGTGCCATACCATTGTTGGCGGTCTGTGTACTGAGTCTACGTCAGCGAGTTGAAGCCAATTGGCCGGCCCCCTTTTACTTGGCAGGGTTTGTCATGTTGGCTGGCGCGTTTGGAGGAACGATTGATTCGCGTTGGCTGCGTTGGCGTGGCCATGCGCTGCGCTGCGGCATTCTGTTTTCCGTCGGTACGATGTTGCTCCCGTTCCTCATTGAAGGTCTGGGTGGCAAAGGGACTCGGATGGATGTCGCCGTGCGAATGTGGGGTTGGCGAGACTTGAGTGGTGCGATTAGTTCACGACTGCAGGAACTACCGCAAGGCAATGACACACTTGTTGTAGTAGATCGTCGACGCGGAGTCGCCAGCGAATTGGCATTCTATTTGCCCCACCAGCCGCGTGTCTATGTTTACAACGATTCGGCGACGGTCTCATCGCAATATGATGTCTGGGGTGGTCCAACCGTTGATGTACAGGGACGTGATGCATTGATTCTATCTGAATTTTCCGAGTTGCCCTCGAATTTGGGAGAGGCCTTCTCGCAGGTTACGCCATTGCCCGACGTAACTGTGCCAGTTGGCAACGGCCGTATGCACCATTATTACGTGTGGTTGGGGAAGTCACTGGCTGCCTGGCCTACGGCACAGTTGAGTCGCCACGAAACGACGTTACGTTAAATCGTTACATTGAGTCGGATTGTTGGTGTGCAGCCGATGGCTAAGTTCGGAGACCAGACCTTCGAGCTGCGGCAACGACTGTGCGGGGAGCGCGCAGTCGATATCGTGGACATGCCAGTATTCCACTTCATTCGTCCAATTGGGAAATCGTTGCATCATGAGGGGTCGGTGTTCTGCTTCTTTCACAGCGACTATCCGATTTGCGCTGACCAAGTCGGCTTCGCAGAGATCCTGAGGGAAGGGGAGGGGATCGGGCACGGGAATCCCCAATTGTTGCAACCTCGCGATCGTGACTTGGGCAATGGGGCCCGGATTATTTTGTGGCATCAAGGCCAGCCCACGAGAGATGGCACGCCATGATCCACTGTGGCGGGAGTGGATGGCGTTGAAATAGATCTCCGCGTGGCGACTACGGTAATAATTTCCCGTACACAAGAACAAGATCACTGGCATACTGCCACTACCTTTCGAACCGATAGATGCACTCGCCTTTGGCAGACTCCGTGAGATAGTACACCTCCCCCGTCTGGTCCTGGCCGAATGCTAATACGGGCGTTCCGCCGCCGATCAGCTGTAAATTCCTGCGCACTGATTGCTTTTGCGTGTCGTAGTCCAAAGCCCAGATTTTCCCGCTGACATAATCGGCATACAAGTACAAGCCTTGTAATTCTGGTAGTCGCGACCCGCGATAGACCCGCCCGCCCGTAATCGATTTACCAACCAGATGATCGTATTCCCAGGCCGGCTCGACGGTCTCGCCTTTTGGTTGCGTGTTGCCAAAAAGATGAGCCCCTTCGAGGCCGCTCCATCCGTAGTTTCCACCACGACGAATCAGATTGACTTCTTCCCAAAGGTCTTGTCCGACGTCGCCGGCCCACAGGTCGTTTGTTTTTGGATCAAAGGCGAATCGCCACACGTTCCGCAACCCATAGGCGTAGATTTCGGGTTTGGCCTTGGGATGGCCGACGAACGGATTGTCGCGCGGCACAGAATATGGGGCGTCACCCGATTTGGCGTCGACGTCAATTCGCAGAATCGCGCCCAGCCATGTCTCTAGATTCTGGCCATGTCCTAACGGATCATTGCGGTCCCCTCCGTCGCCCACAGCAATGTAAAGGCAGCCGTCGGCTCCGAATTCGATCGCGCCTCCGTTGTGATTTTCGAAGGGCTGCGGGATCTTCAGGAGAATCTCTTCGGAATTTGGGTCAGCTACGGTTGGGTCGGTCGCAGAAATTTGGAAGCGGGATACAATCGTCGCGGATTCCTTGCCCGAGAAATAATGCACGAACAACTGGCCGTTTTGGATAAATTGGGGATGGAGCGCCAAGCCGAGCAAACCACATTCGTTGGCAAACTGATAGTCGCGTACTCGATTGCGAATATCGAGCACAAGCTTGGCTTGACGGGCGTGAACATTGTTTTCAAAGGAATAGACTCGCCCATCTTGGGTCGCGACGAAAATTCGTTTGGCCGCCTGCGTTTCGTGTCGCGGTGCGGTCAGGTCGATGACGCGTAGCGGTTTGATTTTTCCGGACTCATCTTCGGGCTGCCACCCCTCCCATTCGAGGTTCGGAAATGCCAACTCGCTGCGTACTGGCAAGATTCCGTCAATTGGTTGTTGTCGTAGCTTGCCGTCCGGTTGCAATTCGCGAATCTTGATATTCCGAAAGGCAATACGGTTGCCCTGGTCTTGTAAGCACAGATGGCCCTGCGGCGATTTTCCAAATTGTGGAAACTTGGCGAATTCGCTCCTGGCAACGCGCTGGTTCCAGTCGTCACTTCCGATGTTGAAATAGTAGAAACTGATTCCATTGAGGATAACTTCGGACTGATCGTCGGTGACGCGAAGATAGACGTGATTCCATTGGCCGGCGGGTCGCGATGGATCTGCCACTTCAGGAGTCTCCATCCCAGCCGCCGCGCGCACTTCGCGTGACCAAAGTGGAGTGGTGGGCTTGTAGCGCTGATACAGCCATCCGGATCGATCGCCCGCTTTGCCGGGAATTCCGTCTTGAATCTGTATTTCGGGTCCTGATTGCCAAGGTTTATCGAGATCTTCCGTGACGCGGAAGAGAATACCACTATTTCCCTGTGGCTCCACGTTGTATTCGAGCGACAATTCGAAATTCTTATATTGCTTCGCGGTGACAATGTCTCCGGCGTTTTGGCCGCTGCGCGTGATGGCTCCTTCTTCAATGGTCCACCCTGCGGAAATCACGTCTGAACGGAAGTTGCGCCAACCGTGCAAGGTGCGGCCATCGAACAGAAGTTGCCACCCCGATCGGATTTCGGAATCGGTGAGTTGATTGACCGGTTGCATCGGGTTGGCCGACACATCGCGGGGATGACTTTCCGCATAATGTTTCCGCAAGACGTCGTCGCCGAAATCGTTTTGCATATCACGCCAGACACAATGCACGTGATTGGCATTATTTTGCGTATTGTCGTATTCGAGAAGGAAAGTAGGACCCTGAATACGATAATAGTGAGGTTTTTGAGGGTCGACGCTGCCAGCCCAGGCAAAGTGCACGTTTTCCCAGCCTGCCGTTTCGATACGAGTCCAATATTCTTGGGCTAGACTGTCTCGCAATCGAAAGATATGGCTTCGCATCAGCTGTTTCAGTTGGAATTGCTGTTCGCCAAGCAGTGCTGCATAGCCAATCCCCTTGGGGTCGAGTGGTTCTGCGGCGCGGCCAGGACCCGTAATGATGTCATTTGGCGCGGTAACTTCTAAGACGGCAACCTGACGCTGCGGTTCGCCAAACGAAAGTACAAGCGTCCTTGCTAGGTCTTCTTCCTGCGCAAGCACGGCCAAGTCCTTACGCTGGCCCGCTAGTACGTGGGCAGGATTGCTGCCAAAGAACGACGGAGTGGTCGCGATAACTTTGCCGCGGTCGAGTAAAAAATTCACGGACAGATGGTGTCCTTCGATCCGCCACCCCCAAGTACCGTTTTCCGAAGGTTCGCCAAAAATGGACACGTAATACTTAACAGGGTCTCGAACGGTATTCTTGTTTTCTAGTTCATGGAGGATTTGTTCCAGCGACATAATGGTCACTGCTTCGGCAAATCCATGATGGCTTAGGGCCGAATTCAGCAATACATAGGTAAGTTGTTGTTGGGCTGGGGACATCTCGCGCAACGGGACACCACGGCGGTTGTCCTTGGGAATAAAATGCCAGTTTTTCCGTTCGGCGTCACCGAGCGGAAACGCGGATTGCGCACGTTGAGCGTCGGTCAAAGCTGCCTGCAGGTTCTTGGCAGCTCTGAACATTTGCGCACCCGTATCGTGGCCGCGTGCGTTAGAGGTCAATGACAATGAAAGTGCAAAAAGCGCCACGCCGAACCAACAAGACCAGTTCCGTGCGGAACGATGGACGATATGCGTCATGAGGATTCTCCGGTGATGGTGCGCAGCAGGATTGGGCGTTCGGAATTTGCGGGCGACGATTGTCGGCCGTTGTAACTTGGTAGTGACCGTACGTGTTCGGCTAGGGTGTCAAGTCAAGAAAGCGTCGTTCGAGCGGGCCGTAGGCATCGATGCGACGGTCACGTAAGAAGGGCCAATGGGTGCGAGTCGCGTCGATTTGCGGTAAGTGGCATTCTGCCGTGACAATTTCTTCCTGGTCGTGTGTGCCTCTCGTCAAAACGTTGCCGTTCGGATCGACGATGACGGAAGCTCCCCAAAATTCGATGCGGCCTTCCCGGCCGACTCGGTTGGGGGCGGCTACGAAGACTCCGTTGGCGATCGCATGGCTGCGCAACATCGTTTCCCAGGCGGACCACTGTGACTGGCCATACGGTTCCTTGTCTTCAGGAAGCCAGCCAATGGCAGTTGGATAGAAAATGATTTCGGCGCCGGACAGCGTGGTAATGCGTGCCGCTTCAGGAAACCATTGGTCCCAGCAGACACATACGCCCACCTGGGCACGAGATGTGGCGAAACTGCGGAATCCCAGATCTCCGGGGGTGAAATAGAATTTTTCGTAATACGAAGGATCGTCGGGAATGTGCATTTTACGGTAGATTCCCACAGTACCCGCGTTACCGTCCAAGACGGCCGCCGTATTGTGGTAGAGGCCGGCCGATCGTCGCTCGAACAGACTGGCCACCAGCACAATCTTCAGATCCGCAGCGATTTTCGCTAGTCTTTCGGTGGTGGGACCGGGAATCGGTTCCGCGAGATCAAACTGGCGATGGTCCTCTTGTTGACAGGGATACGGCATATGAAATAGTTCCTGCAGGCAGACGATATCGGCCCCCTGTTCTGCAGCTTCACGGACCTTCTGTTCGGTACGACGCAGGTTTTCTTCGGTATTGTCGCTACACGTCATCTGAAGCAGCGAAATACGAACCGTAGATTTCTTATTGGACCGACTATTTCCTGTCGGAACAGCCGCGTTATGGGGGAGTGCCATGATTTGAAGGTCCTCGGGCGCGGCCACCTGCGGCCTCACCAATGGGCTGGACGGATGAAGTACGAGTTGATCGTGAGGGATAGTCCTCACGCGTCCGATTCTAAGGTACTCCTCAGGATCTGGGGAGTACGTTGGCCCCAGTTTCCCTTCCACACCCTTTCTCCGGCCCGCAGTTCGGACTGAAAGAGAAATGCGAAGGGGAGGCAATTGACGACTTGTCGCCGGCGATGAGAAGTCCGTACACTGACACGTCATGCGACACGAATGGCCCAAGGCAGGATTTTTTATTACGGGAACGGGAACTGAGGTAGGAAAGACCTACGTTGGTTCGCTTATCGCGCGCGCACTCCTTAAGCAAGGTATTCGCGTGGGGGTCTACAAGCCCGTGGCCAGTGGTTGCGAAGTCGATTCCAGCGGGCATTATGTGTCCGGGGACGCCGTCGCGTTGTGGAATGCGGCCGGCAACCCTGGCGATTTGAACGATGTTTGTCCGCAGCGATTTCTGGCCCCACTTGCTCCACCGGGCGCAGCGGCAGCGGAGGGTAAGTCGGTCGATCCGAGACTCTTCCGAGACGGATTGAGAGTCTGGCGAGATCGATGCGATCTCGTGCTTGTCGAAGGGGCGGGTGGGCTCATGTCCCCGCTGGCAGACGATGAGTACAACGCGGATTTGGCGCTCGATCTCGGTTATCCGCTAATTGTCGTAGCGCCCAATCGTTTGGGTGTGATCAACGACACATTGCAGACGCTAATTACGGCGGTTACCTTCGGCGAAGGACTGCCAGTCGCAGGTATCGTACTGAATCAGGTCGTTGATATTCCTGATCTAAGTTGTGCGTCCAATCTGCGAGAACTTGAGTCACGCTGTGTACCGCCGATCCTCGGCGAAGTTCCACTGCATGCGAAGGAATGGGGCAGTGACGTTGACTGGCTGCATTTGGCAACGGCCCGCTGAAATTTGCGGCCGTGTTGGCGTGTGATTCCCTATCATCGTCAACTACTTGACACGCTAGATCTGCCGTTGTAGGTTAGGGGCACGTGTACTGGTGATTGGTGTGCTGTGCTGCAGCCGCCGATGACTAGGGAACTCCGGTGCAATTCCGGGACGGCCCCGCCGCTGTAACCAGACGGAGACACGAAGCCATTTCTACTTGTGGCCATTGTGCGGTTTTGCTCTCGTTGACTTCGTTTTGTCGTTGACGGGAAAATCGCGCGAGAAGGCCGGCTTCGTAGTGTCTGGAAGTCAGAAGACCTGCCTGTACGCAGCTTGTGGTGCCCTGCGCGGGACGGGCCTCCAGGCAAAATGTCGGACTTGGAAAGCATAAGATCGTCATGCATGAGAGACATGACGAGCGTAACCGTTCCTAACTGAATTGGCGCGGTGTTTGTTGATTGGCTTGTCGCAAAGGTGCCATTGCGCGCCGACAACGGAATCACTAGGAGTTGAGTACATGGCTGCGAACAATTGTTCGTCTGCGGATCCCTTGGGCCAGCCTTGCATCGATGTGTCGGCTTTACGAGGTCGATTCGGTGTCAATGCATGGCCGATGGGGATGACCTTCATTGAGCTGCTGATTGTCATTGCCGCTCTTGGCGTTTTGTTGGCGCTGTTGACGCCGGCGTTGCAGGGGGCACGTGAGTCGGCTCGACGCACCGAATGTGCTCATCGGTTGCATCAAGTGGCGATCGCATTGCAAGCGTTTCATAGCGCAGAGCAGCAATTTCCGATAGGTTCACAAGGGACGCGATTTGTCCATGCGAGCGACCGACGGCAGATCTCTTGGGTGGTGTCACTTTTGCCGTATCTGGAAGCCTACGACGCTGCAAGTCGATTTGACACACGCTACGCGTTCGATAGTGAAGAAAATCGATTGGCTGCTGGTACCTATCTTCCCATTCTTCGGTGTCCATCCTCCATGGCGATCGGTACGCGACCGACGAAGGATACGGGCGATCGAAACGGGAACGGACGTTGGGACCCGGGTGACAACCTGGCCTTTACCGATTACGGCGGTATGTTTGGCGTAGGTGTTCCCCATCTCTATCCATTTATGAATGGTGTCATGATTTATGAGCGAGCGATTTCGGACCATGAAATTGTAGATGGACTGTCGCATACGATCATCGTAGGGGAAGACACAGGCAGGCCATTAAATGCGCAATCGGAATGGGCGAACGGGCAAAACATATTTGATCAAACCGGTCCGATCAACCGGACTCGCAATAATGAGCTTTTTAGCGATCACCCTCACGGTGTACATGTCATGTTGGCCGATGGTGCCGTTCGGTGGCTCGACGAGTCGATGGACACTGGGACGTTACTGCGGCTTTGTACACGCAGTGAAGGTGACGTTGTTGATGCAGGTTAGTTACGGTATCTAATTGAGTTCGATTCACCAATGAGAAGGAGTCCCTGATGTTCCAATTGATGGCACACGATCGAAGAGAAGTTCGGTCGACATGCATTGTATCCGCGATCATTGGATTGCTCGCCTGCGGGTTGAGCAGCCAACATGCCGTCGGATTGATGGTGAATCATCGCGAAATCCCGGTCTTTGCCACCACAGGCGATGGAGGTTCCGTCTCCTACTTGTTAGTTGATTTCGGCGGTGCTACGCCTGCGGGTGACAGTTACTTGTTTGCCTATTACTACGACATAGGCACTCCCGCAAAAACTGGATTGGATCTGATCAATGATCTTTCGTTCTCGACACCTTTGGATGTCGAGTTGCAGAATTTCGGGTTCGGCGAGTTCGTAGCCGGACTGGGAATTGAGAACGTGATTACCGACATGCCTCAGTTTTCGGCCGATGGTCGCTATTGGGAGTATTGGCTGGGATCACATTCAGCATCTGCCGGTGGAACCGTCATTTGGGCTTCTTCGCAGATTGGCATTAGTGATCGCATCTTAACCAACGGTTCGATTGACGGTTGGTATGCTTCGCGAGGCGGCGTGAAGCCTAGGTTCCCGGGTGCGGATTTGAACGGGGACGGTCGAGTTGACGGATCCGATGTCGTAATCGTATTTGGTGACTGGGGCCCCAATGAGTCGGTCGCCAACCTTAACAACGACCTGATTGTGGATGGTGCCGACTTGGGAATTCTCTATTCCGCATGGACGGGCGATGCTGGAGCACAAACGGCATCCGTACCCGAGCCGATATGGGGGGGCGTCCCGGCCCTTTTGTGGTTCGTCTGTTGCCGTCGCGCCGTTGCCGGCAGGCGGTAAGGGAGCTGGCGGAACCTGTTTCGTCGGCTACCGTTTTTTCTGTACCTTCGCGCGAATTTTTTGCAGGTCGGCCTGCATGAGCTTCTGGCGTTCGGTCAATTCCGCGATCGATTTGGGACCCGAACTACGGTTGTAGCCGATCACATGGGCCTCAGCCGCGATGAACTCTTCGGACGCATCAGCGACGTCGGCGGCAATCTCGAGCGGGATATTGGTCACGCCATTGGCGTCGCCGTGCAGTAAGTCGGCTTGCCGGACAACCAAGCCACCAACACGGACCGATTGACCCACGTGCAACAAGTGGCAGTAAGCGTGAGAACAGATTGTGCCACCGGTAAACACGGGGAACTTGAGCGCCTGAACTTGCAGGAGGTCGCGGCCTCCTCCCGACGTGATCAATCCCACCGAACCAAATGCCTGG
This sequence comes from Planctomycetota bacterium, assembly GCA_027619595.1. Taxonomy (GTDB): domain Bacteria; phylum Planctomycetota; class Planctomycetia; order Pirellulales; family Pirellulaceae; genus JAQCHP01. The sequence goes on from JAQCHP010000062.1 coordinate 23,040, forward strand.
TAGGTTGAACACATAACTTCCCCGAACGTGGCTGCGACGGGTGGATCATCTAGGTCTTGGAAGACCAGTACCGGAGGCCCAGGCAGTTCGTGAAATTGTTCCAGCTGTTGCGTGAAAGATCCGTAGACGTCGCATCCTCCCGCCGGTGCGTCTGACCGAAATGCAGTCGTTACCGCAAATCCGACCATCGGGGGAAATTCGGGAAACGCCGCGCGAATGCGACCGTCCATATATCCAGAGTTGCGTGGCCGTATATCGAACAGCTCGATGACATTGCAAATCGTGGGCGTGTCATATTGCGCGAGCTTGCGCAATACCGCAGGAGAAATAGCCATAAAACACTACCTAAATCATGGAATTTGGCGATAGGTCGACGATCAGTGCGACGATATCACACGACGTGGACGATGTCCACCGACCATCGCGACCAGCCACGCGACCAGCATTGGGCCTGTCGGCTGTGGTTCGGGTATGAGCCGAGGGTCTGGAAACGGCAATTCCATGATCTGATTGCGAATGGTGACGGTCATCCAGTCATAACCAGTTGGAGTCAACATTTCGCCATCCGCGAAAAGCTGCTGCCATCGTGCGATATTTACGAGACGTGCTTCCATGTCGACATACAGCCAGTCGCGTTGAAGGGACTGACGGCGCAGCCACGGATTGTACAGCAAAGAGAGCCGATCACTGGTGGCCGGATCGTTGAGAATCGAGATGTTTCCCACAATTAACAATTGCGTGAGTTGAGTTCGGCCAGCCGCGTAGTCGTCGACGTCATCCAGCAACTCCTTCGTTGCCGACGTGAATGCTTCAAACTGATCCAGCTTAGCGTCAGGTGTTCCAATCATGAGTACCACAACATCAGGTCTTTCGGCCAGAATTCTAGCGGAGAGTGATGTGCTGGTGCTTTCTGTCGATGTCGACGCTTCGGAAGGGATCGATACGACGGTCGTTTCTACTCCGATCGAGCGGAAACTCGTGTGAAGGGCGCTGCCGGAATAGAACTGCGTATGCAGGTCCCCCACTGTTACAATATGCAGCGGAGCGGCAATTGCTAGCGGTGAAGCGATGGCGAGCGTTAGTCCGATTAATACGAGAACAGCGGAGCGACTCAACATCGCTAAAGTACCCCTTGGGTTTTTGAAGCTAACCCGCGACATGCGCGGCACGGTCCGACGACGGTAGGATTAGCCGCTATGCCAGTATCAAAGCAATAGCAATTACCGATCGAGAAGATGCGATGCGTGCTAGCGAAGTGCTTGCTGTCTGCTAGCGTTCCGAGTGACTTGTGAATGGTTCGCTGCCGGTTGCGTGTCAGTGTGGTTTGGCTTGTTTTCAGGTAAAAAATGGCATGAATGATGACCAAGAATTCAACGAAGTGGCCCGCGAAGTAAGCCGTCGTACCTATGATCGTATGGCGATTGCGCAGCAACGCTTTGCGCGCCCGATCAATCGCGAGCAACTCAGTAATCCGCTAGCACAAGTTGACGCGGTGGGCTGGTTGGGGGGCGACATCCGCGGATGGCGAGTCCTCTGTTTGGCGGCCGGTGGCGGGCGTCAAGCACCTCTTTACGCAGCTGCCGGCGGTGAGGTCACCGTTGTTGACTTGAGCCCTGAAATGTTGCGACTCGATCGCGAAGTAGCAAACGCATATGGGCTCAATGTCAAAACCATTGAAGCGTCGATGGACCATCTTCCAATGCTCTCGTCCGGGTCGTTTGACCTTTGTATACATCCCGTGAGCACTTGTTACTTGGCGAATGTGATTCTCGTATTTCAGGAGGTTGCCCGCGTGGTTCGGGCCGGCGGCCTCTATATCAGTCAACACAAGACGCCGACCAGCCTGCAAGCATCTACTCAACCGGTTCAGGGTCTCTATCAAATGGAAACACCGTACTATTGGCGCGGACCGTTGCCAGCGGTCAGCGGTTCCTTGCACCGCGAAGAGGGAGCAATCGAGTTCTTACACCGATGGGAAGTGCTAGTGGGTGGCATGTGTCGATCCGGCTTTGTGATCGAAGACCTGGTGGAACCAGTGCATGGCGAGGCGACAGCGGACGTAGGCACGTTTTCACATCGCAGTCAGTACGTGGCTCCTTATGTCCGCATCAAGGCTCGCAAGACGGGGACTTCCGCGACAAGTTCCGGGCCGCAGCTTGAGTTGCCGTGGCAATAGCACGACGCGCAGGCGAGTGATGGCCGCACAACCGAGCCAAAGTCCGTCCATCGGCGCGACGCAACGTAATGACGGGGCTACGCAATACGGGCGAACGCATCGGAAACGCTGCACGTGGAACTGGCAGGAACTTGGTGCACCGCCTAGCGAGGTTTCCTCTTGCTTGCTGCAGTGGCTTCCGTCGGATAGAATCGACGCGGAGCCAGAGAAGCGTAGTAACAGTTGATTCCGAAGAGCCAGGACGTCGTCACCGCCGAGTCGGTGCCTGACGGACCAGCTCGAAGAGTTCGCCGGAGCGCAAACGCATGGCCCCCCTCGTACGGTCGGACCAACTCAGTCAAGCTGCCGATGCCACGGGATTGAATGGTATTCGAGCGGGCCGACATCCCTGCGCAAGGTTGCTCGCAAGTCGTGATCCGCAAGTTCTTGCGATGGTTTGGGCGACAGGTATGCGGATCCTTGTGGGTGCGCTGATCCTCGGTTGCAGCCGTACAGCGCCGGCCCCCGATACTTCGGGAGCCTACACCTCCGCCCTCTCGCCATCGCATACGGGCGTTACCTAGGGTCCCACAGGGGTCGCTCCCCGCGAAGTCAGCTTGAGCTATTGGAATTCATGAAGAAGTCAACGCCCGAGGTGCTCGACCGATTTAAAGTCAGCGACCCGACGACGTTGTTTATTTCGCCTCGCGATCATCAGCCCTACGTCATTTCCTACGGTGGTACCGGAGCCCCGCAGATTATTGCGCACGAGCAGACCGGCGTCGACGGTAAACGCTGGACGGTCGCTGTAACAGGAGTGGCCAAGGAGATGGACGACACGGAATTCCAGGAAGCGATGTCCGTTCAGCGGTAACACCTACCTAATCTTCGGCTACTCGGAACACGTCCCATACATTAACGATTGAACGACCAGTTCCCCTCATGACAGGAATCGCTATGTCCAATTCTCGGAGACCTGCAGGTTTTACCTTGGTCGAGCTCTTGGTCGTCATCGCGATCATCGGAGTCCTGGTCGCCCTCTTGCTCCCTGCGGTGCAAGCAGCGCGCAATGCGGCCATGCTGTTGAAGTGCAAGAACAATATCAGGCAGATGGTACTGGCGTGCCACAATCATGAGAGCGTCACTGGGACTTGGCCGACGGGGGGAGACACCCCCTGGCCCAAGATCGAGAACTATGTCAGCAGCAGTGGTGCATTGAATTCGGCCGAGCATCAAGGACTGGGCTGGGCCTTCCAGATTCTGCCGTACCTGGAAGAAGGGGCGGTCCAGAACATTCGCAGCCAGGTCGATTTAGACAATACGTTCGTCCCCCTTTACCAATGTCCTGCTCGAAGTGCTCGGCGCTATAAAGGTGTCGGCAGTGTGCTCATGGACTACGCTGGCGTCACACCGGTGGGTTACACTTTCAAATCGGGTTACACGGTGGCCCACCGGACCGACAAATCGCAATTGTTAGAGAGTTCGTTCTGGCAAGAATACAACGAGCAAGTTTGGGTGGTGGGGCCCAATCGCATGTGGCGCGGTGTAATCGTGCGGTCCAATTGGGACATTCACAGTGAAGACGCCAAGAACCGCGGACCAAGCGAAGTCGGAGCCTCGCCACCGACCAGGTTCGCCGAAATCGTGGACGGCACCAGCAAGACGATGGTTATCGGTGAAAAACGGGTGCGACCCTCATTTTACAACTCCGACGCCGGCGATGACCGGGGTTGGACTGACGGTTGGGACTACGACACCATGCGCAGCAGTGGCGCCATCTATGGCCAGGACAAGAATTCTATTACGAAAGCCGATCACTCACCCCACCTTGGCTTCGGTTCAGCCCATGGCGTGGGCATGCATGCAGGGATGGCGGACAATTCCGTGCGGACGATCAACTACACCATTTCGCCGGAGATATTCGAACGATTGGCGGATCGAGAGGATGGGAACGTCATTGAAGAGGGGGCCTACTGATCGAGGCTTGTACTTTCGTTTCGACAGCCTTGAGCTTGGCTTCAAGATCGGCAATGTGGCCTTGCAAGTGCTCGATGATCGGAGCCACCTGCTTCTGTGAGAACCGTTTGTGGATGTGCTGCGAGCATAATCCATCAGAAAGATAAACGCTTTCGAGTTTTCAGAGATGTTGCCGAGCGTAATGTACTGGCGATTGCCGCCGAAGTCGACAAAGCCCAAGGTCTTGTCATTGAGGTCATACCACTTCACCAACAGTACGGCATTACCAAGTACCTAAACGAATGGTCGCCCCAGGGATCGGCTGCTAGGCTGCATGCTTATCGGCTAGCCCGCATGCGTCTGGCCACGAGGGCGGACCGCTGTTCTCCGTTGTTGCCAAACATCGGCCACCACGTTGCGGTCTCACAGTCATGGGCAACGCCGTAGCTGATTTATTTTGCAAAAAAACTGGGGTTTGGTTGAAATTGCAACAACGAGACAGGAGCATTCCAATAGCCCGGAGGGCGAAATATCCCTGCCGGTGGCTCACGCCCAATGCCACCTACTTTGTCATTTTCTTGAAACAATCCTTATTTTGGCACGAGATTTGCG
>JAQCHP010000239.1 GCA_027619595.1 Planctomycetota bacterium
GTTGTTGCAATTTCAACCAAACCCCAGTTTTTTTGCAAAATAAATCAGCTACGGCGTTGCCCTCCGGGCCTAAGCATCAGTACCGTGCATTAGTCCGCGCATATAGCCAAAGGCGAAGAGCCGACCCAGCATGGTGTATCCTGGTTCGCCTTCGTCTTCGCCCACCAATTGGGGTACGTGGTCGGGGCGCATCGGACCGTTGAATCGGATGTCTTGATAGGCTCGCATCGCGGCTGCCATGTCGGTCGGCCCATTATCGTGAAATGTTTCTACGAAATCATCGCAACTTCCACGGACGTCGCGGAAATGAACGTACTTGATGTGCGGTCCCAGCTGACGAATAGTTGCTGGGATGTCGACCCCCATAGCGGCAAACGTTCCTTGGCAAAAGCAGATGGCATTTCGCGGACTGGGAACCAACTGAACAAGTCGTTCGAAGCTCTCAACGCAATGCATAATGCGAGGTCGACCAGCCACCAAGCCTAGCGGCGGGTCGTCTGGATGCATGGCTAACGTGACGCCAGCTTGTTCCGCAATGGGCATCAACTGGATTAATAGGCGTTCAAGATGGGACCAGAGCTTCGTGGCGGTTAAATCCGAAGGAATGATCGGTTCGGACGACAATTCGCGCCCCAAAAGAATCGCGCGTTCGGCGTCAGCCAAACGGAAGGCTGACACACGAGCCCTACCTCGTTCCGGAACATCCGTTTGTGTACGTACCCAGTCCGTACCCGCCATAAAGTTGTAGCACAACAGGGGAATTCCCAAATCGCCCATTTCTCGAATCAAGTTGCTGAGTTGTAACAATTCGGTTCCATCGTCTTGGCCGAGCTTGATGGCCTCGATGGGTAGGTAGCCTTCCACGACGCCGAGCCGAAGTCCAAATTTGGCGATTCGTCGTTGTGCCGCTTTGAGTATCCCAGGGTCAGAACCTGGGTAGCGATGGACGACGTCCTGGACTCCGCACTGGGATGCCACCTGTAGGTATGCATCGGAAATTGGCGTGAGGACTGTGGCGAGACGCATAAACTATCACGACGAACGGTCTGCCGTTTGAACACCCCGCGCATCACAATGCCGCGTAGGGCTTTAGTTCAATAGTATCGCCAGCTCGATAGAAAGCGTCAACCAGGGAACTTTGTTCAAGGATGACAAGATTGACGAGCCAATCCTTGCGAATGCCAGATTTGGTTCGACCTCCCAAAACCGACATTAAGACCGTGCCGAGGATTCCGCCAAGACCAACGGGTTCGGAGACGCACGAAATGAAGGAAATCAACCGACGAATCGTTCGCTCGGAAAAACTTCCGTCTTGCGACAAACTCAGCCTGCCGAAGCGCCCACACGGCAGGTAGGCCTCCGCCTGCCGAACGTTTTAGGCAGCTCGACGGTCACTGAAACTTTTCTGCTTCCAATCGAGTCCGGAAATCGCATCGGTGATACGTTCTGCGACTTCAATAGCTGCCGTGGCTCGACGTCCGTCAACGCGTGGCTGCCGGTGTAATTGAATCGAGCGGACGAAGTCTTCGAGTTCGTTCATGATTGGATTGGATTGCGAAGCATGGAATTCTTCGGTAGGCAGGAGCTCCGAAAAGAGCTGACTGGCGTTTTTCTGTCGGTCTGTGGCGTCAGCAGGGCTCGTAACTGAATTATTACTGGGTCGAGTTACTGACAGTCTTCCGTCGGAAAAGTCCACTCGCGCCGAACCCGTTGGGGCGAAAATCTCCATGGTTCTTTGCCGATGATGGCTGACACGCGAGGCGATGAACTGAGCGACACTCCCATCGGCAAAATAGAGTCGCGCTTGAACAGCGTCCTCCTGATCGCTGAGGGCTGAGTAGCCGCTGGCTTCCACGTGGTGGATAGGCGACTGCTGCCAATGCAGGACCAAATCAATGTCATGGATCATGAGGTCCATCACAACGCTAATGTCGGTGGACCGAAATGTATACGGCCCCTGACGAATCGCATGAATCCACGTTGCAGGCCATAGATCGGCCGGCAATTGGGCCACTGCTGGATTGAATGCCTCCACGTGTCCTACCTGCAACACCAGCTGGCGTTGAGCGGCAAGGCGAGTGATCGCTCGAGCCTGGACAGAAGTGCTGGCGAGTGGCTTTTCGACAAATACGTGTATGTCCTGTGATAATAATTGTGTGGCAAGATCTGCGTGGAATTGGGTGGGGGCGGCAATGACGGCCGCGTCCATGGGTGAGGTGAGGGTTTGCAACGTAGGATAACAAGTCACGCCGAGCAGTTGGCTGATTTCCGCGCGAACCGCCGGGTGAGGCTCAATAACGCCCAAGAAATCTACTGAAGGCATCGTCAGTAGGAGCTTTGCATGGATTTTGCCGAGGTGGCCGCCGCCGACAACCGCTACACGAAGTTTGCTCACGCCGCCCTCCTGACGTCACGCGCCCGACCATGTCGTCCGGTTTGCTGGCCATCGATAAACGATACCAATTGTATAACTTCTGTGAATAGTTTGTTCTCACTGCGAAGGATATCGCGGGCGTGTTCTACTCCAACTTTGGAGCGGTAAATGAGTCGGTGGGCAGTGGCCAGGGCCTCAATGACTTCCGTGGAGAAGTCATTCCTTTTCAACGCTACGACGTTAATGCATCGTGGCCGCGCTGGAACGCCATCGCACAACATGAACGGCGGCACATCTTGAACGACGCGACTGAGGCCACTCACAAAACTGAAGCTTCCGACCGAAGCAAAATGATGAACGGCCACGCCTCCCGACAACGAGGCAAAGTCATGTACGTGGACGTGACCGCCCAGGAGAGTGCCATTGGCCATGACAACTCGGTCGCCCACCACGCAATCATGAGCGACGTGACAACATGCCATGAGGAAACAATGGCTGCCGACGCGAGTTACTCCTGACTCCTTTTGTGTTCCGCGGTTAATTGTGACACATTCTCGAATGACATTGTGGTCGCCAATTGCGACACATGTGTCGGAGCCGGAAAAACTTAGATCTTGGGGTTCGCCACCAATGACCGCTCCAGGATGGATATGGTTAAACTGTCCAAGTTGGACGCGCCCTTTGATGGTTACATGGCTTTCCAGGCGGTTTCCTAAGCCAAGGTGTACTTGGGGACCGACAACACAAAATGGCCCGATGTAGACCTCATCTTCGATTACGGCGCGGGGATCAACTTCGGCCAGTGGTGAAATATAGACGGCCATCAATTGGACTCCAACCTCTCGGGGCTAAGCATATTCCAACGACGTAGCTATGCGGCATTGTGCAGCGTACGTGTAACGGTGTGCGATTTCAAGATTGCCTGGACAAGTTCAGCATTTAAACGGTGTCCGCTGCGATGAGCGTGCACACTACCCCATATGTCGCAACCAGCCAGCGCTAAGTCACCGACCAAATCGAGCGCCTTGTGACGAACGCACTCGTCTGAAAACCTTAATTCATTTTCCACTAAGCCATGGTCATCAAATAGCAGCAGGTCTTTGGTGCTAACACGAGCTCCGTAGCCCATTTCTCGGAGTTCATTGGCTTCGGATTGGAGGATGAACGTTCTGGCGGGCGCCAATTCCTTCTGGAAAAACTCCGGAGTAATCTTACCGCCAAATTGCCCGCTCGCGATAATATGTTGCGGACCGAAATCAAGGTGATATTCTACGTGGAGTCCATGGTCGGAGTGGGGAGTCGCTTCAACCCACGCTAAATCGTTACCCACTCGAATTCTTTGCTTGATAACTACGACATCTCGCAGTGCTGGTTGGTCGACAATGCCAGCGTTCCGCAGCAAATTCACAAATGGAAGACAAGATCCGTCGACCCCTGGCATTTCGGTTGCGTTGACGCGAATTTGTGCGTTGTCAACGCCGAGTCCGGCAAACGCCGCCAAAATGTGTTCGACCATTTCAACAGAAATTCCCCGGAGGCTCAGGTTCGTGCGCAGTTGGGCATCGCAGCGATATCCAACGACGGCAGGAATGGCGGCATTTTCGCAGTCGACGCGAGAAAACACGAGCCCGTGACCGGGAGGTGCGGGGTGAAATTCCACCCGCACATCCTGTCCACTCCAGTAGCCATAGCCGTCGAGGACCACGCTGCCAGCGATCGTCCTTTGTGGGCGGAATTGAGAAGTCAAGGTAGTCTTTTCGTGGTTAAAGTTAAGCCGTGACGACAGTTGCCACCAGCTCTCTGCCGTGCAAGGCCGACGCTATTATTTGCGCGTACGAGCGGGTGGTCCGGGAGGTACACGGGTTGCCGTATTTTGATGAGCAATCCCCATGACACGCAACACGTCATCGGTCACGTCCAGAGAAGGCTCGAACGACACGACGGGACGATTGACACCTTGTAAGACGGAACCGCGGTCATTGGGGTCCATCTCGTCACGGTTGAACCGTAAGACAATGGCAATGCGGTTGTTGTAGGCAAATCCTCCTACGGCCTGTTGCACTTTGTTGTAGAAGGCGAGGTATTCCTGAGCCTCACGTTTGAGGAATTCATCTCGTTTTAGCTGAGCACGTGCTTGGAGTGAACCGCGTGCTTGGGCCACTTCTTCTTCTGTTTTCTTGTATTCGGGTGTGCCCGGGTTGTAGGTTGCCAAACGCTCAGCATTCTTTTGCATGTTCTGATGCTCAGATTTCAACTCGTTTTCAAACGCTTCGACTTCCTTTTTCATGTTTTCCATCCGCTGTTGGAATTCCGGATGGGTCTTGAAAATATATCCTACGTCCACCAGCGCCACGGGGCCTCGGTAGGGCGCGTTTCCGTTGGCAGCACCGGGAGCGGCTTGTGGCGGGG
>JAQCHP010000240.1 GCA_027619595.1 Planctomycetota bacterium
GGGCGTCAAGTCGGAAGACCCGCCCGCCATAGCTGCGCATCCCCTCGAAAACGCCGTCGCCATACAGGAAACCGTGGTCATAGACGCTGATGGTGGCGTCTTGCTTATCAACCAGCCGACCGCCGATGTAAATCTTAAGTGACATGAAGCGAGTTCTTACAGTTGAGTAACGCGGCCTTCGACGAGTCGAACAACGCGATCCGCCTGTCGGGCAATCTGAGAATCGTGAGTCACCATGACTATAGTGAGCCCTTCGCGCTCCTTCAAGGAGCACAGCATTTTCATGATTTCCTGCCCGGTTTGCGTATCCAAGTTTCCTGTCGGTTCGTCCGCCAGCAGCAATCGAGGTCGGTTCATAAGGGCTCTCGCAACGGCGGTTCGTTGCATCTCCCCCCCTGACAATTCGCGGGGACGGTGGGTTCGCCGATGGGCAAGTCCGACCGCTTCCAGCAATTCCATGCCCCGAGCTTCCAATTCGCGTTTTCCGCGCCAATATCCCCACACTCCACGGGAAATCATAGTGGGTAGGACGACGTTTTCCAGCGTCGTAAGTTCTGGCAGCAGGTGGTAGAACTGAAAAACCATGCCAAACGCGTGATTGCGTAGCTGATCACGTTCTGAGGCGGGTAGGATATCAATCCGGTGCCCCTCAAATTGAATGATTCCTTGATCGGGCGCGTCGAGCGTTCCCAGTAGATGCAGGAGCGTACTCTTCCCTGAGCCGCTTTGTCCGACGATCGCGACGAATTCGCCGTCCCTTACGGTTAGGTCGACACCACGGAGGACTGGGACTTCGCGTCCCCCTTTGCGGTACGTCTTAAAGATACCCGATGCATCCACTAAGCAAGTCTGTCCATCCCCTTGTGGGCGGGCGATCCGCAGTGCGGGAGTACCCGTTCCCTTAATGTCGCCTGCCAAAGCCTGGTTTAAAAACGGATTACTCATAACGTAACGCCTCCACCGGATTTAGGCGGGCGGCGCGCAAGGCGGGCAGCACGCTCGCAAGAAGTGCTATTAATATCGCACCGGCAACGATCCATCCGATTGTGATCGGATGAATAATCGTCGGGATTTCCTGAAAGTAATATACCGTCTGGTCAAAAACTTCATGCCCGGTGAGATATTCAATCGCATTGGCAATGCGATTGATGTTGGCCACAAACAGCAAACCCAGCACGAGGCCGACCCCGGATCCGACGGCCCCCAAACATAGTCCGTACGACAGGAAGATTGACAGAATTCCACGACTCGATGCTCCTAACGATTTTAGGATGCCAATATCGCGGGTCTTTTCCACCACAATCATGAAGAAGGTTGCCAAGATGCCAAAGCCAGCCACAGCGATAATCAAGAACAATAAGATGTTAAGCAGATTCGTTTCCATACGAACTGCAGCAAAGAGAGGTCCCTGGAGTTCACGCCACGTTTCAATTCTGTAGCGAAAAATTTCAGCTGGGAAGTGATCTCTCAGTTTTTGGCAAGCTGCCCCAAGGTCCGCTTCGGGCCGCAATTTGATCTGGATGGAAGTGACATTTTTTGCGCCCGGATACCACCTTAGGCTTTGCAGTTCTGGCAAGGGCATGAAAGCAAAGTTCGAATCGTATTCGCTCATTTTGGACTCGTACACATCCACCACGGTGAAATTGCTGTGTATCGGCTTGGGTTTCGCGCCGGCGGAAGGGATTGTGACCTTCACATCGTCCCCAGGTCTACAGAGAAAAAAGTCCTGAGCTTGTCCTGCCGCGTTTCGCTGGCGAACGCTCACTACGCCAATACCCAGTACGATGCCAGTGTGTATTTCCTTGCTTGGATCGAACACGTTTTCCGGACCGAGCTGTGAAGCGGTGCCAAACGGGTCCGAGCCTGAGGTTGGCGAGGAGTCGATATCTTCCGACGCTTCAGTCGAATCCAATCCCATTGGTTCAGAATCGGCGTTGCTTGCATCGGGTGATAGATCGCGTAGACTCTCTTGCCGTTCCCATGCTTGCTCAAAGACCACACGATTTCGCCGGTGCACCCACCCTGCTTCATCCAAGCGGTCATTCATCCTTTCGTCATAACCTTTATCTCGTAGGACGAAATCCATCTGTTTTCGGTTCTCAGGATGCAACAGGTATTGCCCGAAATCACCGACGGTGCTGTACGACTCTGGCTGAATGCCAATGAGGTTTACTTGGCGAATTTGCCACTGATCTCCCAAACGAAAGCTGATCATCGCGGGCACGTGGACGTTGGTCGTTAATCCCGCGATGTCGTCTTTCAGTATGTTTCGTACTTCGACGAGTACTTCCTCCGGATTGGCAATTCCTTCCATGCTATGAGACTCAATCAGGATATCGGCCAGAATTCCACGTAATCGGTGATACATTTCTTGCTGGAACCCAGCCATGACGCTGTTTACCACGATCATGGTGGCAACGCCGAGAGTCACACTGATAATGGAAGCCAAGGCAATATATCGCGTGCGCAAGTATCGCAAGCAAAGCAGTAGTCGATACATGATTGAACGTCCTTGTTCCAGTATTGGTCAGTTGATGCTGTTAGTTGCCTGTCGAATCGCGGCGTATGCTCCGCGAACAGCAGTAGTTAGTGTGCTAGTTATGTGCCTATTTCGGGACGCAATAGAGGGAATAATATGATGTCGCGGATAGATTGAGAATTTGTCAGTAGCATGACAAGCCGATCGATTCCGATCCCCAATCCACCGGCTGGAGGCATGCCATGCCGCAAGGCCCGAATAAAATCATGGTCCATACGTGCCATGGAGTCGTCAGCCGACATACCGGCCAGCTGAGTGCGAAACAATTCCTCTTGTAAGTCGGGGTCGTTGAGTTCCGAATAGGCGTTGGCGAGTTCCATCCCGTGCACGAAAAGCTCAAATCGTTCCGCAATTGCTGGATTTTCTGCTTTGCGCTTTGTCAGCGGACAAACACTCGCAGGGTAGTCCGTCACGAAAATCGGGCCGACCAACTCGTCCTCAACGCGAGCTTCGAATAAATCACTCTTGATCACGTCGGGATGACGTCCGACGGTTTCGATACCCTCACCCTTCGCTAGGTTTGCTACGGCCTTGGCATCCAGTGGATCGATGCCCGTTTTCTCGTGGAATAGCTCATCATACGTCCGCCTTGCAAACGGTGGCGTAAAATCGATTTGAGTATCGCCCCAGGGCAGCACATAACCTTTCCCGATCGCTTTTGTCGCATTGACGATAAGTCGTTCGGTGAGGTCCATCATAGTACCATAGTCGCCAAACGCTTCGTAGACTTCAAGCATTGTGAATTCGGGATTGTGTCGAGGGCTAATTCCTTCATTCCGGTAGACCCGTCCGAGCTCAAATACTCGTTCGATACCTCCGACCAGGAGTCGCTTGAGATGCAATTCCAACGCAATTCGCATGTAGAGCTTGGTGTCCAATGCGTTGTGATGTGTGGCGAACGGTCTGGCTGCGGCGCCTCCCGCGATTGCGTGCAGTGTCGGCCCCTCGACTTCGCAATAACCTAACTGGGTTAGCGTCTGACGGATCGACTGCACTATCTTGGTGCGGTCCAAGAATCTGTCGCGAACTCCGTCGCCGTACAACAGATCGACGTAACGCATGCGTTGCCGCGCTTCGGGGTCGGTAAGTCCGTGATGCTTGTCGGGAGGGGGCTCAAGGGACTTGGTCAGGAAGTGCAATGACGCCGCAAAAATGGTCAATTCACCGGTGCGAGTTCTGCGCAATTCGCCTTCGACGCCGATAATATCCCCTAGGTCAAATTGCTGAGCGAGTTCCCAATTTTCGGCGCCTACTTGCGTTTTGCCGATAAAGAGCTGGATTCGTCCTGTCCAGTCCTCAAGATCAAGGAAGATCAGTTTTCCCGTGTCTCGCAACAGCATAATTCGCCCAGTGGTTCGGACCGTCGGGCCGCTGAGTTCACCCTGCCCCTGCGTTCCAAGCCATTGCCGAAACGGGTCCGCTGCAAGATCTATCGGAACCGAGATTGTCTCATTGCTATTCGCTCGGCGAAATTGAATCTCGTCCTGTCGTCCGCGCAGGTCGCGGATTGCTTCTCGGCCGTCGAATCGTTGTCCCCAGGGATCGTGCCCCAGCTCCCGCAGGCGGCTCATTTTGGCGCGTCGCGAGACTTCGTGCATTCCTTGTTCAGTTTCAGGCATAGGAACGGGGATCGTTCAAGAGTTCTGGGTTGGGAGGCATGCTCGCTATTGTAAGCGAGGTCCCCCTGGGTTATGGGTCCCCGAAAACGGGCTCGGGGATGGAGGGTACCCAGGAGGCAGTTTCTTTGCAACACGAATCGGAAGTAGTGTCAAGCCATCATAGTTCCGGAGTCGGAAACAAAGCAGGGGGAACAGCCCATACCGCTCAAATTCCCATGCTAGCGGCGGTCCGCTGACTGTGGGAGGCCTTTTTTGGACCTTCGTGCATTATCGTCGGGTGTCGTAGCAAATGACGTCGATCTGTTGTACCAGGCTCCATATCGCTTTCGCGACCGATCTGCCAAGGCCCCGCAGTCATCCGAAACATCCCCTCTCGAATCCCATGTCGCGTCGGTGTCCCGAAGATTAGACCTCGAAGTGTTGGGTTCGAAACCGCCGAGCGTCTTGCCGTCTTTTGTGGCTCTGACACTCGACCGATTACATGTACCTTCAGCATTCTCAAATAATTCGCGTTCGCTTGCCGCGACGTTTGGCGTCTTAGTGATCGAGGAGAGATAGGCGACCCGTCGGACACGGTCTCGGCTTGGTTGCATACGGCGGTCGCCTTCCTT
>JAQCHP010000063.1 GCA_027619595.1 Planctomycetota bacterium
GACATCCAGTAAAAGAGGAGTCCGATCGAAGCATTTTACTCGTTCGTGATCGTGAATGTAGGCTCTCCACGAACATCGCTTGACCGGCCCGAAGACATGTCTCGGGGTGCGTTGGATGACGGGCCCGGAGACCTTGTCCTACGGGGCGTGGGGCGTTGCATTTGGGACGCTGTTGGGTGGAGGCTCGATGGCCTCGTGGGGGGCAGTGTAGCCCTTGGCGGCGCAGTAGCGGGACCAGAGTTCTTCGGGTGTCGGAAATTGATCGAGCGGGATTTCGCGAGTGACCGTGCTGGTGGTAACGGTGCGGTCGTGTTCCAGAAAGGCGTCGCCGTTGGAGCTGTAAGCGAAGGGGATGTCGAGGAGTTCGGCGTATTCCAGTGCCTGCGGCATGCCTGCCCCGACAGCGTGGTTGTTGTCCTTCGCCTCAACGACGGCCAGCGGGAGGTTTGGTTTATATGATAGAATGTAGTCAGCCTTCTTGGCCTCGCCTCGCTGGACGGTCTTTCCTCGCACGATCACGCGCCCTTTTGTGAAATAGGCTTCCTCACGAATCTGCGTCATCACATCCCACTTCTCGCCATTCGGTCCAACGAGTGCCGGCGTGATGAATTTGGTGCGAATGTCCGTTTCGGTGAGCGTTTTTTTGTTCATACGGCTAGGGCGAGTTCGAGTTCGGACACGGCGCGACATTTGTTGGCGGTTTCCACACTGCGTTGATGGCGGCGGGCATCCGCAGGCTGCGAGCGCTCTTGAAGGTGAGCTTACGCATGTTAAAGCTTATCAAGAATCTCTTTACGCTTGGCGTTGTATTCCTGCTCGCTAATGAGGTTCTTCTCAAAAAGGTTTTTTAAATTTGCGAGTTTTTTCTTATGGTCATCTTCATCAGAGTGTTTTCCATCTGATTTTTCCGTGATGGATACCTTAGGGGGCGCCGTCTCCCCTCCAGCCCCACTGAATGCCTGAGCGACGCCGGCCCCCAGAAAGATGCCAATGACGAGGCCAATGAACGCACTTCCGCCGACGTAACCGCCATCATACCCAAGTCCTTCCGCGACCAGTCCTACTACAAAGAAACCAATAAAGCCAAAAAGCGGACACAGAAAACACCCGTAGACACAACACTCCCTGTCTTTTCTCTTGTCTCTAAGACAATACGGACAAACATCTCCAAAGAACGGGACACTTTTACCGCAACCCGAACATAGCATGCTTATTTCTCCGCTGCTTTCGTAGCGTTCTTATTAACCGATGGTAAATTTAAGTTCCGACTGAGCATACCAGGGGAGACTCGCTCATTCAAGTTTTGGTTGGTTTCAAGGCAGTGATCGCCGCCTTGAAACCAACCAAGAGTTGCCGATTTCTGGCGATTGTGAGTTAAATGGAGGCCCACCGAGCATGCAGACGGTTTATCACGCAACGACGAGGCGCAAGTTGTCGCTGACGCACTTGCGAAGCAGCCGGAATTAGCTGAGACGAATATCGACAAGCCGAATCGTTAAGATCGGCTCCCTAACGCGCCTGCCTTATCGCGGCAAAGATGTCGCGTCGTACCGACCGAACGCTTTAGACGGCATATCTGGGGCTCGCTTTGGCGGTAAGGCGGGCTCATCCTTCTCGGCAGGCAAATCCTAGGGGAATCTCGCAGAGTAACTCACAGATGTCCAGGTACGGTACGGCCGTACACGCGACTACCTTCTTGGCTACCTTCTTGGGTTTTGACTACCTACGAAAAGTGCTTGTTTTAAGCCATATTTGCAAACGGATGCGAAAGTGCTATTCTCGGGGTCAGCTTGCTTAAATCGTTGGTTTTTATCGGGTTTTTGAGGGGTTTTTGGGTGTTTTCCGATCCCCCTGATAACGACGAGGTCCGCTGTTCGAGTCAGCGTGCGCCCATTTGATGTAACCCTTGCCGAGTCTTGGACTTAGATACCTGCCGATGGTCGGCAGTGCGGCTCATTCTGAAAGAGGCCAAACGGACAGTACTGTCCGTTTGCGTGCCGATGGATGAGGAGCGCCTAGCATGCCAAGACTATCTATCAAAATACCTAGGTACCGCAAACACTCCTCCGGACAAGCGTTCGTGGAAATGCACGGAGCGCGCCACTACCTGGGGAAACATGGGTCGGCCGCTAGTAAGCAGGCCTATGACCGTCTGGTCCAAGAGTGGCTCGCCGGAGGCAGAACCGTCGGCCCGAATCGCAGAAGAGAGTCCGCGACGACCATCATGGAGTTGCTTGCGGCGTATATCGTGCATGCCCGCGAGTACTACCCGAAGCTCCAGTTTCGAACCATTCGCGCGACTCGACTCTTGAAGGAACTCTACGGGCGGACCCAGGCAGCGGAGTTCGGACCGCTCGCCCTGCGGGCCTGTCGCAGCCTCATGGTCGGCGAAGGGGTATCCCGTCGCTACATCAACGATACCATGGACGAGATCAAGCGAATCTTCAAATGGGGTGCGTCGGTGGAACTCGTTCCAGCCGACGTGCATGTGTCGCTTTCTACCGTCTCAGGGTTAGCCAAAGGGCGCACATCCGCGAGGGAAACGGAACCAGTGACGCCCGTGTCGGACGATGTCGTGTCCAAGACCTTGCCGCACCTCCCGGCGATCGTAGCCGACATGGTCAAGCTGCAGCGACTGACCGGAGTCCGCCCCGCCGAACTGTGCTCAATGCGACCAACGGACATCGACGGTACGGGAGACGTGTGGGTCTATCGGCCATCACACCACAAAACACAGTACCGCGGGAAATTGCGCGAGGTCGCCATTGGACCAAGAGCACAAGAGGTACTGAGGCCCTACTTGCTGCGAGCACCCGAAAACTATTGCTTCGCACCGACAGAATCCGTGGCACAATCGCGTCGCGACAAGCGACTTGCCCGAAAGTCGAAGGTCCAGCCCTCACAGGTAGACCGGTCGAGGCGCAAGCCAAAACGGAAGCCAGGGACGAAATACGACACGGCATCCTACCGCCGAGCAATTCATCGAGCGTGCACTAAGGCAGGCGTACCACAGTGGAGCCCCAATCAACTGCGTCATACAATGGCAACGGAAGTGCGAAGGCAATTTGGCCTAGAAGCAGCACAAGTCGCGCTCGGACATTCGCGCGCCGACGTAACGCAAATCTACGCTGAAAAAAATCTGCTGCTCGCAACCGAAGTGGCTGCGAAGATTGGATAACTACGGAGTGACGAAATGCCAAAGAAACCCCCTCGAGAACATGTTGGCGCGATTTTTCCCGCCAAAGACGATTGCGAAACAATACGAATCCAAGTCCATGAAAACGGCTTGGCTCATATACCGGAGAACTTTGATGATCTCCTTAAGAATCGAAGCGAATTGACACCTCGAGAGAGAGTTCATCGGTTTCGAGACGAAGCAAAGCAATACATCGAAGCAAACTGCGACAAATTGACGCCGGACGCGGATTACCCTGAGGGTAGAGCTGCAATCTACCTTGAAGGCGGCAGGTACCTATTGCTAGAGGGGCGAGAGCAGACGTTTCGTGATGCGTATCATGCCTACTGCATAGCAAGGTTAGCTCTATCACGTAAACATGATTCGCACTTGAGCGGATTCTTGCATGGACTGGAAGCCGGGCACGCTGCGGCTCGTTCGTTTGCTCGACGATTCGAACCTGCTGTTGAACACGTGAACAAACTAACTTCTAAACGCGCGGCTGCAAGTTCAGATAGAACCATAGATGTCACGGGACAGGAAGTCGCGAGAGAAATGAATAAAAGCAGCAGCAAGACAAAAACAGGGAAAATAAAGTTCGCCGCTAAAGAACTAGGCATATCCCTGCCCACGGCCAAGCGAAGGCTTGCTGATTTGGCCAGAAATTCGGAGACTACCTTAGAGACGAATAGCGAAACTGCCATGAACCATCCGCGTAAGGAAAAGTGACGCTTCTTTTTGTCTCCTTGCGCTCACGTGTCTCTTGTCGGATCCCATTTTTTTCGCTTCACCCTAATCAATAAGCATCACGGGTTATTGATCCGAACTCGCCGGTCTCTCTCGCGCGCCGCGATGGTTGTCGATCAAAACAATTGATGTCGACTGTTGCAAGCTGAATCTTATAGATGCGGAGCGACTAGGCTCAGAATTGGCGAGTCTGGCACCGTTCGTGCGAGGTAACGATCCGAACTGACGAGGACATTGGCGGCCTGGCGGTCTGTCCTACTGACGGCACGGGCAGCGTGTTCGTCGCCGCGATAGGGTGTGGCCTGGTGCGTGCTCAGAATCTTGTTGACACCCCCTCCGGAACGATTGATCATGGTCGACGTCCGTAGCCGCAATAAAACAGCCTATCCATAACGCGACGGCCGGTTTGGACTCGTCGCACGGCCAACTTTCTGGGCCGACCGATCAAGTCTCATCGCGTTCGACTGGAAACACAATAGTTCCCAGCGATCCTGGATTCGTGCTCCCTCATTTCATCGCCACGCAGCTTCGTTCGCCAGTCGCTCTTGATTAGGCATCAAACTATTTTGAGTTTTTTCAAAAAATTCAGGTTCACTCTTTACGGTGAACTTTCTGGCATGCTTTCTAATCGCATTATGTGACATCTTTAGTCAGGTCCCGTTATTTGCGAGGAGATTCCATGCTCAACGAAAGACTTATCACTCTGAGAGAAGTCCCAAACATCCTTCCGAAACGTCGAGGAAAGCGAACGCACATTTGTTCCGTCTACCGATGGGTGTCACGTGGCGTGCGAGGCCGCAAGCTAGAAGTACTCGCTTGTGGAGGTGTATTTTATACATCGCACGAGGCTCTTGATCGATTTTTGCGACGTAGAGCGACTAATGCAACACCTCCGCCTGCAGCGACGGGTACATCCAAGGCCATCGAGCGAGCTGAACGTGAACTTAGAGAGGCTGGAATTTAGAAGTGAAACGGTATTCGTCAGATTCCCACTCCCGCCATTTAGTGCAGGAGTAGGTAAAGCGACGGGGTTAAGTCCATAAGGGTATGGCACTCGACATCTGTCTTGTTGAACATCTACTCAAGATCGACCGCGATTATACGTGATACCGAGGGGGTACATATGTCCGAGCTAACTACCGTCAAACAATGGATGATTTACCACAACATCAGCGGAAGAAAGATTCCATATTCCGTGCAAAATCAGCGTTCGGGAAGCACATACACACACGATTACGTGACATATGCCGAAGCAATAGAGGCAGCAACCAGGTTCAACGCAGGACTTGCCTTCTGTTTTACGCGATGCGACCCGTATATCGGAGTAGACATCGACGATTGTTTTGCTCCGGACGGGACGCTCAAGGACTGGGCTGCTCCCATAGTTCAGTCACTGCATAACACTTACATGGAGATTTCCCCATCGAGAACCGGCATCAAGGCATACGGACAGGGCAATATCCCAGCATCGACACCGAAGGTCTACAAAATCGGCGATGGACAAGTTGAGATATATTCTGAACGCCGCTTTTTTGCATTCACAGGCTGGCAGTGCGGAAAAAGCACAGAGATCACTGACGTACAGGACGCTATCAATCGGATCACCGACACTTACCGAACCAAACCCCAGGAATGCCAACCATCGAGTGTCGCCGCGAACACGTCGGCTTTGATCCTTCCGACGGCTTCGATCGGAGACATCACCCTTCAACATCGTATCAGCAGCTACATTGCAAAGTGTGGCCACGCAACCGAAGGTGGACGCAACAACCTCGCGTTTCGAATTGCCGGTCACCTTTTCAGCATGCGCGACCAGTACAGTAATGCGCCACCGTACGAACTAATTTTCCGGGAAATGACCGCATGGAATGCGAACAATTCGCCTCCATTACCTGATAGCGAGCTCGCGCAGGTCATAAAGAGCTCTCTTAAGAATGGTACGCCTCGATCTGAAAAGACGCACGTCGATCAGAACCTAGAGCTCTCGCCAGAACTTCATGCAATTGTGGAACAGTTAGGTACGAATTTTGACGTGGGTCCGTCGCTCAATTCCGAGAACTCAATTGCACCGACCCCCTTCCGCATTCTAACGCGATCGTCTCTTGATCTACTTTCGCGAAAGGAACTCCAAGAGTGGGGCGACATGATCTATCGGCAGAACCTTGAATTAACTTCGGAACAACAACAGTTTTTCGACCTTATTACGGGCTTAGTAGACATGCCGCCAACCGAGGTCGATGGAGCCGATGTCAATGGCGCCGAGCAGCAAATCTTCGGGATCCGTCGTGTCATTGAATTTGCAGTGATGCATTTCACTATTCGACCACCAGACTTACTCGCACTTTGCTGCATCGCGGTACAACAAGATCTTGACGAAGAACATGCCATTGCGACAATTACAGCCATCGCACGTCACCGCTGCAACAAGTCTTCGCCGACAAAAGATGAGATCACGCACACGCTGAAAGCAGCCGAAGAAATTGTTGTCCGCGGTAAATCTTCCTATAGGCGAATTCCCGCACCCGGACACCGTGACATCATTACAGGCCAATTAGTCCTTTCCACCGAGAGAACCAAACCAACCGCTCAGGCATTCGTGCGGGAATTCTTCACGATCGACAATCAGTTGATCCTATACTACGTCGATAGACAGTTTTTCACATGGAACCGCGATGCGAACTGCTATCAAGAGTTGAAAGAGGGGGAATTGCGACGCAAATTCCAATCGTGGCTACATGAAGCCTGTGTGGTAACACCACCAAAGGCTTCGAGAAAACGTAAGCCCAATCCGGTCGAAATGCTCGACAAGGATGAAAATCCACTTCTGTTGAATCCCTTTCCCGCAAATTCAAGAACGATCGCTTCGGCTGTGGATGCACTACGAGACCTTGTAATACGTTCGCACACCGCTCCAACATGGCTTACAACTCAATCGACCTGTGATCCAAGACGATTCATAGCCTTTCCGGGTGGGCTTTTACACCTGAGCGACTTGAAGGTATTTCCACCGACTCCACTCTTCTACACGCTTAACGCGCTGAGTTATCCCTACCAACCGACCGCACGAGAACCGGATTGCTGGCATGATTTTCTACAAAAAGTATTCCAACGCGATGCCGAATCCATAGCTACGCTGCAGGAGTTTTTCGGATACTCCCTTATACCCGACAACAAATTTCAAAAGATGCTGTGTATTTGGGGACCGCCACGTTCGGGCAAAGGCACCATCGGGAAACAACTGGCACACATGATCGGCTTTGAAAACACCGTTTTCCCCACAATGTCCGGCCTAGCTAACGAATTCGGTATCTGGCCACTTGATGGAAAACTACTCGCCGTAATCAGTGATGCTAGGTTCAGGGGACGGGACATACAGATCGCGCTCGAACGGCTGCTGACGATCAGTGGAGGTGACCCGATTACGTATAACCGAAAGTGCCTTAATATGGTCACTAAGCTACTGTACACGAGATTTATGTTCCTTACCAATGAACTACCTGACTTCAATGATATGAGCGGTGCAATCGCAACGCGATTCCTTGTACTGAGGACCCGTGAAAGTTACTTGGGACACGAGGATATTGACCTGTCGGAAAAAATTCGCTCGGAGTCACCCGGCATTTTGAATTGGGCACTTAAGGGACTTGAAAGGCTGTTCCGTAACGGCCGTTTTACGGAGCCCCAATCGTCTAAACTTGACGTGCAAGAGATGCAGATTCTCGCAAACCCTGTGCGAGAATTTGTGGCCAATTGTTGCGTCCTCGGTGAAGGCCACCGAGTAGACTGCCAGACCTTATACGACGCATTCGACGCTTGGCGTTCGCTGAGTGCTATCGATCCAATCGACAACAGAGTGTTCGGAAAATACCTGAAATCAATCGCAACGGACGTCAAAAGGAGAGATGGAACCGGACATGTCGCATTCTACGATCAAATCGGACTGAAAAATTAGAGACGACTTGTCGCCGACCCATTAGACATGTTCCATTTTGGGCGGACGGTTGGCTCGTTGACGCAGGGTCGTCGATCAGGTGCCGTTCGCTGCCGTTTGCGGGGACACGCAAACTGTCCGTCTGCCGAATTCGGATCGGACTTAAAAGCCATGCTATATCTTCCGACCGACGCGAGAACCGTGTGGGCATCTGCGGCCGGCATCATGCCGGCCAACACCTCATTGACTTCCCATTCGTCGGGTCCCCTTGGGACCTGATGTTGACCCCGTCAAGTGACCAGAACCGCAATCGGCAGTCAAAACTGGCGTGCAATTCCCTCCATTGCCGAACTTCGGTTTAGATGCCCTGTGAATGGTACCGATGCGGCGAAACACGCACGCATCGCAATATTTGCTGATTCAAATCGCATGCTAGGTGAAGAGTGTCAATATCGGCGATTTAGTGCAAAAAGAGTCAAACAGACAACCGCTGCACCAAAAACACGAAGCACAAGACCCACAGAAGTGCTTACCAAGCCATCCGTTGCCACCTATGTACCGCCGTAACCTGCTATCTGCACCCGGTTAACCCCTTATGTGAATTCCGCCGAGGTAGTAGGCCGAATGGAACCCATCGGCCTGCCGAACGCCCTGAAAAACCTGTACTTCGAGAACCCACAAGTTTCCTGCGAGTCCGTCTACCCCCTATGACCCCCTATGAAATGTCGTATTCGGATTGTTATGCAGAAAACGCCCGGCGGATTGCTTAGCAAAACTCAAACAAAGTGAAACTGCGCGCAGAACATAAGTCCAATGGCAAATTCATAGGGGGTCATAGGGGGTTCTCCCCCGTAGCGAAAAAAAAACGACGAACGTTTTGCCTTCGATCGTGATGGACGTACGATCGTTAGAGGCTAACCTAATATCCACTCAAACAATGGTACTAACCGTGGGGCAGGTCACACTTGCAAACCCAGGACTTCATAGTCGACCAGCGTAACCGGGCGGCGAGATTACGCATTGACTTCAGATTCGGCCGGATTCGCCGCGCCGGTTCACGGTACGCCCGACATGGGCGTGAACTTGTGGGGTGCAAGTCCCCTGTACGAAAACGGGAATTGATTTGGAGGACAGTATACCAAATGTAACCAATCAATCGAAGTACAAGGCGAGGGCAACTGCGGAAGGGCGACCGACGGTGTGAAGGAAGCCTGCGAAGGTGTGGGTAAGCGCCGGGTCTGATTGTTCCCCACCCGGACCCTTCACGCCAAAGCTGCGAGGCTACGAACAGAAACGTCATAGAGGCCTAGAGAGACCCTGAGGTGAGCTGCCCGTGGACAGCGAAACCGTTCCCTACAGACTCCAAGGTAGATGACGAGCTTGTGGAGTGAAAGTTCACGTTCTTATTCGGGGAGATCTGCAAGCGTACCCGTGAGTAAGGCTTGCCTGAAAGGCGGGGCGACCGAGGCAACTCGGCTCGTGGCGTGCGTGCATGACGAAGTCATCATCGAGTTACCAGAGCACGGGATAGACCATAAAGCCGCAGCCGATGACGTTAGTCGCATCATGCGTGAAGCGATGCGGGACGTTATTCAGTCCGACCTGCCGGTCAATTGCGAATACGCGTTGATGCGACGCTGGTACAAGGGTGCAAAGCCAACGTTCGACGATGCTGGACGGTTGGTGCCATGGGAGCCGCGAGTACCTCCATCGACCGCGGTTTCGCCGTCGATCGTATAGCGGACCGCTACCGTCTAATCTCGAATCGAAACGGTTCGTGCGAGGTACTTTCATCCGCCATGGCTGTTTCATCTCGGCTTATGAACAGGGCGGCGACGACAGGCTGTCCACTTCAAGACCGCCTGACTTCGCCGCTACCGGTGCATATTACTTGACCTTACGGGCCATAGAAGTGTATGCATTCAGTCGCCAAGACGATACGGATTACGTTCCTCGTCGCCGACGTTCGATATGTCACGTTCAGGAAGTAGTGGTTGTTGACGTTGTGGTTGCGGAAAGGAATCAGGCGGTGCGGCCAAGTTATTGACCTGCATAGTTGTTGTTCGCGAGCGATTCTCCTCCAGCTGAAATTGCCGACGTGCCATTTTTGCTTTCGTTTCGATGTCTTGGCATAGGCGATATACGTTGAGAGCCTGTTCGGTAACCAGGCGGACCACCGAACATGTACGACGGTTGTCGGTTGTAATCGTCAGCGTACTGGTAAAAAACCCCTGCTTAATCGTGATCTCATGGAAGTCGACGTAGTTAACATCAAACATGTCGATTTTTGTGAAGAACCTTTTGAAGGTCATCAAGCGGTGCGTTGAGAGAAGGACAATGTCTGAAAAGATTGAAAATGGAAATTGACGTTGGACAGCAATTGCGACAGGTTGTTCGTATTGCATTAAGTACGGTTCAACCAGCGCATACTTATCTGGTGCCGCAGAAACGGCAGCCAACATTCGCCGTTTATCCTCTGAAATCTCGTCGCTGTGAGATGGCTGCTGCGCGAGTTGAACATCAATCACGTCGTCAAGTCGGTGCGGAGGTTCCTTGTGGACGCTAGTCGTTTGACGCGGAGGTACCGGCGGAGGCGTGGGTTGCTTGGGCTTGGTTGCCGATTGACTGGCTGGCGATTGGATCGCAATAGTGTGCTTGCACGCCGGGCACTTGCCGGACTTGCCAATAAGCGCCGTCGGCACAGTCAACGCTTTGCTGCAGTGTGGACACACGACGCGAATATTGTCACTCATGGCTTGTGCCTGTATCAACGTGGAGTGTCATTGAATGCGAACAAGCATTCATCTCGATTAACCAGCACAATCCCTAAACCGGTATGTCTATCGCCCTATTGCCGGACTGTCAAGCTGGGCTTTCCATTATCGCGAATATTGCAATAACAGGCTGATAAGGCTGCAGATCGGGTCGGTGCAATTCCGGCAGGGATGGCGGGACGTGACTGTGGAACGAATGGTCGAGTAAACGAGCCGGGCGTGGCTCACCGACGATGATCGACGCTGGCTTACCAGGCTGGTGCGGGAATACGCAAAATTTCATACGAGGTAACAGTACACGACCCGGCCACGCCGAGGAACGAACAGACAGCACAAGTGTCGTAATGGCTACTTTGTGAGAGTTGCAAGCAAGTTACCCCTCCCCCCCGGAATCGCGGGTCGGGTCCTTTGCGACGCCTTTTTGCGTCGACCAGGGCCGCGAAGAGAGAGGACAATAGAAAAAAATTTGCGCGTGGTCGCCGGGAAAATGGAAAAACCAGGGGATTTTGTGAAATATGAATCGAAGTCGCATCATTCTGCCGCCGCTTTGAGCTGGAGTTGCGACGGCCAACCGTTAGAATACTTTTATGACAGCTCGATGCCATTGGTCCGCGGGACCGCCGAGAACGATTCGTATTCCGCATCCACTTGCGTTGCTGCTGCCTCGCTTGCGAACGCACGGTGGGCGACTCCTGTTGCTTGCCGTTTCGGAGGCGATCGAAAGAGCGTGGCCCGAACTGAAGGCGTCGTTGGCTATATGCCGTGACTATCGCAGCTTTGCTGAACGTGTAGACCGCATTACGATTGCGATGCCGTGTCGAAAGGTGCGTGAGTTCGGTCTTAGTCGCGCGACATTCTTACGCGGGCAACGTGAACTGGCCAGTACCGGCTGGATTCGGTGGCGCGCCGTTCCTGGCCGAGCTACGGAGTTCGCACTTACTGCTGATTGGTACTTCGCGATTCGCGATGAGCTTCGGAGTTCGTAAGTCGGGATCCGACGGCATTTCACCACATTGTCGAACCACCTACAGTTTGGAAGTGGAACTGTTGGGCCGCTAGGACTTGAAGGCTACCAGGATCGACTCACACGTCCTAAATCGTGGCGGCCAACCGGTGATCACTCCCGCTGATCCCCTACGAACCACACTGGGTTGACGGAAATAGGCCGAAACCATCTATCACTCCTTTTGAGGCTTGTAATGGACGTAGCGCTTCTGTACGATTACACTTACATCATATTCGCCTAGGCGTGATAGGCTGCACAAGTGCGGTCTACAGCTAAATAGGCGGATCAGTCTAATAACAAGTTCTGGCAACATGATGGAAACCGATACAGAAAACGAAACTGGAGTACGGCGTCTTGAAGCTGGAATGCCGACTCTCGTAAACCTCGAACGCTCGCTCCGGTCGAAGCGTGATCTCGGAAAACTGATTGGCGTACATCGACTTCCGAGCGGAAACGGCAAGCAGATCGCTGATGGGTTTGTGCGGCACGTAGAAAAGGCACTGCTCGAGTACAACGATTCACGAGATTCGCTGCTTCGATTCTTGGAGATGGGCGAGGCTGACGATGAGTACCGAGCCTCCGACCATTTCGAATCTTGCGTGCAGAGTCTGCACAAAGCGATCAATTACATTGAACGACTTCGAACCATGGGTTACGGTCGGGATGACGGAACACCACTCGTACCACGGCCCAGGGACATGACCGTCTTACTCGAAACCTCGAAATCAGGGGTTCGGCGATTCCGCGACGCAATCGAGCATCTCGACAACGACATTATCGGAGGGCGAATCTCTGAAAAACAGAGAATTGGCGTTCATCTTGGATGGCAGCGCGCGAGCATAGCAGACAGCACATTAGAATACCGGGACGTAGCCAAGTGGATCGAGCAACTTCACAGCATTGCTGGACTACTTAGTCGAATGCGAATAGTTACCAGTACGGTCCCTCAAGAAGAGCCAGAACCATGACATGCACGGGAGGACGGCTTGCACGGTTTTTGGCGTAGAGACTCTTTCGTCCGTCCCCCGTGATGTCTACCGTTAGCCGTTGCTCGCACATTCTTCCCCGAGCGCAAAAACCACATCATGTATTCGACGCAAGAAATCAGAACGAACGTATTGAGCGGCCTTACGGTTGCGTTGGCAATGGTGCCGGAGGCGATTGCTTTTGCATTGGTCGCTCATGTTTCGCCCCTCACAGGGCTGTATGCGGCGTTCATCGTCGGGCTGATTACGGCGGCGTTTGGCGGACGGCCCGGCATGGTGTCGGGGGCTACGGGTGCGCTGGCGGTGGTGATGGTGGCGCTGGTGGTTCAGCATGGCGTGGAGTATTTGTTTGCTACGGTCGTTCTCATGGGAGTGCTCCAGCTACTTTTCGCGGCGTTCCGCCTCGGTAAGCTTATCCGGTTGGTGCCGCATCCAGTGATGCTGGGCTTTGTGAACGGGTTGGCGGTCGTCATTTTCCTGGCACAGTTCGGGCACTTCAAGGTAACCACCGCGGATGGGGTTTCGCATTGGATGCAGGGCACGGCGCTTTACACGATGCTCGGCCTTATCGCGCTGACGATGGCGATTATCTATTTGTTTCCCAAGCTGACGAAGGCGGTGCCTGCCACGCTGATGGGGATTCTTGTGGTATCCGGGTTGGTGGGCGGCTTCGGCATCCAGACCAAGACGGTGGGCGACCTTGGCTCGATTGCTGGCGGTCTGCCGGTGTTCCATGTGCCGGGTGTCCCGCTCACTTGGGAGATGCTGAAGGTTATTTTTCCCTACGCGCTGATTTTGGCTGCCATCGGGCTGATTGAGTCGCTGCTGACGCTGAACCTAATTGACGCGATGACCGACACGCGCGGCAGGCCGAACCGCGAGTGCATGGCGCAGGGAGCCGCAAACGTGGTGACGGGCTTTTTTGGTGGCATGGGCGGATGCGCGATGATTGGCCAGAGCATGATCAACGTGAACAGCGGCGCGACGAAGCGGCTTTCGAGCATTTGCATGTCGCTGTTCCTGCTGTCGTTCATCTTATTTGGCTCCAGTCTCATCGAGCGGATTCCGCTGGCCGCGCTGATTGGCGTGATGTTTGTCGTCTGTGAAAAGACTTTCGAGTGGGCAAGCTTGCAGACGCTGCGGAGAATTCCTCGCTCGGACGCCATCATTGTCATGCTTGTTACCATCGTGACAGTTTTCACGGACTTGGCGATTGCGGTCCTGCTCGGAGTGGTGATTGCGGCTCTGGTTTTTGCTTGGCAGCACGCCAAGCACATCAACGTGAAGATTTACACCGACGACAAAGGTTGGAAGGTCTATGAGCTGGAAGGCTCGCTGTTTTTTGCCTCTGCGGCGAACTTCGCGGCTTTGTTCACTCCGAAAGACGATCCGGAGCAGGTCGTGGTCGAGTTCCGTCGCGCCAAGGTCGTGGATCACTCCGCCATTGAGGCGATTGACGCGCTGGCTACCCGCTATCATCAGGCCGGCAAGCAGCTGCACTTGCGGCATCTTAGCCCGGACTGCTTGGAGCTACTAACGAAGGCCAAGGATATGGTCGAAGTGAACACCCATGAAGACCCGCACTACCATATCGCGGACTCCAAGCTCGGATGACCCACTCCAAATGACCGCAGCGGCTAACAAGGCGCGGCTGGTCAACCGCTGGGGCTGCTCTGTCGGCCACGCTTTCCGTAACTTTAACCCGCCGTCCCGTTTCGACGCTCACTCCCGCCCCAGCGGTGCCAGCGCTTAGACGTTCGGCCCGAAACGTGTTGGGTGAGAGCGTCATGACCTACTTCTACGTCACGCGGCAAGAAGGGGACGGATTCGTAGCCACGCTTACGCTGGACGAGATACGGACACGGCTCAAGGCGGGCGAGTTGAAGGAGTCCTTCTTCGCCACGGAGTCCGACGGCCGCAGTTTCAGCCAATTCAGGAAAAGCGGCAATGGGAGGTGGCGAACGCTTGCCGAGCTACTGGCCGAGCACCCCGTCGTGGCGACTCCCCCTGCACCGGAGCAGCCGCGGCCTTCTCGGCGGCTGGCGGAACACTTTCAGGGCGGTTCGTTGGCCGGATTGTTGCTCGGGGTCGGCGCGTTGACAGCGGCCTTGACCTGTGCAGCGATCCCCGTTGTCTTGGCCTTGCAACTCGTGACCTTCCCTCCTGGGCGAGGCTGGGTCGCTGTGCTCGTCGGTGTCTGGAGTTTCTGCGTGAGTGCGGCGATGGTTGTCGTTTACCTACGTGCCCTGGCTGTCGAGAGCATCGCAGCCGATCAAGACCTGGAGAACCAGCGGCTGTGGCGAGCCATCGAAAAACTCCAGAGCAAAGACAGGGGGGCGACTGCTGCGGGTGATGGAGGGCCGAACAATCCGCTGCAGCCGACCGGGCCGGCATGAGGTGGTATTGTGGATCAAATTAGCACGCTTGAGCGAGCAGACAAGATTGTCCCGTTTGATCCCCATGCCCGACACAAGGTCGCTTATACGTTGCTTACGTTGTGGCAAAAGAGCGGATCGTATTTCGATCCCGACGAGTTCGTCGGAAAGGTTGCCCAAACTGCGTTTGCGCTACATAATGATGGGGCATCGGTGTTCGCCGCCTCTGATGTTCCAGCCCACTAGCATATCCGCGTGTAATAATCGGGTAGGCGCCGCCATCGCTGACGGCGCCCCCCACACCACCGTACATGCGGGACCGCATACGGCGGTTCGACAAATGTTTCAAGCCTTAGTGCCGCAGAGGCTCGGGAAGACAGGTTCGGTGTTGGATTCATAGACCACTGCTTCCAGTCGAAGCATTTGCGATAGGCAGGCCCAAGGCTGGCTGCTCGGTCCGCACCGTAACGGTTAGTCCCGGTCGGGACAATGAACCTGTGGTCTCGGCGCCGACGTCGTCTGGGAAATTCAGAACGACTTGCACCGAGGGGTCCCCTCGTCGCGAGTTTGCCAATGGCTCCTCCTTGTTCTTCATCGTTTGGTCCTTCCCGTCTCGATTGGACTTCGAGGATCGGTAGTACGACCTCTGCTGACTCCTGCCTCGCCCGCCACGAATTTCTCCACGGAGTTCCAGCCTTTTAGGCAAGCCTTACTCGCTGGAGCGAACGACGACTCGCGAGCCGTCTGGCAGGTCTCCCCGGTTAAGAGCGTGATGCTTCGCTGCGCAAGCTCGCCATTTACCTGGTCAGTTGTCTGGGAAGGGCTTTGTGATGTTGTGCTCACTCGCCTTGCCGACCCGGCCTTATATGACGTTTCTGTTCGTAGCCTCGCAGCTTTGACGTGAATGCGACCGGCTGCTTTTCGAGCAAAGGAATCAACTGACCACCGACATAACCGGATGCTCCCGTTAACAGAACTGTCGTTACAATCAGCACTTCGGACCTATCTGGCTCTGGTGGCGGCATGGTTCTCGTACAAACTCCCTGTTGGAAAACGACTTGCCCTGCGGATAGTATCCTAAAAGGTTATTTTACCGTTTCTTGAATCGAGCGACATGCTCAGCGGGGAATAGACTACACGCTGGTTCGACGGACTCAGAAAAGGTTTGGCCGAGACTCGGCGGCATCCATGTTTCGAGCCGTCAATTCGCCGTCACACCTTCCTGAAATTTGCCAAAGTACGGGGTGAGGGCCAGTCCGGAACCACGAGGAACAGGTCATGGATACTTTTGAAAATGCAACGCCGCCGCAAGAGCAACGGGAAATGGTCTTGGCTCAATGCTGGGAGTGCGGCGAGACAAAGCTGTGTTTCGAGCATCTCGTCTGCTGCACGGGCGCCCGCTTCCACACCTGCCGAGAGTGTCGAGAGAAGATTGAAGGCACTGCAGCATGAACGATCACGAATTCTACATGCGGCGGGCCATCTCACTGGCGGCGAATGTTCCCGATTTGCCCTTTGGTGCTTTGATCGTGGATGGGGACAGCGGCACCATTCTGTCGGAAGGCTGGAATAAGACTTCGCTCAATCCAATATGGCATGGTGAGATCGACGCCATCAACGGGTTGGCTGCATCCGGGGGCGGCGTCGAGGGCAAGAACCTCGTCTTGTACACAACCGCTGAGCCATGTCCGATGTGCCAAGGTGCGATCCTATGGACCGGCATCAAAACGGTGGTCTTCGGCACTTGCATTCGCTCGCTTCAACGGCTGGGCTGGCGGCAAATCAACATTCTGGCGGAAGAAATCGTGCGTCGTAGTCCGGCGTGGAACTGCACACTGATCGGCGGGGTTCTGGAGCAGGACTGTGATGATTTGTTCCAAAGGGCGATGTTGCAGCGTGCGGCATCGAGTGACGTAGTTTCCGTAAAATCATCGGGAGACAGTGTCGAATGAAACTTACTTACCTCTCGGGCTATGTGGCTCTTTTGATGGTGACAACGGCGATGGCTGAAGACACGCCGCAACCACTGTTCAACTTCACCGGAGCCGACTCTGCGAAGGAATGGCAGACAGTCAATGATGGCGTGATGGGCGGCGTGTCCGAAGGGAAGTTCAAGATCACCGACAAAAAGAGCATGGAGTTCTTCGGCACGCTGTCCTTAGCCAACAATGGCGGCTTTGCTTCCGTGCGAACGAAGGCCAAGAAGCTCGGCCTGGAAAAAGGTGATGTGCTGATTGCCAAGGTGAAAGGCGATGGCCGTGAGTATTCGCTGAACCTTTACCTCAACAAGCCGCTGGTTGCCTACTCTTATCGGGCTACGGTGCAAACGAAGAAGGACGAGTGGGTCGAGGTCAAAGTCCCGCTCGAAAAGACCGAGGCGACGCGGTTCGGACGAGTCATTAAAGACGCCGGGCCGGTTGATCCGAAGGAAATCAACGCCGTGGGCTTTATGCTGGGCGACAAGAAAGCCGGGCCATTCAAGATGGAGATCGAGTGGATCAAGGTGGAGCGGGTGGGGAAGTGACAGTTCAGGAAAGATACCCGACGAGACTGCTGAAAAGCGTTGCGCAGTGGTCACAGTTTCGTAATCAGATTCCCCCACGAACGTCACCAGCTTCGATGACTTTGGCATCGATTCCCTGGCGTCGGAGTTGCTGTCCGGTCGGTGAACTTACGAATGCGAGAGGCGAGGGACCAATGTGTCGGCTGAACTTGGCACATCCATTGTGCGACTGGATAACGCGCTGCACTATTCGACCGTCGTTTACAATGTCACCTTTTGAGAGGAAGGCAGCAGCATCCGCCGCGACCACGGCCCTGTCGATTCTGAGGTCGGACACTTCCATCAAGGATTACGTCCGCGACGAACGCCTGCTCGTAGGCTGGAATTTGGACAACTTCAAGGCCTCTGGGGCACCCTGCTGGCATTTCACGCCGCCTGAACTTGAGATTTCCCCGGAGTCGCTCGCCGCCAGCAGTTAGCGAGCGACGTTGGCACACGGCCGTCTACCTCGCAGGAAAAATTCGCATGGCATCGCAACCAAAACACTTATCGGCGGAGTTCGTTCTCACGAATCATTTGATGGCGTTTCAACCCGTCCTGTGGATGGGGGCCCTACTGCTCGGCAGCGGAGTTTTTCACCTAACCTTTATGGTGCTGACCGGAGCGGATTGGAACGGTCCGCTGTCGCTCCGGAAACCTGGGCTCTTTGGCGTTTCCGCAGGATTGACGGCTTGGTCAATCGCATGGGTCATGACCAAACTTCATCCCCATCGGCGGGACCGTTTAATTGCCTTCGCGATGTCAGGCGGCTTGCTGCTTGAAGTCGGACTGATCACCGTGCAGCAGTGGCGGGGAGTGCCCTCGCACTTCAATCGCACGACGACCTTCGATGCCACCATCGAGGCGATCATGCTGGGGCTGATCTTGCTTGTCACAGCTGGCGTCGTCTGGCTGACCCTACGGTCCTTCCGGCTCCCACCGATGGACGGTTCCTGTGCGATCGCGCTGCGCGGAGGATTGTGGCTGCTCACGCTTTCCTCTGGACTTGGGATCATAGTAACGATTCTTGGAGAACTGAACCTTGCCGCCGGTAAGCTGCCCGAGGTTTGGGGGCCCGCAGGCGTTTTGAAGTACCCGCACGGAGCTGCACTGCACGCGATTCAAACACTGCCGATTCTGTCATGGGTGCTGCACAAACTCCGCGTGTCAAAGCCAGCTTGGCTTGTTCGTGCGGCACTCTGGTCTCAAGTTCTCTTTCTGGTCCATGCGTCTTGGCAAACAATTCACGGACGAGCACGTTTTGACTTCGACTGGGTAGGGGGGGCCATCTTCGTCGCAGCCGGGCTACTGCTCCTGGCTCCCATGGCTGGAGTAATGGCAGCGCCGTTCTCGTTCGCCGGTGCATGGCGGCGGCGCAGTTCCTGACAGAGCTCGACCACCGGCAGATCACCGCAAATCGCGGGCATTTATGGGCTCGCTCGCTAATTCCACAAAATCTCCAAATAAATCGGGTTAATTCGAGGCCCGCAGGACGGGTCACTATAACGAACGAATTGGACGTTTTCTGTGAAACGGCCATTGTGACACCCATTTTTGAAGGAATTTGCAGATGCAAGACATCGTAGACACCGCAGTTGCCGCAGGCTCGTTCCAGACGCTCGTAGCTGCGGTAAAGGCAGCAGATTTGGTGGATACTCTCAAAGGCGTAGGTCCCTTTACGGTTTTCGCTCCCACCGACGCCGCATTCGCGAAGCTTCCGGCCGCAGTTGTTCAGGACCTTCTCAAACCCGAAAACAAAGGCCAGCTCCAGGGCATTTTGACTTACCACGTCGTCGCCGGGAAAGTTTTGGCGGCCGATGTCGTCAATCTGAAGCTCGCAAAGACGGTCCAGGGGCAAGAGTTGAAAATTGACACCAAGGACGGCGTAAAAGTGGATGCAGCGAACGTGGTGAAGACGGATATCCAATGCAGTAATGGGGTGATCCACGTCATCGACGCGGTCGTGTTGCCAAAATAGCCCTTAACGTCAACGTGAGAGCCCGGTCCCCTGAGCCCAAAATGGAGGGGCTCGGGTCTGCGGAGGGGATGGGTTGCTGCTAAATCGCGACGCGACTCATTTCTGCTGTTGAAATGATGCTTCGAATCAGTCAGATCGTTGCATATTTAGAAGACCAGCGAGTTAAAACGGAGATAACTAAACGTGAGTAAGGCAAACATCGCGAAGTTTGGAATCGTTATTGCGGCCTTTGCGTCCTTCTTGTTCTCCGTCTACCTGTGGTTTTCTGGCAATCGAGAGGAAGGCATGTTCGTCGGGCTGTGGGTACCCTCAATCTTGAGCTTTGGAACCTTACTGCTTCAGAGGAGTTCCAATGGCAAATGATATTGTGATCTTCGTATTTGGGCTGGCGGTCACCATGGTCGTTGGTTTTTCCGCGTTCATCGCGCTCCTTGGCATACACCACCCCGACGAACCAAACAAGAAAACGTAATTACATCGGACTGAACCGTTAACCGTAATTTAAGCACTCTAACTGGGAACTGCGATGGCTACTGAACACACAACCAATTGGCCCGACCTTGCGATCGGATTGTACGACCGATTGACCGGTCGAAATTCCGAGATCGCTTACGAGTTTGTAGATATGCATATCAAGATTCCGAGCGGAACCGGTCCGTCTGCCGAACACGCCGAGTGGGTCCTCAGCGGAACGGTCAAGATTCATACCTCGGGAAAGGCCGAACGCCCAAACTGAGAGTGGCCGGTCGTCTGGATGGTTTCCTGGACGGCCGGCCATTAAGCTTGATAGCAGAGGAGGGCACCGTGACTCTGAACTCAGACAACCTGAGTAGTCTGCTCAAGCTGCGGCGGAGTTGGAAAAACATGGCCTACCCGTTCTTCTCCATCTTGGAGCTAGAGGACATCCGCCTGTTCGTCCGGGTAAGATGGCTGGGGAAAGTTGAAGTGTTTCCCAGGCCGATGTATTTGGTTCGCCTGTTTCTCCCGTAATCGCGGGAACGGCAATATCCTGAGGCAATGTCGGATGCCGCAACTAATCTTACTTACGGGCGCGACAGGCTACGTGGGCGGACGACTTTTATCGGTTTTGCAGGAGCGAGGTGTCAGAGTTCGATGCCTAACTCGCCGAGCCGAAGTTCTCAGCCACCGATCGAATGCGACCACTGAAATTGTCGGCGGCGATGTTCTGCATCCCGAGTCCCTCGCGAAAGCATTAGCCGATGTCGACACAGCCTATTACTTCGTGCATTCGATGGGAGCGAATCGAAACTTCGAGCAGCAGGATAGGATTGCAGCTGCGAATTTCGCTCAAGCGGCGAACGCTGCTGGCGTGCGGCGAATCATCTACCTGGGCGGTCTCGGAAACCCTGACGAAAAGCTCTCTAAGCATCTCCGCAGTCGACAAGAGACGGGAGACGTCTTACGGGAACACCACCCGCAGGTCATTGAGTTCCGCGCCTCTATCGTGATCGGTTCCGGTAGCCTGTCTTTCGAGATGATTCGTTCGCTCGTGGAGCGACTACCGGTTATGGTTTGCCCACGTTGGGTACAGGTCAAGGCCCAACCGATCGCTGTCGAAGATCTGTTGTCCTATTTACTGTCCGCTTTAGATTTGCCCGCGAGATCATCGCAAGTTTACGAAATCGGCGGACCAGACCAGGTCTCCTACGGTGAGATCATGCAGGAATACGCGCGACAACGCGGACTCTCCCGCTGGATGATTCCCGTTCCATTGCTCACACCCTATCTTTCCAGCCTCTGGCTAGGCCTGGTCACGCCGCTGTATGCCCGGATCGGCAGGAAGCTCGTGGAAAGTCTGAGGAACCCCACGCTCATTTCCAGCAACCTGGCTATTAAGACATTTCCTGTTCGGCCTCGCTCGCTTCGCGAAGCCATCGCTCGGGCTCTAATAAACGAGGATCGGGAATTTGCGCAGACAAGCTGGTCGGACGCATTGTCTTCAGCAGGTATCTCGAGTGACTGGGGCGGCACTCGATTCGGTTCGCGACTCGTTGATTCTCGCACGATTACCGTCCATGCTCCGCCAGAAGAGGCGTTTGCACCGATTCGTCAGATTGGTGGTCCGACCGGTTGGTACTATGGCAACTGGCTGTGGTCGCTCCGTGGTTTCTTGGATTTGATCGTAGGCGGGGTTGGTGTGCGGAGGGGTCGGCGCGATTCGGAGAACCTGCATGTCGGCGATCCGCTCGACTTTTGGCGCGTCGAAGTTTACGACCGTCCACGGCGATTGCGGTTGCACGCCGAAATGAAACTGCCGGGACGCGCGTGGCTCGAATTTGAGGTTACTCCCTGTAAGCAAGGCAGCAGCATTCGCCAAACCGCGATTTTCGATCCCCTGGGATTGGCTGGACTTTTGTACTGGTATGGGATCTATCCGCTCCATCAATTCGTGTTCGCCGGCATGCTGCGAAATCTGGGCCGCGCTGCCGAACGGTCCGCTCGCAATTCCCAACCGCCTCGCGACACCGCGACCGCCCTGGTGACCCATGCATCGGAAGCCTCGCCTTGATTCTACAGGATGCGGCTATGAACCAGAGATCGGACCAAGCATTGAAGCTGACTTCGAGGCAGTATTACGTCAAACAAACCAATTCCGAGGCTTCCCCGGAAGCAATCTTTCGCTTTCACGAAAGCCCGGATGCGTTGCAACATCTCGTCCCACCGTGGGAGAGCATGAAACTGGTCGAATCTGCCAGGTCGCTCCAGCCCGGCAGCCGAGTCGTCCTGCGCAGGAGTCTCGGAGTCATTCCGATTGAATGGATCGCCATTCAATCGGAATACGATCCGCCGCATCTGTTCGCGGATCGCCAGGAATCAGGACCGTTCGCTTATTGGTATCACCGCCATCGCTTTCTCGACGATGGTTCTGGAGGAACGGTGTTGAGGGACGAGGTCGAATATTCAGTTCCCCTGGGAGTGATCGGGCTGTGGCTCGGCGGTTGGGTTGTTCGCCGCAAAATAGAAGCCATGTTCGCCTACCGCCATAAGAAGACGCGGAGCTTGATCGAATCCGGGGAATGGACGGGTGCGTTAGCAGCGAGCGAAAGGTGACAACGAAGCATGAATCATGATGTTTTGATTGTGGGCGCGGGGTTGTCCGGGTTGTGCTGCGCCCGCAAATTGTATCAGCGGGGCATCCGCTGCGTGGTACTGGAGGCCTCCGATGGTATTGGGGGCCGAATCCGTACCGACACTGTGGATGGATTTCGCCTGGACCGAGGTTTTCAGGTCTTCTTGACCAGCTACCCAGAAGCAAAATCGATCCTGGATTATGAAGCGTTAGACCTGAAGCCGTTCCTGCCCGGTGCTCTGGTTCGTTACCGTGGCCGGTTTCACGAACTGACTGACCCCTGGCGACGACCGTTGTCCGCCATCCGTTCGCTGTTCTCGCCAATCGGCTCCTTCGCCGACAAGTTACGCGTCGCGAGTTTTCGCTCAAGATTGCTGCGCGGCACCATTGAGGACTGTTTTCGCGACCCCGAAAACACAGCTCTCCTGGCCCTTCAGGCTGAGGGTTTCTCACCGTCGATGATCGAGCGGTTCTTTCGGCCGTTTCTGGGGGCATCTTTCTCGACTCCGAGTTGCGGACTTCCAGCCGCATGCTGAATTTCGTGTTTCGCATGTTCTCCCTTGGCAATGCCTGCCTACCCGCCGAGGGGATGCAAGCCATCCCACGACAGTTGGCGGCGTTGCCCCCCAACAGCATCCGGCTGCGAGCCCGGGTGGCGCGAGTGGGGCCTGGTGCGGCGACACTCTCCACCGGCGAAGAGCTCATTGCCAATTCCGTGGTGGTGGCGGTCGAGGGCCGCGCGGCCGCAGAACTGCTGGGAGACACGATTTCCCTGACGGGACAAAGCACGACGTGCTTCTACTTTCCAGCATCGCTTTCCCCCATCACGCAACCACTGCTCGTGTTAAACGGGGATGGTCGCGGCCCGATCAACAACCTCTGTGTGCCCACCATCGCCGCACCTTCTTATGGCCCGGGCGACAAGAGCCTCGTCTCAGTGACAGTCTTGGGCACGGGGAACGATCCCGATCGACTCTTGTCCGAGGTGCGTGCGCAGCTGGGCGAGTGGTTCGGCACCGTGGCCCACGACTGGCGTCATTTGCGAACGTATTCCATTCCTTACGCCCTTACCGCTCAGAGCCCGCCGGCGTTGAATGTGCCAGAGCGCCCCGTTCGCTGGCAGTCCGGAATTTACGTCTGCGGAGATCACCGGGACAACGCTTCCATCCAAGGAGCGATGGTTTCGGGACGTCGAGCCGCGGAAGCCGTGTTGAAGGATCTTAAATGAACGACCCAACCATCCGGCTCTTGTTCCTGGCCCACGTCGCATCATCCCTGTACATGGTGGGGCTGATTTGGTTTGTGCAGGTCGTGCACTACCCGCTGTTTGACAGCGTCGGAAATCGGGAATTTCCATCGTACGAACAGCGTCACACGGCTCTCACCACTTGGGTGGTCGCGCCGCCGATGCTGATTGAGGGGACGACCGCTGTGCTTCTGGTTTTGTTCCGACCGTCAAGTGTCCCCGAATGGTCCGCCTGGTTAGGATTGGCATTGTTGGGAGTGAGTTGGTTGTCCACAGCCTTCATTCAGGTTCCCTGTCACGAGTTACTGTCTAAAGTTTTTGAATCGAATGTTCATCAGCGCCTTGTATTGACCAATTGGTTGCGGACAGCCGCTTGGAGCCTGCATGGGGCCTTGGTGCTGTGGATGGCATGGTCGTCGTTACGCTGAGAGATACCGACAACGCAACATCTGGGAGAACGAACGTGGGACACTTCGAAGTTGGCGACCGCGCACCGGACTTTTCCGCGACGACTTATGACGGCAACAAGATACATCTGGCTGACTTTTTGGGGAAGCGTGCGTTGGTGCTGTTCTTCTACCCCAAAGACGGCACGCCGATTTGCACGCAGGAAGCCTGTGCCTTTCGCGACTCGTATGAGCAGTTCCTAGACGCAGGGGCGGACGTGATCGGAGTCAGCGGTGATTCCGCGGAGAGTCACCGAACGTTCGCGCAGCAACACAAGCTGTCGTTCCCCTTGATCAGCGACGCAGACGGTTCGTTGCGCAAGTCCTTTGCGGTTCCAAAGACGATGGGGCTGTTTCCTGGGCGGGTCACTTACGTCATCGATCAAGAGGGAATCATCCGACAAATCTTCTCAGCTCAGTTCGCCTCGGACGAACATGTAAGACAGGCTTTGATCGCCGTGGGTGCAGGACGAGGCTGACATAAACCGAGTTCCATGAAATGAGCAGATGCCAGTTGCCACCAAATCCGACCGCCCCGCGCCGCCACTTTCGACCGCCGTCAACATCCGAGACGGCGAAGTAGTAGGCACGAGCCGCTAAGGACTTGAACTTACACACCTTCGACTTGCATTTCTAAGTCGAAGTCCGCAGCTCCGACGGTGACGATTCCTAAATGACCGTCAACAGTTACTAGGTCGCCGTTCTTGAGGATCTCCGCCGCGTCACGGACACCGTTAACGCAGGGGATCCCAAGTTCGCGAGCAATGATGGCACCGTGGATGAGCATTCCTCCTCGTCGTTCGACGATACCGCTGGCAAGTGGGACGAGGTGGGTCATCGTCGGTTGAATTGCATCGCAGACGAGAATTTCGCCCTTTCGGAACTTACCTAAGTCGTCGCGCCCGGAGACGCGGCGAACCACACCGGTCGCGAGGCCTGGTGAAGCTGGCTGCCCGATCAATTGCCGAGGTGTCTGGCCCGGCGGCCTCACAGACAATCTCGGTACATCGGACTTGATGCTGTCCTCGACCGTGATCAAATCAGTCGACGGCTCGCGAAGCCCGCAAACGAGCCGCGCGAGATATGAGTCGTCAATATGTCCGTCGCCAGTCAATTTCCCCAACTCTCGAAGGCGCTTGGCAGCCACGTCCAGAGCACGCAGATACTGGCTGTCCAAACGGGCAACAAGCAGATTATCGTCATCGCGAAGCCGCCAACTCACGCGCCCAGTTTCAATCACATCCATCGCTTCGGCGCGTCGCTCAGCACCGACGGCCGCGAGCAGCTTCTCCTCCAACTCTGCAGGAGAATTGATCAGCGAAATGCGATGGTCTGCGCATGAATTAGAATGCCGGGACAGCTCGACAAGGTTGCTTAACAGAGGCCCAGGACGGTCGCGTACCCGCTCATTGTCAAACGTCACATCGAGAAATCGCTCCTGCAGGTCGTCGAATCTCTGGACGAACCCCTCTGTTGCCCTCTCCCTTTCCAGCAGCTCATCGCGGAATATTGACCACTGCAATGAGTTGGCGTGTTTCGCCAGGAGTTCTTCAACAGCCGTCCGGACGGCATGATTCGATCCCAGCTGCTGAGCAAGCTCGCTGATGGCGATGTTTCGTTGGGCCGCCAACAACGGCTGGTTCCGAAGAAGGCCGACGAACTCGTAGGGGTCATCCGGTTGTACGGCGTCGTTATAATAGGTAGCAAGCCGACGTACGCCGTGCGCGAACGGAATGAATTCGTCCCAGTAAACTTTCTTCCATTTGGCGAGTGACTGGCACCGTTTCTCAAT
The DNA here is from genome assembly GCA_027619595.1 of Planctomycetota bacterium. Lineage (GTDB taxonomy): Bacteria > Planctomycetota > Planctomycetia > Pirellulales > Pirellulaceae > JAQCHP01. The sequence goes on from JAQCHP010000063.1 coordinate 26,090, forward strand.
CGCGTCGGCCAACTGCTGATTGTCAAGCCGTTCCAGTCGCTCGGCCGCAAACGCCTCACCCGCCGCAGTCAACTCAGGGATAAGTTGTCCTGCAATACGCTGTCGCAGTTCTTTCAAACGAGCATCGCCAGGCCGTAGAGTCAGATACCAGCTTCGTTTTTCATCTTCGTCGGGCACGGCCGCAGCGATGGGGCGAGCTTGCAAGACCGTAAGTGAGTCAGAGCGGCCCGTCCACTCCATGTCAGGCGACCAGCCAAATAGTTGCTCGACCGAAAGCAACGTCTGCAAGATCGTTTGTAGATCCTGTGGCTCCAAGAGGGGTTTGTTGTCCGAGTCTTCGCGCTGGCCTGGCAGCCAGGCGACGACGCGCTGTGTTGCGCGATTCAATACCCAACGGTCCGGATCCACTAATCCGTCGACAAGCAAACTGCATGGCCCGGGAACGGACTCGATGATTGCGTGGTCTTGCCGCAGGTCTCGAGGATCACGCGCAAAGGCGACGCCTGAACGGTCGGCATCGACCATCTCTTGCACAACCACTGCCATGCGGCTTCGGGTCGGGTCCAGGCCAAGTTCCTGACGATAGAGCAACGCCGCGTCTGACCACAGCGAGGCCCACACCAGACGTACCGCATCCTCAATGGCTCGCTTGCCGCGGACTCCAATAATCGATTCGTGTAAACCGGCAAAACTGTGGCCGGCGGAGTCTTCACCGATAGCCGACGAACGAACTGCGAGCGGCGTGGAAGAGTTGAAAAGCTCCAGGCCTTTTTCGACGGTTTTGCGCAGCAGTCCGGAAAGTGGCTGCGCCAGAAACATCGATCGAATGCGTAAAGCTGTGTCCCAGATTTCTTCCCACCGCATATCGTCCATCGATTTGCGGCCGAGTTCCATGTCAATCGCCGCCGTAATCTTCGCATCGATCACAAAGGCTTCATAGGCCCAAGTTGTCAGGCAGAAACCCCTCGGAACTTGAAAACCAGCCCGCATGAGTTGCGTGAGCTTCGCCGCTTTGCCGCCAACCATCTGATTGTCAGGTACTCCTGGTGCGTCAAGCGGTATCAGGAGTGGGCGGTCGGGATCCATTGGCGGACC
>JAQCHP010000064.1 GCA_027619595.1 Planctomycetota bacterium
CGGGCCGTGAACGGTGACAGCTCTACTTTCCACTCTCTACTCTCGATGGTGGACACGCTAGTTTCTGCGAAGAGTAGAATCGTTGGTAGATTTTCTCCTGCCAAATTTCTCCTGCCAATTCCTTGTGGCAAAATGTCCCATTCTTTACGGGCGTTTCGCTGCCCGCCTCGGATCCTTGGCAAAAATCAGGATCACGCTCAGCAGAAGTAACGCCAAGATACCACCGCCGACCGACAGCAGCACGACATACGACATGTTCGGCGGGATGACGACCAAAAAGGCTGCGGCGCTCGCCGCGCCTGTGCCCACCAGCAGTCCGTAGTCGAGGCGACGAGTCAACCACACCCCCATGAACTCACTGACAAATCCTGCCAAAGCTCCTGCCACCAGGACGGGCACAGCACACCAACACACCCCTTCGGCGTACTCCACGAACGGTGCCCCGTACCACGTCAGCCCCACAAAAAAAGGCGTTATCAGTGCAACGACCACGATGAGCACGCAGAACATCGGCACCAAAGTGCGAAACGATTTCTTGGAACTGTCCGCCATTCTGTGTATCCACTAAAGTACCGAACTAGTTCGGAAAAGGCTCAGCAGACAAGAGCTGACCATCGCGACGATTACCGAGTTGTTGGTAAATCTTCAAATCGATACCAGGATCGATCAAGCGAACCGAACCATCACCTGCGGCAAAGATGGCTCCCCTGCCAGTATGCGAACCACCAAAACCACCCACATAGAGCGTCGGATTCCCTGGACCTGCCGCATCGGCCGCCGGACTCGTGACTTCGGCGGTTGAGCTCGCCCCCGCTTCGGCATCCTGCTTTGTGCCTTCAGCCTGTCCTGGCTCGTCAGTACCGTCTTTCACCCCAGCCCCGTCCTCTCCATCAACTTCTTCGTCCACTGGCAAGCCGCTAAGAATCTCATTCGGCAGTTCAAATTCTCCGCCAGCGATGGCGGACTGCGGGAATCCACTTGGATCCAAAGGAGTTCCACCGATCGGAGTCCCCACGTTCCTAAGGGTCGAGCGGGTGCCCGACATCCAACCTAGATCACTCATTCGGTCGGGCAGCTTTTCCCCCAGAAAAAACGTATACGTCAAACCATCCAACACATCATCCCGACCGATACGACTGTTCAAGAAAAACACGCCCTGGTTGTCCGTATCAATTGGGGCCTCCGTGTCGTGGTGCACGGCAGCATAACACGAGACAGAGGCGTCAGGACCAGCATAAGATGGGCAGCCCAATAAGCTAATCCGTTGCATGCGCACTTCCTTGTTGTTCGCATGATAGACACCCACGGTCCGATCGATATGCGTGGCAACGGTTTGTAGCTCCAAGTACGGGAACAACAACCCAAGCCAGTTGTGATGATATCCCATTTCGACGCTCTGGATCGGCCCTTGCGGCTCCATGACGCCCACAGGATAGAACTCCGTGGCCAGTTCATATTGATGCACTGCCAAGATGAGCTGGGACATATGGTTCATACAGGTCATGCGGCGTGCCGACTCGCGACTGGCTTGCACAGCAGGCAGAAGCAAGTTCACGAGAATACCGATAATGGCTATGACGACCAGCAATTCCACGAGCGTAAAACCAATCCGTTTCATTTCCGTACGCATAACAAACAACCTCAAGGTTGCAGGGCCGAAAGTGTTTCTAGGGGACGAGGCCAAGATCGCTTGGCGGTGATCGAGCGAGGACTATCGACAGGATAGCGGGCAACTACGGAAATCGATTTTACCTTCATTGAGTTGCCCTGATGTTGCACTTCAATTTGCACGCTGCCCGAATGACCGGCGGACAGCTCATCGGCCGCAATGGACCAAGTCTCTCCTCGATATCCACCGTCAGTCGCTACCATGGCGAAAGCGCGGTCCAATCCCGCATCTGCCAGCAATTGGCACTGAGCAAGATCACGGTGCAGTTGCGTCAATCGATATTCCCGCACGATCGACTGAGCCAGATGGAGGCCAAAAAAGCCGGCCAAAATGGCCACAACCAAAACGGCGACCAAGATGGCACCGTGGCGACTTCGACCTGAAAATGAACAATTCATGGTGAAATCGCCTCCGTCAGCGAAGGACTATCGACCGCAACGATGAGCGTCGACAAACCAGGTGGCAAAGTGATCGACCGTGGTCGTATCGCCGCCGAAGCGTATTCGTCGTTCGCTTGTAGAATTAGATACGCTGTACCTCGTATCGATTTTAAATCCCAGAATAATTCCATCGATTCGCCCATGCGATAGATCTCGCGAAGGACAACTTGGCCCGATCGTTCTTCCTCGCGCACAATCCGTTTTCCACTCGGTTCACATCGATAGCGAATCATTCGATCCACCAGACTCCACTCAACTTCCGTCGAGCGAACGGCAGTTCCCATTTCGTCGTTGAGTCGCAGTTGGCCGATGCCATCGCGCGACACGTCGTTTTGTAAGTCTCGTTGCAGCCGCCACCAGTCGAATCGCGACTGCGAGACTTGGTTCATCCGTTGATACGCGTGTTGCATGCGGAGAGTAGTTTGGAGCACAAACACCATCAGAGCGGAAGCGATCGAGGCCGTGACGAGTACCTCGACGAGCGACCATCCTCCACGCCGTTGGCCTCGAATCCTAAGTTGCAAAGTGTGCGTCCAGCCCAAATTCCGCGTGTTCATGGCTGTTGAACCTCCGGAGACCCCGCCGAACGGTTTGCGCAACGCCATGTGACCCGTTGCACCTGACGAGCCTGGCCACGATCTCGCCAAGAGACTACGGCCGTCACTTTGCGGTGGATGAGTGAAACGATCGGACTTGGCGATGTATCACGTGACAGCGGAACCCCTTCCTCAATTGCCACGTGAAGAACCATGTCATGATCATGGAGCCGAGCAGAGACCCCCAGCTCATCACAACCAGCCTCGATCGTATCGGCTGACAATACGGAGAAAGGAAGGTGTTCTGCCAATAGCATGGCATGCCTTGCCTCGCGAAGGGCTAAATCAGCCGTACGTTGCTGGATCTGGTGTCCCACCAAAGAGACGCAACACTGTGCAACAGCACCCAACACTGCCGCCAGGATCGCCGCTGCGGCCACAACCTCAACCAGGGTCAGTCCACGCCGATGAATCATGATAATCCTTCGATCAATTTCACCAACGGAACAAAATAGACGTACACAGTGACACCTACCATCACGCCGCAGATCGCGATTACCATCGGAAACACGATCTGCACAATCGCCATTGCACGATGGCTCCACCGACGATGTGCGGCGGTAGCTATATCGTCCCAGACCCAATTCGAGTTACCTGCTTTTTGCGATGCCCGCAAGATCGCTGCGTCGACGGGGCGTAACAAATGCTGCTTTTGAAACGCGCTAATCCATTCTTCCCCCGCTTCGATCCGCAGGCCAGCTGCACCGACTCGCTGCCGCATCAATGGCACAGGATGTTCGAGCGATACGTCTCGTAAAGTGTCGATCAAGGGAATTCCTTGCCGTTCTCCAATCGCAAAGACACGGTATACAAACGACATATCCAACGGAAAAAGCCAACGCTGCACCATCTGCGGCCGCCAAGTGACCCATCCGGTGAAGTATATTACAAAACCGATTGGAACCACCAAGGTGAGAAGTGCAAGGATAAACAAGACGAGCGGTAACGCTACGCGCAACTCGTCCTCCGACGATTGTTTCAACGGCGAGATATCGATGGCCCACTGCGTAACAATCGGAAGTTGTAGGTCAAAATCCAAAAAGAGCGTCGCATAGGTCGGCAAAATTCTTGCAAACAGGAACAGCTGAATAACAGTGAATGCAATGAGGAACACGACCAGGAACACAAATCGTTCGGCGTACACAGACCAAATTGCTGCCAAGAGTTGTCGTTGCTCAGCAGCCTGAGGAATCACTTCCCGCATGCGTGGGTCCCGATCGTGCATGGCGACTGCCATTTTGACGTGGGTCGGTAGCGTCATGCCAACTCGATCGAGCGCCCCTCCTAAGGGCCAACCGTCCTGGAGAAGAGATACCAACAGCAATCCGCGTCGTTGCATGTCTCCACGTTGCTCGTGAGCATACGCCAGCGCTGCCTCCGACATCGACACACTTTGTCCCATCGCATGCGATAAATAGCCAACCAACCCCTGCGATTCGGTGAGGCGGAATCGATGATAGGCCATGGCGGCCAGCCACTAAAAAACATGACCCAACCCAGACCGGCCAGCCCCAACAACATCAATGTATTACCGCCCAATACGATCGCCGTATCCCAGAAACTACGGCGAGTCCCAGACAGATGCGGTACCGCAATTCGCCCCACCCAACGCAAAACGAAACCGAGCGGAATTAACGTCCACACGTATTCTCCTGGTAGAAGTATGAGGAAAACTTGTCGTTCCATACCTACCTGACTAGTTGGTCAGAGGATCTAACTGAGAAAGTTGATTAAGTTGACCATCGGACGCACAACGGCCACAACAAATCCAAACGTCACCATCATGACATTGATCAAAATAAAGTGAGGTAAAACGGTGCGCACCCAGAGCACGCGTAGCGCCGCGCGCTGAGCAAAAAGGTCCGCTGCGGCGTGCAGTGCACCCGGCACGTCCTGGATTCGCTCTCCCCAACTCACCCAATGCACAAGGGACGGAGGAAAGGAAGTATCGCTGCCCAACAGTTGTGAAAGTCCCCGCCCTGCTCGACTATCGCTGGCGAGCCGCGCCACTTCGTCGGCCAGATAACGTGTCTCCATTCCGGTGGCCGCGAATTGCAGTGCACTTTCCAGCGTCAATTTCTGCTCCAATGCGATCGCCATCAGGCAGGAAAACTCATGGCTCCCTTGCCATTCCACAAAACAACCGAGCACCGGCACGGCCGACCACCAGCGACCCCATCCGGCTACATTCGCGGCATAGCGACACGAAGCCCATGTCACGACCACAGCCGACGCGAACATTCCGCCGACCAACATTCCTTGCAAGCGAAGCGATTCCTTCAAGGATTCCCCAACTTCGGACAGCCCTGACTCTTGACCAGACGTACCAGAGAACCCTTGTTGCACGCTGTCTAGCTCTTGCGTCAATTCGACATAACTCGGCACAGCGAGCGACACCCAGATCAAAATCATGGCCGCGGCGAGCAGAGTCACGACGCAAGGGTACGCAAGTGCTTGGGATATCTCTCGACGTTGGTCGGTCAAGTGTCGGTGCAACTGCGAGACCTTCGCCAACGATTCGCCCAGGCGTCCAGTACGGTGAGCCGCAATCAGGAACCGGACGACATTGGCCCGCGAATCTCCCGCCTCGCAGGCTGGAGGGGTCCACGGGCGACCTTGTTCCATCGTTGCGGCCAAGTCCTTCAGCGCGTCACTCGTCGAACCACGCAGCGATTCCGCCGCCAAGGCACGCAGGCCCGCCGGTAAAGGAAGGCCGCTTTGTACCACTTGGGATACGGTGTCGATGAGGTGACGTGCCTCGCCGGCACTCACGGTTGGCGTCATCTGCGGCGTTCCGTGCGTCGGGTCGGGATTCGATTCGCTACTTGGATGCATCAGCAAACTTCCTCATCGCCTACTCGTCAGCGCGCCGCAATCTGCTGCAGTTGCCATAGCCAGGGTACCATAACCATCAAGGCATACAATGTCACGGCGGAACTGGCAATCAACAACGTCATCAGAAGGGGTAACCATTGTCGCACTTGATCCCGATTGAATGCAGCTTGTCGATGCAAGTCGACGGCGATCGTGCGCAGCGTCGCCACGGTGTCCGTACCCGGAAGTTTTTGTGACAGAATCAGTTCCATCAGAGGCGGCGTGCCAGCAAATGGTAGTTTGCCGTCAGTGACGGAGATACCCTGATGAGCCCGGTCTGCCAATTGATGCAGTGCAATTCCCGGGGCCCAACTGCCGACAGCATCTGCTGCCAATCGTAGACTCTCGCTCCACGGCACACGATGCTCGAGGAGCAACGCCAGCAGGTCACAGAACATCGCCCACTGTCCGGACCGCTGAGCAACTCCAAACCATGGTAGCCAAGCGACCAATCGTCCTTGAGTCTTCGGTTGAGTGGTCATCGCCCGCGACGATACATTCCAAGCTCCCGCTGCCAACGCGATCAACATCAGAGGCAACAGCCAAGCCCACGCTGCCCACTTACCGATCATTTCGAAGACTTCCATCGTCCGGAGATTGGACTCCACGAGCCGCGTGTTGCGCTCAAAACTTGCCAGGAGCGTATAGAGTCGCGGCAGCATCAGGGACGCAACGATGCACGTCAAAGCAAATACCGCCAAGGGATATACGGACGACGTAGCGATCAGCCTGCGGAATTCCACCAGTCGACGCAAATGCGTCGTGAGCCCCTCCAAAACCGCCGCCAATCGACCAGTTCGAATGCCGCTGACAACCACGGCGCGATAAAATGGTGGTAGATCGGCAACTTGGTCCAAAGCCTCTGGAAGGGAACGACCCTGTTCGAGCAATTCAGCGACTTGCTGAGTCAAACGCCTCATGCGTCCCGGTAGGTCGGTCGACACCGTGAACAATCCCGTCTGCAAAGGCACGCCACTCCGCGTGAGTGCCGCGATTTCTTCGTGCAGCGCCAGGAGTTCATCCAGTGACACGGAATTTCTGCCGCCCGGCGTCGCATATTTCATTCCGATTGCCCCCTCGCCAGCGAAACCTACTGGCCAATGTTGATGCCCACCGTCGCCCCACATTGATCCTATCAATTCGTATCGATTGCCCAAGGTCCCGCAGCAGGAATTCCACTACGAAAAGAATTTCTTGACAGACAATTTCGTTTATTACTGTGGCGGAATCTATTGGAACGGTTGCCAATCGAACTGTGTGGCACTAGTCGAAGGACCTCGACATCACACCGTTGTAGTGAAATTTTGTCGCGAAAGCGACAAGATTTATCGGCCATTGATGTGACGAATTCAATTGTCATACAAAACCATCCTTCGTTTCACTGACAAATTAGCGAAAAACGACTTCCATGGAATATCTAGGTGTGCCAGAATGAACCACTATGGAACGCCCAAGGGATGTGCGGATTGGGGCGCCTGTTAACTTAAGAGGTAGTTTGGGACAGTTTTATGAGCGAAATTCCCTCGCGAATTCGAAAAATACAAAAAAATGAAGAAGTTGCTGTCAAGATTCGAAGTTTCATCATTCAACACAACCTAAAACCCGGTGACCGCCTTCCAACTGAGGGTGAGATGGCCGGCCAGTTTGGCGTAAGTCGAGTGAGTGTCCGTGAGGCCGCCAAGGCACTTGGCTTTCTCGGAATCATTGATGCAGCGCCACGGCGCGGCTTGACGGTAGGGCAAGTGGACGTCCAACGTTTCTCACGGTACCTCAGCTTTCACTTCGCATTGGGTGACTATTCCGTCGACGAACTGGCTGCGACACGCAAGATCGTGGAAACTGGCTGCTTAGAACACGTCGCATGCCAAATGAAAAACAACGCTGAACTGTACACGTCTCTTAATGAACAAAATAAAAAGCTGAGGGATCTCGTCGGTTCGAACGATTTCGCCCGATGGGCTGAAGCCGACCTTGAATTCCATTACAGGCTTATGGCAGGTAGCGGGTTACGATTCATGATGGCCTTTAATGAACTCCTTCAAGTTTTTTTCCAGCGATTGCGGGAAACCTCTTCGTCCAGTCTTTGGTCCCTCGCGGTTGCCGATCACCAAGGCATTATTGACTCGCTACGCGACGGCGATGTGGAGACTGCCAAGAAAGCGATGTGCGTACATGTCGAGCGATTCAAGGCCGCTGTGTAGCGATCGGCGCTATGATCGCCATTGGCTGGCTAGGACTGGGGCACAAATTCTTTCGCCAATCATTCTTGACAGGCCAACAACCGTTCACGGCCCGTAGGTCGATGACCAGTTACGAGTTGCCAAATCTTAAGATAACTTGACATCGACTCTTAGCGTTGGACGTCCGAAATTCGGCGTGCCCCAAAGATGCGGCGAATTTCTTGGGGGCTTGTGAGTCCGCCAAAGACCGATTGTTGGGCTTGCTGCCATAACGATACGCCCCCCAACTCTTCGAAGCACTGCTGCAAGACGGTGGCATCACTACGGCCCAGGACATGACGTCCCCAGCGAGGATCTTCGAGAGTCAGCAGTTCGGACAATAAAAATCGTCCCCGATACCCGGACTGTGCGCACGCTCCACAACCCGCTGGCATCCAAGCCTCACCCATCGAAAAGCCCCAGCGGGTAGGATCGACCGATTGCTTGCACGAACAGAGCCGCCGCACGAGTCGTTGGCTCAAGACAGCCAACAATCCGCTCCGTACACAGAAAGGCTCGACCGCCATATCCAACAGACGCGCTACGGCAGTCGCCGCGTCGTCAGCGTGAAAGGTCGACACGATCAACTGTCCAGTCAACGCCGCCTGCATCGTAATTGCGGCGACGCTGGCGTCACGCAGCTCTCCCACCAAGACAACTTCGGGATCGTGTCGCAACAGGGAACGGAGGGCGTTTTCCATATTGAGACCAACGTGCGGACGAATCTGCGTTTGACAGACGCCGTCCAACGCACATTCGATCGGATCCTCCAGGGTCATGATGTTGCGTCCTCGTTCCGCATCCTGAGCTATATAGCGCAAACACGCGTAGGCGGTAGTTGTCTTGCCGCTCCCCGCAGGCCCAGTAATCAATATCGCCCCGTGAGTCTCCGAGAGTAAGTCTTCCAGTTGGGATTGTATGGGTACGGGCAGTCCTAATTGCGATAAATCCATCGGTACGCTCTGCGCCCCAAACAAGCGCACAACAGCTCGTTCGCCATGCAGCGTGGGGAAGGTACTGACGCGCATCTCCAACTGAAATCGACTCGGATCGCGAAGACGCCCCTCCTGCGGAATCTCTTGCTGGTAAGTGAGCAGATCTGCCAGGACCTTCAATCGCATCACAATGTCAGACGCTGAGCCACGGGGAAACACGCCCAACTGCTGGAGTATCCCATCGCGGCGCACACGGACTTCCAGCCCCAGCGGAACCGGTTGCAGGTGGAGATTGCTCCAACCCATCGCCACGGCCTCCCGCAGCAGACGATCTACGAACTGCACGGCATAGTTTTCGCTCTGGGCAACCAACCCCGCAAGTTCTTGCGATATCTCTTGCATGGGTTCGCCCCTCTCCGTCGGTTTTCTGGACGCTCAAGTCGAACACCATGTGCCGCGGATTCGACCGCACAAAAAACGGCACCTCATGGAAACTGGCAAGGCTGTGTGATGTGTTGCGGCAAACTGACATGGCCTCCATCCCAGCATTCTAGAGCACTCCATCCATGCACATCAACCGGCAGCTTGTCCTCGGAATCCGTTCCGACCAGTAGGCGGTTATGTGAACTCGGCAAAGCCTTCCGGCTGCCCTACAATCATTCGGACGATGGCTCCAAAGATCTAGCACAATGGGCTCAGGTTCACTTGCCAAGCATACTCGCATTCCCCCACAGATGTCGTCGATGTACTCGGCGCACGAGCAACCAACAACTATTCCTACCAAGGCTCGCAAAACATGGACAACCTTTTTTCGGTACCAATGCTGGTCATCTGGTGCTATCTGGCTGGCGTGCTGTTGGTAGGCTTTTGGTTATCGGGTCGGAACAAGACGGCTGACGAGTATTCCTTGGGAGGCAAGAACATCCCGGGATGGGCGATGGGACTTTCGGTCCTGGGGACGTTTACAAGTAGCATTACCTTCATGGGTGTGCCGGAAAAAGCCTATTCACAGAACTGGAACATATTCTGGTTTGGTGCGGCACTGCCGGTCGCAGCTTGGTTTGCCTCGCGTTATTTCATTCCGCTGTATCGGAAGCATGTCCGCTATTCGGCATATGAATTTCTCGAACTACGGTTTGGCTTGTGGGCACGACTTTACGGCGCATTGTCATATATCGTGTTGCAATTGGTGCGCACGGCCACTGTACTCTTGCTGGTATCGTTTGCAGCAGGACCTCTCCTGAACCTTCCGGTCTTACCCACAATCATCGTTTTGGGATTGGCGGTGATTGTTTACGACACGGTAGGTGGACTGCTGGCTGTGATCTGGACCGACGTAGTACAGATCATCATCCTGTCGATTGGAGCCTGTTGGTGCCTATGGATCTTAATTGCCAACGCCGGAGGAGTGAGCGAATTCTTTGCTAGCCTTCCCGCGGCCAAGACGACGTTCGGCGCATGGGACGCGGCAACACAGTCAGGAAGACCATGGTTTGAGTTGTTTGATTTGACTCGAGGCACACTCTTTGTCGTGTTCGTATACGGATTGAGTGAAAACGTGCGGAACTATGGCACCGACGAAAACTACGTGCAAAGGTACTTATCGACGACGACGGAACGTTCAGCTGCCGGTTCGGTATGGCTAGGAGCTTTGAGTTATGTCCCTTTATCGATCGTCTTTATACTGATCGGTTCAGGGCTCGTGGTGGAGTACCCGACTCCTCCGATCGTGGATGGCCTTCCGCTACGAAGCGACCAAGTTTTCCCTTATTTTATTCGCCATGCATTACCAGCTCCTATCACTGGCCTTGTTGTGGCGGCGATCATGGCAGCGGCGATGAGCACGATCGATTCCAGTCTCAATGCCACGTCGACGGTCATTCTGACCGATTTCGCGCGACGGTTTTTTGGCGATTTTACGCCACGGCAAGAGGTTTCGATTCTGCGATGCTCGACCGTTGTCATCGGTTGCACGGGTACGTTGGCGGCTGCGTTGCTGTATATGGTCTATCAGAAGGAAGCACGAGGGATCACCGACATCTGGTGGCAATATGCGGGGACCGCTGGGGGTGGATTATTGGGACTCTTCTTGGTGGCCTGGCTAATTCCGAATACGCGTAGTTGGGTCGCCGCGCTCGGAACCGCCAGTACAGTCCCCGTGTTATTTTGGGGAACTTTTTTGCGTCAACCGGCAACCGATCGTTGGTATGCCAGTTTTGCTTGTCCGTTGCACCCTAACTTGATTGGCATTTCGGCCACTTGCACCATGTTGTGCGTGGTGATCGTACTCAATTGTCTCGCCGGTACGCGGCCGAACAAACCGGAAGAGGACTTTTCGCCGTAGTGTTCAAATCGCGTTTAAGGAAAGCGCGACTCGCGGATCTTCCGCAATTGCAGTAATCCGGGCTTAGATTTCCCGCGTTGGTCGATGAGTCCATGCAGGGGGAGACCTGAGTCGGCGTCGCTGAGCTGATTCCAGACGACTCCGTGAACGTTCCGTTTGGCGAGACAAAGGGGTACGAAACGCTGGAGTAACTGCTCTTGGCTGCCCCAGTACCCCGGAGAACTTTCCGTGTTTGGCGTGGAACTTGGTCCGCTCAACATGACGATGAGTGGAATTTCGAGTTGCGACCACACATCCAGGTGGCTATTCCATTGCAACCAATCGCGAGCCATCGAATCGTGGGGACCGTCCCCGAAACAAGCATCGATCCCCAGTCCGGAGATTCCCAGTTCGGCACGCAGCAGGGCATCGGCCAGGTGCAAGGGAGACAGTTCCCGGCTTTCGTTGGCCATATATTCGGCGAACGGCTGTGAAAAGCTCACAATCAACGGAGTGCGTGCATCCACTTGTCGCACCCCTCCAACCATAGCAGCAATCAATCGCACAGCAGATTCTTCAGGGATCTCCAAGGCGCCGGCAGCATGAAAGCCTGCGCAAACATTCCACAATCCGACGTTTCCCTCAAATTGTCGAACGGCAGATTGCACGTAGCTAGCGCAGTAATTCGCCAGGGAATCCTCATCGTCCTGCCACAGGTAGAGCCAATTTGGCAGGTAAGCCGGGGTGTTGCGCACCAAAGGACCAACGCACAATCGCAACTCGTGACTGGCACACCATTGCACTGCATCCGTGCTCGCGTCCCAACGATATTCGCCCTCAACCGACTCGACTTCCTTCCAGTTCGGGGAGACGACCGCGCCGTTGAATGCGGCGAGCAACTCACGTTCCTGCCGTCCTTTTGGACGGTAGTTGCGTATTGGACACGCCAGCCACTTGGTGGGTTGCGGTTTCGTGTCCTGTCGTCGTGTCGCCACGATTTGATCCACAAAAACGTCGACCAACAGATCAATCGCGTCTAAGGCCGCCAATAAACAAGCATTCGTTTGTTCCAACCGTTTGGCCGGATCGGTCGCAAACACACACTCCAAGAAGTTGTCGGTAGCCAGACGAATTTGCGTGTTGAGTGCTGGCGGTGTCTCCAAACCAGCAAGTTCCCAGATGACGCATTGGTTCTTCAGGCGAAACAGCGTACCGCGCGCGAGTTCTATGGCGAGATCGTAGGGTTCTGCCTGTTCGCGAAGATTGGCGGTCGTAAGCACAATCGGTCCGCGGCTGGGTATATGCCAAGGAACGTGCAAAATCCCCGAGTCCGATATGGCCCGATGTACTCGCAGCTCCGCGCCCGACACTTCCAGCTTGCAGCGCCAAGGAATCCCTTCGCCACTCGCAAGGTACACCTTCTGCGCAGCCTCCGGTGTCAGGATACTTTCGTCAGTCAGTTGGAAGCGGAATACGCCCATCGTTTCTATCGCACAAGACGCCGAAACTGCGACGCGTCAGGACCCTGCCAGAAGAACTCGGAATAGTGTATCGAGTCTGGATAACCGGGGGAAGAATACGCCTTTCCCACAGCGCTCGCGACTCGCCGAGAACATCAGCACCTGCTACATTCTAGAGGGTTGAATAGGGCCATTTTGTGGGAAAAGTACCAGCGAATCGAGTTCTAAGAGGAAAACGCACGTGGGTAATCACGTATTATTGCGCACAGATTTCGCGGGGATTCCCCTGCGGCGCGGCAAGGTCCGCGACGTTTACGATTTGGGAAACTCCCTGTTGATGATCAGTACGGACCGCATTAGTGCGTTCGACTATATCCTTCCCAATGGGATTCCCGACAAAGGTCGAATCCTGACCCAGATTAGCCAATTCTGGTTCGATCGGCTGGCGACGAACAATCACATCATCACCGACGATGTGGACGAAATGCGACTGCCCGAGTCGATCGACCGTGAATGCCTGTGTGGCCGCGCGATCCTGGTAAAAAAGGCGGAAGTAATTCCGATCGAATGTGTCGTCCGAGGGTATTTGGCCGGGTCGGGCTGGAAGGAATACCAACGGAGCCAGACGATTTGCAACATTCGACTTCCGTCGGGACTTGGTGAATCGGCTGCACTTCCAGAGCCCCTCTTCACACCCGCGACAAAAGCCGAAACTGGACATGACGAGAATATTTCGCCCGATCGAATGGCCGAACTTGTAGGACAAGAATTGATGGAACAATTGCGGTCGATGAGCATCGACATCTACCAGCAAAACGCCGATTATGCGCGCAGCCGCGGAATTATCTTGGCAGACACAAAATTTGAATGGGGTTGGGTCGACGGCCAAATCACGCTCGTCGATGAAGTTCTCACACCCGATAGTTCCCGCTTCTGGCCACTCGATACCTATGCACCAGGCCGCGCTCAAGCGTCCTTTGACAAGCAGTTCGTTCGCGACTGGCTCGAATCTTCTGACTGGGACAAAAACAGTCCACCACCCCGCCTACCCGATACGATTGTCGACCAAACTCGTAACAAATACATCGAAGCTTATGAACGACTCACCGGAACGAATTTCTCGCCCAGCTCATAATTCCACAAAATAGTAAACAGTGTGGATGTACCCTAAGGAACAGCCCTACCATGTACATGGCAACCCTGTGCATCACGATGAGTAATCCAATGCGCCGCTGTTCGTCACGCTGGCGCACACTTTTCCTCGGTGCCTTGATTCTATCGAGCCTACAGACCGTGGTTGTCGGATCGACGCCAGCAACCGAAAAGGAATGGATTACCAACGTCCGCCAGCTGACGTTTAGCGGCAAACGCACCGGGGAGGGCTACTTCCAAGACGATGGCCTGCGCATCGTGTTCCAGAGCGAACGGGACGCAACAAACCCCTTCTACCAGATTTTCTTGTTGGACTTGCAGTCAGGTGAGACGTCACGCGTGTCGCCGGGAATTGGCAAAACGACTTGCGCCTGGATCCATCCCGATCATCAACGGGTGCTTTTTGCATCAACTCACCTTGATCCGAAGGCTCAAGAAAAACAACGCGCCGAAATCGAATTGAGAGCAAGTGGCCAAGAAAAGCGATATGCGTGGGACTACGACGAGTCGTACGACCTCTTTGTAGCACACTTAAAAACAGGTGAACTGCAACAGCTCACGCACGAACGTGGATATGACGCCGAGGCCAGCTGGTCCCCCGATGGGCGGTTTGTGGCGTTTGCGTCGAACCGGCAAGCTTATGCACGCAAACTCTCCCTGGAAGAAACTACGCAATTGGAACGCGATCCGTCGTACTTCATGGAACTTTACCTGCTGGACACTTTGACCGGCGAACTTCAACAGCTCACACACTCACCGGGCTATGACGGAGGCCCTTTTTTTTCGCCCGATGGTACTCGCATTTGCTGGCGACGATTCAGTGAAAATGGTGCACTGGCCGAAGTCCACACGATGCGCCGTGATGGATCAGACGTACGTCAGATCACGCGACTAGGAGCCATGTCGTGGGCACCGTTTTACCACCCCTCGGGCCAGTATTTGATCTTCACCACCAACCTCCATGGATTCAGCAACTTCGAATTGTATATCGTCGATGCAGCGGGAGCGTCACCACCAATCCGCGTTACGGAACAAGAAGGGTTTGACGGCCTTCCTGCATTTTCGCCCGATGGCAAACAGCTGCTCTGGACTTCACAACGCAATGCCGCGCGACAGTCGCAACTTTTTCTAGCGAAGTGGAATCACGAACAGGCTCTGGAGAAGCTCGGCTTGGAAGCCCCGATGACCGCCGAACCACCTTTGCCGGCGGCCGCCCACGACATCGGATCAACGGTGGAGACGGTCGAGGCACGGCAAGTCGCCGAAAAATCGTTCCAAGCCGCCACGCGCGACTACGCCGCAATCGACTTGGTTCGACATGTTGACTATCTATGCCGACCCGAATTGGGGGGACGCCTGACCGGTACCTCGGGCGAATTGCGGGCCACGGAGTACGTCGCCGCCTACTTTGACCACCTAGGACTCGAACCGGCCGGCGATGATGGGTCGTTTTTTCAACCTTTCGCTTTTACGTCCGGCGTGTCACTCGGCGCACGCAATGTCCTACAACGTGGCGAGACGCAGTGGCAAGTCGACGAACAATGGAGGCCACTCTCCTTCTCCGCAACGGGCGACTTTGCCAACGCAGAGATCGTCTTTGCAGGGTACGGGATTGTTGCTCCTCAAGAAGGGACCGTGGCGGAATACGATTCTTTTGTACACCTAGAGGTCAAAGATCGTTGGGTTCTCGCACTGCGCGACATGCCGCAAGATGTGGAGGATGCACAGCGCCAGCATCTGTCGCGATTCAGTACCTTGCGATACAAGGCGATGTTGCTCCGTGACCGCGGGGCACGCGGACTGTTGCTGACCAACGGCCCACGCAGCAATTTTCGCCAACCGCTGATCCCGCTACAGTTCGACGGGTCGCAATCTTCCACAAGTTTGCCCGTCCTGACGCTCCATACTCAGGTCGCTACCGAATGGCTGGCGTCGGCCGGAAAAGATCTCGCCAAGCTGCAAACCGAACTCGACCAAGGTTCTCCTCAAGTCGGATTTGCGATCCCTGGTCCACCACTTCAGGCAACCGTAGATATCCAACAGGAAAAGCGAACCGGAAGAAATGTACTCGCCCGCCTTCCAGCCGACGAACCGACTGACCAATCGATGATCGTGGGTGCCCACATTGACCACTTGGGTACGGGTGCGAACGCCTCGTCACTCGCCCGTGACGACGAACAACATGGGATCCATGTGGGGGCCGACGACAATGCGTCGGGTGTCGCTGGGATGCTGGAGATCGCTGAGTCGCTTTCGCGTCGCGATATACAAAAGAAGGATGCCAAACCCAGAAAACGCGATATCGTATTCGCAGCTTGGTCCGGGGAAGAGTTGGGCCTCTTGGGCTCCAATCACTTCGTCAAGTCGTGGATGCAGGGTGCCGAAACAATGTACCCGACAATTTCGGCCTGCCTGAACCTCGACATGATCGGGAGGTTTGAGGAAAAGCTTGTCCTGCAAGGCATCAATTCTTCGTCAGGTTGGACGCAACTAATCGAACAATGCAATGTCCCGGTCGGACTTCCTGTTACGTTACAAGACGACAGCTATCTCCCAACCGACGCGAGTTCGTTTTATGTGCGATCGGTCCCGATTTTATCCGCCTTCACGGGGAGTCACAGCGATTATCACACTCCCCGCGACACGCCCGACAAACTGGAATACGAATCCGCAGCGAGAATTGCCGAATTGATGGGTCGCATTGCATTGGAAGTGGCGTGCCAGGATGCCCCGCCCGCTTTTGTCGTCCCACAAAAGGGGGCCCCGGACCAACGGAGCGGCCGACTACGCGCATATTTGGGCACCATTCCCGACTACGCGGAGACGGGGACCCCGGGCGTCAAATTGTCGGGAGTGGCCAAAGGAGGTCCGGCCGAAAAGGCGGGCGTTCGTGCCGGGGATGTCATCGTGGAACTCGCTGGAAAGAAGATTGAAAATATCTATGACTACACCTATGCGATCGAGGCGCTCCGGCTCGGGCGGGGCACCAAGATTCAGGTGCGACGCGGCGACGCAACGTTAGAACTCGAAATCATGCCGCAGTCGCGCGAGTAGTGTTCGGGGGAAGGCGGCTCCGGCAACTCCACGAGCCATTGCGTTGCGGGAAAGAAATTTCCCGAACGTACAACTACGATCCAGAGACACGTGCTTCGGTAATGGCAATCGCCTTCAGGAGACCACGTGCTTTGTTGAGCGTTTCCTGAAATTCACTCTCGGCGACGCTATCAGCTACGATGCCCGCACCCGCCTGGACGTAAGCAACGTTATCTCGAACAACAATCGTTCTGAGTGCGATGCAGGTGTCCATGTTTCCGCCATAGTCGATGTAGCCGACGGCTCCGGCATACGGTCCGCGGCGGTGCGGCTCCAGCTCGTCGATGATTTCCATAGCGCGAACTTTAGGGGCCCCCGACACGGTACCGGCGGGCAAGCTGGCACGCAACGCATCAAAAGCATCCTTGCCTGGAGCCAGAGTTCCTGTGACGTTGGAGGTAATGTGCATCACATGGCTGTAGCGTTCGATTGACATCACGTCGCTCAATTTGACCGTGCCGTACTGGGCCACACGCCCCACGTCATTACGCCCGAGATCAACGAGCATGATATGTTCGGCGCGCTCTTTGGGATCGGCGAGCAGTTCTTCTGCGAGAGCAACATCTTCCTCGTTCGTACGACCGCGTGGACGAGTACCCGCCAAGGGCCGAACCGTCACCACGCCATCGACCACACGGCACATGATCTCGGGAGAACTCCCCACTAAGTCACAATGCGGCGTGCGGAGAAAGAACATGAATGGACTGGGATTCACGGCGCGCAGTGTCCGATAGACTTCCCACGAACTCACCTGGAGCGGTATTTTCAGACGTTGACTGATGACCACTTGGAAAATGTCACCGGCGCGGATGTATTCAACACATTTTTCAACCGCGCGGCGAAATTGGTCGGGCTGGAAATTGGACGTGTAGTCCAACGGAGGGGTGGACGTCAGGTCGATTTCCGCAATTTCTAGCTGCGGTTCGGGCGCTGACAGGCGTTGTACAATACGATCCAGCCGCCGCTGCGATTCTTCATAGGCAACCGAGCAGTTGCTCGGTCCTTCTGTCCGTTGCAGGACGATGACTGTCACTGTCTTTTGGACATTGTCGAATACGACTAACTGGTCGTAGAAGCCGAACGCAAGATCGGGAAGCTGTCGGTCGTCGTGAGGTGGATTGGGTAACCGTTCGGAGTAACGTACGACATCATAGCCAGCATAGCCGATCGCCCCCCCCACAAACGGTGGCAAACCGGGCACTAAGTCGTGCGAAACTGGGTACTTCGCCAGTTCATCGCGCAAAGTTTGTAAAGGGTCCGCCACGCGGACCGTTTCGGGGGTACCCGACCGTGGAGTACGTGTCACGTGGTTCCCAAAGGCTGTCATTTGCAGAAAGGGATCCCAGGCGAGGAAGCTATAACGCCCCACCTTCTCGCCACCGATCACGCTTTCGAAAAGGCACGCCGGTCCCCCTTGATCCAGCTTATGGAAGGCGGAGGCCGGTGTCAGCGAATCCGACAGGAGAGTCACGTGCACGGGGACGAGCGATGCACGTTGCGCGAGTTGAGCGAAGTCGTCATACGTAAGTCGTTTCGGCATAGCGGAAAGACTAGCAGGGGTGGGCTAGGATCTCAACTCCCATCACATCAACCTTGACACCAACCGACCTGCTGATAGAATCCCTACGGTGATTAACGTATAGTGACACAAGGACTTGCAGCAGAACAAGGAAAACTTCGAAATGAAGTGCCAGCTTTGCGAAAAGCCCGCCGCCTTTCATATCACGGAGCTCACGGGCGAAGAGATCCAGGAACTCCACCTGTGTGAGGATCACGCTCGGCAGTACCTGTCCCAAGGTGAGGCAGGCAAGTCACCGACGGCTCCTGCGCTCGTCCCGATTGTTAGCACCCCCGGGTCAGTGGGACACACGGCAGAAGAACTTTCGCGGCTGGACCAGCAGGCTTGTCCCATTTGCGGCATAACTTTTTTTGAGTTTCGGAACATAGGCCGTTTGGGTTGCCCCCACGATTACGAGTGTTTTGCCAACGAACTTGAGCCGCTCATCGTGAGCATCCATGGTGAAACCAAGCATGTGGGAAAGACCCCCAAACGAGCGACCCGTCGCACCAAAGTGGAAACGGAACTTATTCGCTTGAGACGCGATATGAAAGATGCTGTCGCTGGCGAGGACTACGAGAAGGCCTCCGAGATTCGCGACCTTATCCGTCGATTGCAGGAAACTAAGACCGCTGAAGCCGATCCCAAAGCATCCGATCCCGCAACATCCGATCCTACAGCCTCCGATACTACAGCCTCAGATCCCCCAGCAACATGAAGACAAACCACACGCTCGAACAGCTTGCCAAACAAAGCGGGGAGTGGTTGCGCGGCTCTGGCCCGGAATCGGACATCGTCATTAGCAGCCGGATTCGATTGGCCCGAAACTTGGCTGACTTCCCCTTCATTCGCAAGTGCACCGACCACGACCGTGCGGCCGTTGAACGTGTGATCCGAGAACAGGTCGTTGACTCTGCGGCTTTGCACGATGTCTTGTATGTCGACGTCAACGGACTCGAAAGTGTCGACCGGCAGTTCCTCGTCGAGCGTCAACTCATCAGCCGCGAACTCGCGGAAAGCAAGGGCGCACGCTCCGTAGCGATTGACTGCCACGAAAAATTCAGCCTGATGACGAATGAAGAAGACCATCTTCGTCTGCAGCTCATGAAAAGCGGACTGGACCTGGCTGGGGCTTGGCAACAAATTAGCGATATCGACGACTTGATTGAGTCGCGAGTCAATTATGCGTATCACGAAAAACTTGGCTACCTTACTGCTTGCCCGACTAACGTGGGGACTGGCATGCGAGTCAGTGTTATGCTGCATCTGCCCGCCTTGGTGATGACACAACAAATTGACAAAGTATTTCGGGGCTTGCAGAAAATTAGCCTTGCCGTCCGTGGACTGTATGGAGAGGGCTCGCGGGCGACCGGGGACTTCTACCAAATTAGCAACCAAATCACATTAGGACGATCCGAAGAGGATCTGATGCGGCAAGTCGGCGACGTCGTCCCGGTGCTCATTGAATATGAGCGTCAGGCACGCGACTTTCTCGTTCGAGAGAGTCAGCGGGACCTCCATGATCGTGTCAGTCGTGCCTACGGCATTCTGCGGACGGCGCAGACGATTAGCAGTGAAGAAACGATGCATCTTTTGTCGAGCGTGCGGATGGGAGTCAATTTGGGTTTGATTGACGATTTGGAAATCCCTACGATCAATCAGTTGTTTATCCACACTCAGCCGGCACATTTGCAGAAAATCCGCGGCCTGGAACTGGATACTGAGGACCGAAACATCGAACGGGCACTCTACTTGAAACGGCATCTGCGCGATCGACCTTCTCGCGACAGTGATGGTGTTAATTAGCCCTTGCAGTGAACCCGCAAGTAACTCTTGTGGGTTGACCTTCGCGGACTTCTTTCCCTTGCGTCACAAATGACAAACCCTACTGAGCCGACGTCCAACGCAACACGACGAATACGTTGGGGGATCGTGGGCTGCGGCGATATTGTTAAGAAACGCGTTGCGCGTGCCATCATCGATCACGCCAACTGTCAGTTGCAAGGTGCCCACCAGCGAGATCAAAAGGGATTAGCTGAATTCTGCGCGTCGTTTCGAGTACTGAAAGGATACTCGACCTTTGAAAAAATGCTGCAGAACCCGGACATCGATGCGCTGTACATCGCCACGCCGGTGGCAAGCCATGCGGCACAAACGGTGGCGGGCCTGGAATACGGTAAACATGTCTTGGTCGAAAAGCCGATGGCCATGACGGTTGCCGAGTGCGATTCCATGATCGATGCTGCAGAAGTTCATGGCCGACGACTCGGCGTTGCTTACTACCGCCGATTCTATCCGCACGTGGAACGTATCCGGCAGGCCATCGATTCAAACCAACTTGGCAAGCTCCTCACAATTTACGCCCAAACCGGGAATGGCTTCCCCTACACCGAAGCAGAAGAGCGGGGCTGGCGATTGGATCCAGCACTGGGTGGGGGCGGACCCCTCATGGATATCGGCAGTCACCGCTTGGATTTAATGAACGCGCTGGCCGGGACGCCACAGAGCGTAACTGCCTTGTGTTCCAATCCGGGTACCGAATACGGAGTCGAAAGTTGTGCGTCGGTCGTAGTTGCCTATCCGCACGGAGTCCAAGGGGTCTTGCAGTGTTACTTTAGCGCCGAACACATACCCGACGAATTGATCGTCACCGGTTCGCGGGGGCGTGTCGTCGCCAAACCACTCAATTCGGGGCAACTCGTCTGGGAAATCGATGGCCAGACTCACGAAGAAAACCTACCTGTAAACCCCAATCTGCACGCACCGCTCATCGAGGACTTCGTCCGTTCTCTACTAGAAGAAACTCCCCCTCGAATTACCGGGCAGGATGGACGAGTGGTCAACGCCATGATCCAAACGGCGTATGACGCGTCGCGCTTGATGCGGCAAAGTCGTGCCGACTTCATCTCGTGATCCCTACCGAATGATTCCTCGTTCCGTGGCGTACGACCGCTGCAATCAGCACTTTTTTCCATTCCACTTGTCGGCCGGAATCGAGGTCGAGCCAGCGGCGCCGGATAGCCGACCAATAATGCTGCGGCGTCCTGAATCGCGTTTTGAAACCGTATTCGATGTTGTCGCCGGCAAACCCCACCCCGCGAATCCGATATTCCAAGGAGGATTCCTCCCGTGCGATTACGTCTTCCATCGTCTGTCCTGGTTCTGTCGGTCGACTGGCCGTCATCGTCTACCGCAACATCTCAACAGCAGGCATTCCCCGCCGATAAGTTGATCCGATTGCTACAACGGTTTCAGCTCGCCAGCACGTGGTCGCTGCAAGATCCCCACGCCTCGCCGCTACCGGAGCTATTGTCCCATGCGGGTGTCAAGCATGATATTTCGCTCATGGTACGGGATGCTTGGGCCGGTCCACGAACCGACCGACGCCTGTTCGGTTCGGAGTTGCAGCGTCTGTTGGCCGCTGCTGGGGACCGCGGAATCTCGATTCGGTCTCTGGCGGTACTGCCGGGCAGGACGTTGCCGCATCTCGACTTGGTTCGCAAGTTTGCGGTCAGTTCGGTCCGAGAAGATGACCAGCGTCCCACGAGAGAACAGACTGGGCTCCCCTATGCACTCCGCCATGGACTCTGGAACATCCCCGCCAGCCGTCAGTTGCCCGATCAGCTGAATTGGGTGTGGAATCCCGCCGGGGGCACGCGACGGCTCATTCAGTCCGTTGCCAGCGGCCAAGTCGGACATATCGTCATCCACGGTGATCAATTTACGGGACGGAATATGTCCGACCTACGTACGCTCGAGCGACTGTTGCGAAATCTCTCTGAAATCCAACAAGCAGGACGACTCAACGTGGAAACGATGTCGCAGTTCGTCGAGCACTTGAGAGTTCCCGAACGTTCGTCCGCGTGCTCCATCCTGCGCAAAGCGGCCTAGGACGACCGGCGGAGAATGGGAGTCGTACGAGCTGAGCGGCGAAGTGGACGGCTCCACACCCAAGCTCCACAGCGCCAGTATCGGCAAACGTGCCAGTTTCGGCAACGGCAACCGTCAGTCGAGTTCCTTCATCGTGGACCAACTCATATAGCCGACCAACACTGCGCATACGACGAACGAGACATCCATCAGGATACTAAAGCGCTGGAACGGCACTTTGATGGCCAAGTCCAACGAGAAAAGCACTAGCAAGAGAATGGCCACGACCATTCCAATAATTGTCAAACCTCTTGCCATGCGCCTCTTCTTTACGTTCGATGGCGGTCGACCTGGGGACCCGCCGAAAACGGAGAAACGTTCTAATCCGTCCCACCCGACGTGGCCAGTATAATCCATACAATCTTGGTGTCACGCCGTGATCCGCAGGGTAGACCCAAAATACAATAGCATGAGTCCCATGCGAGCATCGCAAATCTCTCGCCGAAACTCGATTCGGGTCGCACTCGACCCGGGAAGACCTCGATGGACATGCCGGATTACAACGCGCCCTTGCTAGCACACGTCCCTCTGACAACGAGGGAACGATTTCGAGCGGCGATGCCCATCACGCGAAAGTGGGCTTATTTTGACCAAGCGGCGGTATCACCGCTACCGGAACCGACCCGAGCCGCAGTGGAGTTATGGTTGCGGGAGGCAACGGAAGAGGGGGACACCGCCTGGCCACGGTGGAATCGGGAACTCGAACGGTGTCGTGGTTTAGCGGCCGGCATCATCGGGGCGACCCCAGCAGAGATCGCGCTGATTCCCAACACAACCACCGGTATTTCGATTGTGGCGGAAGGGTTCCCCTGGCAGTCGGGGGACAACCTTGTCACGTTGGAGAATGAATTTCCATCGAATATCTACCCGTGGATGCATCTGCAACAGCGAGGCGTGGAGTTGCGCCGGGTCCCGGTCCTCGAGGGACGCCCCGATCGAAACAAACTACGGGCGGCATGCGACCGGCACACCAAAATCGTATCGCTGAGCTGGGTGGGATACGCGTCGGGTTGGCGCTGGGACATCTCGCAAGCAGTGGAACTAGCCCACCAATGTGGTGCCCTACTGATGCTCGACGCCATCCAAGGACTGGGGGTCCATCCGATCGATGTCCGCGCCTCTGGCGTTGATTTCCTGGCCGCCGACGGGCACAAATGGCTACTGGGACCGGAGGGTGCTGGAGTCTTCTATGTCCGCTCGGAACACCTTGAACGTTTGCGTCCGCCTCAAGTCGGTTGGAACAGCATGGAACACCGCTACGATTTCAGCCGACTTGAGTGGAAATTACGAGCCGACGCATCTCGCTTTGAAGGTGGCACCTACAATATGGCAGGGTTCCTGGGATTTGCCGCGAGCCTTCAACTGCTGGCCGACCTTGGATTGGGACCCCAAGCATCCCCCATAGAATCATCGGTGCTCGCGTTTCGTGAATCGGCCATCGAAGTACTCCGTCAACGGGGCGCAGAGATCCTGAGCCCGACGGTCCCCGCGATTCACCAATCGGGGATCTTCTGCTTTTCGATACCGAATGTCTCTCCGGAACAGGTGCGCCGAGTTTTCCATGACCACGGTGTTGTGGTAAGCTGCCGAGGTGGGGGGATCCGCCTGAGCGCGCATGGCTATGCCAACGAACAAGACCTGCAGCGTCTGGAAGAGGCCATGGAGCGAGTGCGTCACTCCTGATGACCTAATAGGCATCACGCTGATCCGTTCGCTTCGTGGCATGGCCTCGTAGCGCTTCTCCGACAAGTTTGCATAGCGGATTATCGACACCTTCGGTAGAATGAATTGCGTTCCCACGCCCGGTTGGATTGAAATAAGGATCGGTCTGTTGCCAGAAGCTCGCACTGCCGTCTACACAGGGTCGTTCGATCCACTTTCGCTTGGGCACATGAATGTCATCCAAAGAAGCAGTCGCCTCTTCGACCAAGTGATTGTTGGCATCGGCATCAATGTCGAAAAGCGTGCGTTGTTTACTCCTGACGAACGGGTTGCTTTGGTCCGCCAATGCGTGCAGGACTTACCCAACGTTCGCATCCAAACCTTTAGTGGGTTGGCGGTGGAATTTGTGCGTAAGTGTGGCTCCCGGATCATGATACGCGGAATCCGACCGCTCACGGACATCTCAGGTGAAATCACGATGCTGTTGGCGAATCGCGAACTGGACCCAGAGATTGAAACGGTCTTCCTCATGGCAGACCAATTGTATGCACATGTTTCGAGCACACTCATTAAGCAAATCGCCCCGCTCGCCAACGATGATCGGCTTGCTCGATTTGTCCCAGCTTCGATTGTGCAACCCTTGCGCGAACGGTTGGCTGAGTTATCCCCGGAGTAACGACCATGAATTCCATGGCCAGCCGAAGTCAGAAAATTCGAACCGCTTCCATAACTCGTCGCGATTGGATGCGAGGGGCGGCGGCCGCCGGATTAGGAATGGTCGTGCCGTATGGGCCACGGGAGTCCGCAGGAGCGGTGTACGATACAGCCACCGACACGGCGATCCGCAGAGGGCTGGAGTGGCTACAGAAAAACCAGTCGGCGATCGGCCATTGGACCGGCGGCACCTATCCGACCGCGATGACTTCGCTGGCAGGTCTAGCGCTCCTCTGTTCAGGGTCCACAGCCACACAGGGTCCCTACGCGTCAATCATTCGCCGCTCCGTGGATTATATCGTGTCTCAAGCAAATCCCAACGGCCTGATTGGGGACCCAAAATACGATAGTCGTTATACGTATGGCCATGGTTTCGCGATGCTATTTCTGTCACAAATCTTGGGTGAAGAAGACGACGTAGACCGGCGCGAGGAGTTGTTGGCGTTGTTAGGCAAGGCAGTCGCCTTCAGCGGATTCGCGCAAACATCTTCGGGTGGTTGGGGCTATGTGAGCGCTAAAGAAGGAAACGACTTCGACGAGGGATCAACGACGATCACGCAAGTCCAAGGACTGCGTGGATGCCGCAATGCGGGCATTCCTGTGCCCATCGACACGATTGAGCGGGCCAAACAATATATATACAGTTGCAAAAATGCCGACGGTGGAATTTCGTACAGTTTTAAAAACCGCGGCACCTCGCGTCCTGCAATTACCGCCGCAGCGTTGGCTGCTCTCTACAACGCGGGCGACTATGACAGCACGCACGTGCCGGAAATGCTCCGCTATTGCCAAGAAAAACTCTATTCGCTGGATGATGGAATCCAGCATTTCGGACATTGGCATTATACGTATCTGTACTATTCGCAAGTGGTTTATCGTGAAGGGGGAGAGCAATGGACCCAGTTTCGCGACCGCATCTATGAAAAAATCGTGCAACAACAACAGGCAATTGGTTCGTGGGGTGGCAACATCGGACCCATCTACGTTACCGCTATCAATCTCTTGATTCTGCAACTCGACAAAGGACTATTGCCGATTTTGCAACGCTAGATAGTCGGCAACTGCGGCTACCAATCCGGCCATGGTGTAGATGGAAGCTTCCACAGTGGGTTCGTAGCCGAGTTCCCGCAAAGTAGCAGACGACACCGGACTCAGACTGGCAATCTTGCTGTGATGCAGTCGATTTCCTAGGAGAGAGTGGAGAGACCGTGCGATGGCCGAACTGGTAACGGTTACCCAATCGACGACACCGTCTTCGTACGCGTCGCGGACCGACGGATCGAGTTCGGTCACGTCGCAACTTACGTAGGCCACAACCTGCTCCACCAAGGCGCCAGCCCCCGAGAGTCGCTCGCATAAGATTTCCCGACCACGACTAGCTCGCACCAACAGAACCCGTCGGCCAGTCACCTGCGACTGTAATGCATCCGCCAATGCTTCTGCGCGAAATTCATGAGGCGACAAGTCCGCCCGTAGGCCAAACCTCTGTAGAGCGGCAGCTGTTCCCGGGCCTATTACTGCTAGACGTGCCTTGCCAAGGCGACGCATATCTTGGCCTCGCTGTAACAGTCGGTTGAGAAACATCTCAACACCGTTGGCACTCGACCAAACGACCCAATCATAATCACCAAGGCGATCGATTTGGCGATCGACGTCGTCCCAGCTGGGCGGAGGCTGGATTCGGATCGCTGGTTGCTCCAGAACGTCGGCACCTTGAACTCGCAATAGATCCGCAAGACCGTCCATCTGCTTCGCAGGTCGCGTGACGAGTATTCGCATTCCCATGAAGGGCCGCGACGCAAACCAGCCGGTCTCTGGCGCCTGAGCAACGACCGCTCCGATGAGCACCAAAACGGGGGGCGGAAACTTATGTCGGGGCTCCAGTTGCTCTACGACTTCATCGAGCCGGCACCGGATGGTTCTCTGTTGCGGCCAGCTACAGCACCTCACGACAAGGCACGGAGTGTCGGGGGATTTTCCGGCTGACATGAGTTCCGCCGTCCAATGGGCTGCCGTGGTCACCCCCATATAGACCGCCAGTGTGCCAGGGAAACGGGCCAATGTAGCATAGTCCAGTGAATCTGGTTTGTTGGGATCCTCCTGTCCCGTCACAATTGCCAATGCCGAGGCTTCGTCACGTTGCGTCAGAGGCACTTCTGTGAGGCTACCGACGGCGAGTGCAGCGGTAATGCCAGGCACGATTTCGTAGGGAATCCGAGCTTCTCGCAGGGCTGACAATTCTTCGGCCAGTCTGCCAAATACAATCGGATCCCCTCCCTTAAGTCGCACCACCTGGCATCCTTGCCGAGCATACCGTACTAGCGCTGCATTGATCGACGCTTGGGACCACATATTGGCTCGTGAATGTTGTCCCAGGCAGATGCACTCCGTACCGGGTGCACAGTGCCGCAACAACTGAGAATTCGCCAAGTAATCGTAGAGAACGACGTCGGCGGCTCGGAGGCATTCGACGCCTCGTAGCGTAATTAGTCCCGGGTCTCCCGGGCCGGCCCCTACCAGATAGACCT